>NZ_JBHWIQ010000015.1:0-221440 GCF_042732055.1 Streptomyces sp. NPDC059816
GGTACTGCCACCCCCGGCGCCCGCCCGCCGCCCCTGTTGTGGCCCGCCCGACGGCGGTGGGCACCGCCCCGGGAGGCGCCTTGCACATACCCACCGGTACGTCCGGCGGACCGCAGCGGCACTGGCTGCTGCGCCTCGTCATCGCCTTCGCCTTCGCGCAGGCGGCGGTGTCGATGGCCCGGCCCGCCGTGTCGTACCGTGCGCTGGCACTCGGCGCCGACGAACGCGCCGTCGGCGTCATCGCCGGTGTCTACGCCCTCCTCCCGCTGTTCGCCGCCGTCCCCCTCGGCCGCCGCACCGACCACGGCCGCTGCGCCCCCCTGCTGCCCGCCGGGGTGGTCCTCATCGCCGCGGGGTGCGCACTCAGCGGCACGGCCGACTCCCTGACCGCGATCGCCGCCTGGAGCGCGGTCATGGGACTCGGCCACCTGTGCTTCGTGATCGGCGCCCAATCGCTGGTCGCCCGGCAGTCGGCGCCCGAGGACCAGGACCGCAACTTCGGGCACTTCACCATCGGGGCCTCCCTCGGCCAGCTGATCGGCCCGATCGGCGCGGGACTCGTCGTCTCCGGCCAGGGCGCCGAACTGGCCCGGACCAGCGCCCTCGCCCTCCTCGTGGCGGCGATCACCGGAGCCGTCGGCCTCAGCTCCCTGTGGCGGGTGGAGCACCGGGCGCCCGCCGGGCCGGCCCCCGCGCGCAGCGCGCCGGTCCCCGTCCACCGCATCCTGCGGACCAGGGGGGTGCCCGGCGGCATCGTCATCAGCCTGGCGGTGCTGTCGGCCACCGACGTGCTCACCGCCTTCCTCCCCGTCGTCGGCGAAGAACGGGGGATCAGCCCGCTGGTCGTCGGACTGCTGCTCAGCCTGCGGGCCGCGGCGACGATCGCCTGCCGACTGGTGATCACGCCGATGATCCGGCTCGTCGGCCGGACCGCCCTGCTGGTGACGAGCTGTCTGCTGGCGGGCGTCCTGTGCGCGGGCGTGGCGCTGCCCGTTCCGGTGTGGGGGCTCGCCCTGATGCTCGCGCTGCTCGGCTTCTGCCTCGGGGTCGGGCAGCCCCTGTCGATGACCACCGTCGTCCAGGCCGCCCCGCCCGAGGCCCGCTCCACCGCACTCGCCCTGCGACTCACCGGCAACCGGCTGGGTCAGGTCGCCGCGCCGGCCGCCGCGGGCCTGGTGGCCGGGGCCGCGGGGACGGCGGCCCCGTTCGTCCTCCTCGGCGTCCTGCTGTTCGCCTCGGGGGGCCTGGCCCTGCCGCCGCGCGGCAAGCCCGGACCGGGGCCCGGTCGCTAGCCCTCCTGCACCCGTACCCGCGCCTGCGGCGGCACGGCGAACCGGAGGGCCAGCCCGTCCAGCAGGGCGGCCAACCCCGCCTCGAAGGCCCGGTCGTCGACCGACCGCTGCCGCTCCGCGAGCAGATGGGCCTGCCCGAGCCGGGAGCGGGCCGCCGGGTCGTGGGCGACCTCCGTCGGGGAGTCGACGACCCCTCCGGCGAACGAGCCGAGGGCCGCCCCCATGACGAAGTACCGCATCGACGCCCCGACGGAGGTCGCCTGCACGGGGGGCCACCCCGCGTCCACCAGCGCGCCGAAGACCGCGTCCGCGAGACGCAGCGCGGCGGGCCGCCGGCCGGGGCCCCGCGCGAGCAGCGGTACGACGTGCGGATGGGCGGTGAGGGCCCGCCGGTACGACAGCGCCCAGTCGTGCAGGGCGGTGCGCCAGTCCCGGTCGTCCTCGAACATCGACAGGTCGACCTGCGCGCTCACCGAGTCCACCACCGCGTCGAGGATCTCGTCCTTGGTCCGGAAGTGGTTGTACAGCGAGGGGCCGCTCACTCCCAACTCCGCGGCGAGCCGACGCGTCGACAGGGCCGCCAGCCCCTCCGCGTCCACCAGGCCGAGTGCCGTCTCGACGATGCGGTCCTTGCTGAGGAGGGGTCTGCGGGGTCTGCCCATGCGCCACATCGTAGAGCCGTGGACGCGTCCCGGCGCTCACCCCGACGAGGGTGCGCGAGCGCAGGCCGGGGCGGGTGCTGAGTACGGATCTGAGTACCCGTACGGAGGTGGTTCCGGCCGCCCGGGGCGAGGGTGGGGCCATGAGTGAATCATCGGTCAAGCAGCAGTCGACGGCCGCGTTCTACGGCCAGGCCGTCGTCTCGTTCGCGGTCGCCCTCGGGGCCACCGGGGTCGGCATCGCCCGACTGGACGCGGACTCCTGGGTCCGGGCCTTCCTGGCCATCGCCGTCCTCTACCTCGTCACGTCGAGCTTCACGCTCGCCAAGGTGATCCGGGACCGCCAGGAGGCGGACCGCATCGTCAGCAGGGTCGACCAGGCCCGGGTGGACAAGCTGCTCGCCGCGCACGACCCGTTCGACAAGCTCTGAGCCGGCTGCGCGCCCCGCCTTCCTCCGCTAAGCGCTTGCTCACCTTCGGGGTATCGTTGCCTCCCGGTCAGGGGCCCGACCAGGGGCCCGGCCGGCGAGAAGAGGAGCGCGTGATGACTGCGGCGGACGAGACCGGCTGCGACACCCCGCCCTGGGGCCAGGTCACGCCGGACGCGGCCCGACGGCTGCTGGTGGCCGCCGTGGAGGCGTTCGCCGAGCGCGGCTACCACGCGACCACCACCCGGGACATCGCAGGCCGGGCCGGCATGAGTCCGGCCGCGCTGTACATCCACTACAAGACCAAGGAAGAGCTGCTGCACCGGATCAGCCGGATCGGTCACGACAAGGCCCTCGCCATCCTGCGCGAGGCGTCCCGTGCCCCCGGCACCCCCGCGGAGCGGCTCGCCGGTGCGGTGCGGTCCTTCGTCGGCTGGCACGCCGCCCAGCACACCACCGCACGGGTCGTGCAGTACGAACTCGACGCCCTCGGCGAGCAGGCCCGGGCGGAGATCGTCGCCCTGCGCCGCCGTACCGACGGCGTGATCCGCGACCTCATCGAGGAGGGCGTGCGCACGGGGGAGTTCGACGTCGAGGACGTCCCCGGGACCACCGTCGCCGTGCTGTCGCTCTGCATCGACGTCGCCCGCTGGTTCAACGTCGCCGGGCGTCGCACCCCCGACCAGGTGGGTGCGCTCTACGCCGACCTCGTCCTGCGGATGGTCGGGCACCGGACGCCCTGACACCGCGCGGGCGCCTTCAGAAGGAGTAGCGGGAGACCGACTCCGCGACGCAGACCGGCTTGTCGCCGCCCGCCCGCTCCACCGTCACCGCGGCGGTCACCCGGACGCCTCCGTCCACCTCCCGGACTTCGCGCAGCACCACCGACGCCCGGACCCGGGAGCCCACCGGGAGCGGGGCCGGGAACCGCACCCGGTCGGTGCCGTAGTTGAGGGCCATCCGCACGCCGTCGACCCGCATGACCTGCGGCACCAGCACGGGCAGCAGGGCGAGGGTGAGGTACCCGTGCACGATGGTGGTACCGAACGGACCTGCCGCCGCACGGTCCGGATCGACATGGATCCACTGGTGGTCCCCGGTCGCCTCGGCGAAGAGATCGACGCGATCCTGGTCGATCTCCAGCCACTCGCCGGGGCCCAACGGCTCGCCGACGGCGGCACGCAGCTCCCCGACGGAGGTGAAGATCCTCGGCCCTGCCACTCCCTGACCTCCCCGACCGTGCCGTTGCGACGACCTCCGGGCGCCCGCTCAGCATCGGGGGGCCGGCGGACCGTGTCAACGCGCACGCGACCGGTTGCCCGGCGAGGTGGATTAGGCTGCGAAGGGTGCCCCAGATCCCGGTCAAGGTCCATGAACTCACGGTCGGCCAACTCGCCGCCCGCAGCGGAGTAGCCGTCTCCGCACTGCACTTCTACGAGTCCAAAGGGCTCATTTGTAGTCGGCGCACCTCCGGCAACCAGCGCCGCTACCACCGGGACGCGCTGCGCCGGGTCGCCTTCGTCCGGGCCGCCCAGCGGGTCGGCATTCCCCTCGCCACCATTCGGGACGCCCTCGCGGAGCTCCCCGAGGAGCGCACCCCGACCAAGGAGGACTGGGCCCGGCTCTCCCGGGCGTGGCGCGCGGAGTTGGACGAGCGGATCAAACAACTGGGACGACTGCGCAACCACCTCACCGACTGCATCGGCTGCGGCTGCCTGTCCCTGGAGACCTGCGTCCTGTCGAACCCGGACGACGTCTTCGGCGAGGAGAACGCGGGCTCCCGGCTCCTCCCGTCCCGGCTGGACAAGCCCGCCCCGCCGGCGACGGACCCGGCGGACGACTGTTCCGGATCCCGGCCCGGGGACCCGACCGTCTGCGAGCCGTCGAACTGACGTCCGTCGTCCGGTGAACCGTGCGGGCGGCTCCGGACGTCTCCCGGCAGCTCCTGCCGTGCGCCCGGGGTGCGCCCGTGGTGCTCGTCGCCCCGACAACCGGTCGACGCACCGCGGGGCCGGCCCCGTGTGGAACCCCCGGCCCCAAAGTGACCGCCTACACGCCCACCAGGGCCCGGGCCCGCCGCGCCCTGGCCACCGCCGCCGTGGTCAACACGGGCCGCGGCACGACGATCCCGCACCTCTGGCACACCGCACCGGCCGAGGGGGCGTGCGCGAGGTCGTGCCGCCACACCAACTGCTCGTCCCCGCAGACGGGACAGCCGTCGCCCGCTTTCCGTTCCAGCGCGGCGATCAACCGCCGCAACACCTCGCCCAGCGGGGCCCGCGGGTGCAGCTGCGGGTCGTGGCACCAGGCGACCCCGAAGCCGCCCCAGGTCAGCCGGTGCCAGTCGTCCACGCTGCCGGGCCGGCGCAGCCCCCCGTGCTTCTCCCTGCGCCGTCGCGCCGCGAACTCCGACTCGTACGCGAGCCACACCGCACGGGCGTCCTCCAACTCGTCGAGCGCCGCCACCAGCCGGAGCGGGTCGGGCGACCGGTCCTCGGGACCGAACCCGGCCCGGGAGCACAGGTGGTCCCACGTGGCACGGTGCCCGTAGGGCGCGAACCGTTCCAGACACTTCCGTAGGGAGTACCTCCGTAGCGCCAGGTCGTTGCGGGGGTCCCGCACCTGTCTGGCGAGACTTCGGAATCCGGCCATCGTCCTGCACCTCCGTCACTTGTGCGGTAGCACTCGTTCGACGTCGTTCGGGCGTTGTCGAGTAGACGAATGAGGACCCGGATTGGCTCCCTCTCATCTTCGGAGGGTGTGTTCATCTGGCCGAAACTCGACGCTTCTGCCCGCATCGCCGCCGGATGGAGCCTTGGCCGCGAGCGCAAGTTGACCAATGTTCACCATCGAAGATGAGAGGCCGCCTTCACCAGCTGTTCACCAACGGTCGCCATCGCTCACGTTCGGTCAGCTGTAGCTCAGGTAGCGCCGTCGCAGGGTGCGGAACGCCGACAGTTCCCCCTGCCAGGCCCCCACGACCGCATCCGTGTCCGCGCCCGCGTCGATCATCGTGCGGACCCGGGACGATCCGGTGAGGTGGTCGACCCAGTGCGTCGCCGTGCCGTCGGGCCGGCGGTCGAGCCGCCAGGAGAAGTCGTCCCAGGTCCGCTTGGCGGTGACCAGCAGCCCGATCCCGGTGCGGACCGGGTCGAACGCCGCCCGGTCGTGGACGTGCAACTGCACGCCCCCGACGGTCTTGTTGACGAACTTGCCGAACGTCGGGGTGAAGTACGCCTCGCGCAGGTGCACCCCGGGCAGGTCCAGGTCGTTCGCGGCGGCGGCCCAGCGGCCGTCCAACCCCTCGGCGCCCAGCAACTCGAAGGGGCGGGTGGTCCCGCGCCCCTCGGAGAGGTTGGTGCCCTCGAACAGGCACGTGCCCGCGTAGACGAGCGCGGTGTCCGGGGTCGGCATGTTGGGGCTCGGCGGCACCCACGGCAACCCGGTCGCGTCCGGGAAGTCGGCGCGCCGCCAGCCGGACATCAGGACCGTGTCCAGCTCCACGGGGCGCTCCAGGAACTCCGCGTTGAACAGCCGGGCCAGTTCGGCGACGGTCATGCCGTGGGCCTGCGCGATGGGCTCGCGGCCCACGAAGGTCGCGAACTCCTTGCGCAGCGACGGCCCGAGCGCCGCCCGGCCGGTCACCGGGTTCGGACGGTCGAGCACCACGACGCGCCGGCCCGCCAACTGCGCGGCCACCATGCAGTCGTAGAGCGTCCAGATGTAGGTGTAGAAGCGGGCGCCGACGTCCTGGATGTCGAAGACGACGGTGTCCACCCCGGAGGTCCGGAAGACCTCCGCCAGCGCCTCACCGGTCAGCCGGTACGTGTCGTAGACGGGCAGTCCCGTCGCCGGGTCGTCGTGGCGGCCCTCCGAACCGCCGGCCTGCGCGGTGCCCCGGAAGCCGTGCTCCGGGCCGAAGACCGCGGTCAGGTCCACCCGCTCGTCCAGATGCATGACGTCCACGATGTGCCGGGCGTCGCGGGTCACCCCGGTCGGATTGGTGACGATGCCGACCCGGTCGCCGCTCAACTGGGCGTAGCCGCCCGTGGCCAGGCGCTCGAAACCGGTGCGGGTGGGGCGGCGGCCCCGCGGGGTGTGGGCGAGCGCGGGCGGGGCGGACGCGACCGCGCCGCCCGCGGCCACCGCGCCCCCGGTGACGGCCAGGAGTCCTCGACGGGAGAGAGTCATCGGCCGACCTCCGTCATCGCACACTCTCGAACGGAACACGTCATATTCGATCCCTTCCGCAGGCGGAAACGGTCATGATCGCGCACGCTAGCGTGTGGTCCGCTCCTGCGGAATGTGTCGGACACGGGCGATCCGCGCCACCCCCGGTTCCCCCGGTGGACCTGCCCGCGCTCGTGCGGCGCGCCCGGGGGTAAGGTCCAGGCCGATGGGGGCGAACCGGTGCACGACGCACCGCCCGCACGGCCGGCGTCGAAACACGGGGCGATGCGGTGCGGTGGGGTGCGGTGGGCCGGTGCCGTTCCCGGGCACCGTGCGATCACCGACGCTCCTGCGGACCCGCCCGATCGACGACGCGACGGTCCCCCCACCCCACGCGTCACGGGCGTCACGGGCGGCGCGTGTGGACCTCCTCCGCACCCCCTCGTACATGCCCGCACGCCCGCGCGGCGGCCGAGGACGGGGTGGGAAGATCCTCGGGCCGCAGCCGCAGCCGCAGCCGCAGCCGCAGCCGCAGCCGCCATTGATGCCGGCGCCCGGACGACGACCCACGACACAGGAAGGCGGGTGCCCACGTGCCCAAGACGAAGGACGGAGACGGAACGACCGTCCCGCAGCGACTCCTGGCGGCGGCCACCCGCCTCTTCGCCGACCGGGGCTACGACCGCACCTCCGTACAGGAGATCGTGGAGGCGGCCGGGGTCACCAAGGGCGCGCTCTACCACTACTTCGGCTCCAAGGAGGACCTGCTCCAGGAGGTCTACTCGCGGACGCTACGGCTCCAGCAGGAACGCCTCGACGCCGTTGCCGGGGCCGACGCCCCCGTGACGGACCGGCTGCGGGACGCCGCCGCCGACGTCGTGGTCACCACCCTGGAGAACCTCGACGACGCGGTCATCTTCCAACGCTCCATGCACCAACTGAGCCCCCAGAAGCTGCGGCAGGTACGGGCCGAACGCCGGCACTACCACGAGTGCTTCCGCGCGCTCATCGAAGAGGGCCAGACCAGCGGGGTGTTCTCCACCGCGACCCCGGCCGACCTCGTGGTCGACTACCACTTCGGCTCGGTCCACCACCTACCCGCCTGGTACCGGGCGGACGGCCCCCTGAGCCCCCGGCAGATCGCCGACCACCTGGCCGGCCTGCTGATGCGCGCCCTGCGCCCCTGATCACCGCGCCGGTCAGAACACGACCACCGCGGCGCACGCCGCGAGGACGACCGTGCCCAGGGCCGTGACCGCAGCCAGCCGCGGCGGCAACGGCGGCGGGGGCACGGCCCCGGAGAGCTGCCACGTCCTGCGGTGCGCCACCGCCAGGAACCCCAGCCACACCAGGACGCACAGCCCGCCGGCCACCGTGCAGACCACGGCCGACCCCCCGTCCGCGGCGGCCCGCACCGCGAGCACGGCCACCACCGTGGCGGTCAGCGTGGTGCGCCGCCACGCCAGCCTGGTCCGCTCAGGTTGCAGTCCCGGATCACGGACCCGGCCGGTCATTCCGCCCAGCCCGCGAGCACGATCACGACCATCGCCACGGCCACTATCGCCACGACGAGGCTCAGCAGGGCGGGGAAGCGCGACACGGGCAGGTCCTCGCCGCGTCGCATCGCGCGCTCGCAGCGCACCCAGTGGTTCACCGCGCGCAGGGCGCACAGCACCCCCGCGCCGAGGAGCGCGAGGGCCAGCCCCACGCGCCAGCCCCACCGCAGGTCGGGAAGGAACTGGTCCACCGCGAAACCGCCGCCGATCAGGGCCAGCGCGGTCCGCAGCCAGGCGAGGAAGGTGCGCTCGTTGGCGAGCGAGAAGCGGTAGTCCGGGGTGTCGCCCTCCTCGGCGATCCGCTGCGGCGCGAACCAGAGCCGCAGGGACGACAGGGCCCCGGATACGCGCCCCCCGCCCCCGCTCACCCGGACGCCCGTCCGGCCGCCCGGTGCTCCCGCAGCAGGCGGTACGCCTCCAGGCCGTCCGGCACCCAGGTCCAGGTGTCGAGCACGGCCAGCAGGTCCTCCTCGGGCAGGAAGGCGTGCCAGTCGACCTCCTCGACCTGCGGCCGGACGGGCCCGGTGCAGCGCACCTCGTGGACGGCCGACCACCAGCCGTTCCCCGTCTTGGGGTCCCGGTACAGGAAGGTGAACAGGGGCGTGGGCGCAGGGAGTTCCGTGACCCCCAACTCCTCCTCCGCCTCCCGCAGCGCGGCCGTCGCGTAGCTCTCCCCGGTCCCGACCACCCCGCCGACGAACATGTCGTACTGGGAGGGGAAGGCCAGCTTGGTGGCGGTGCGCCGGTGGACGAACACCCGGTCCTGCGGGTCCCGGACGAACACGAACACGCAGCGGTGCAGCAGTCCGCGCGCGTAGACCTCGCCCCGGGACGCGCGCCCCACCACCCGGTCCTGTTCGTCCACGACGTCGAGGACCTCGTCCGCGGCCGTGCCACCGTCACTCATCCCCCCATCCAAGCACCACCCCCGCGGCGCCGCCGATCGGGTCCCGTCGGAGGTCGGCGCAGGTCAGGGCGAGCCGGGGACCGTCCCGTGGTGCAGGTCGCCGGCCCGGGCGTACTTCTCCGCGCCCCGGGGCATGGCCGGGTGCAGCCCGAGCAGCACGATCCCCCCGACCACCGCCGCCAGGCCCGCCGCCTCCCAGGCCAGCGCGGCGGAGTCGGTGCGCAGTCGGTCCCCGAGGAACCCGACCCCGCACAGGATGCCGGCCAGCGGCTGCGCGGCGGTCAGTGCGGGCAGCGACATCCGCAGCGGCGCCGTCTCGAAGGCGCTCTGCACGAGCAGCAGCCCGGTGACGCCGAGCGCCAGTACCGCGTACGGCTGCCAGGAGGTGATCACCGAGCCGATACCGGAGTCGGCGAACCGCAGCCCGGTCACCCGGGTCAGCGCGTCCTGTACGCCGTACAGCAGCCCGGCCGCGCCCCCGAGCAGCACCGGCGCCATGACCAGCCGGGCCCGGAGCGCCAGCCCGACGAGCAGCGCCGCGGCCCCCAGTACCAGTCCGATGATCAGCCACTGTCGGAACGGGTCGGCGACCGCCTCCCCGGCCCGGGGGCTCCCCGCCACGATGAAGGCGCTCACCCCGCCCGCGAGCAGGGCCAGCCCCGTCCACCCCTGGGCGCCGAGCGGCTGCCCGGTCAGCCAGCGGGACAGGGCCAGCGCGAACAGCAGATGGGTGGCGAGCAGGGGCGCCACCAGACTCAGCTGCCCGTGCCCGAGGGCCAGGGCCCCGAGCACCATGCCGCACACCATCAGCCCGATGCCGGCGAGCCAGCGCGGCACCCGCACGAGGTCCAGCAGCAGCCGGAAGGAGAGGAAGTCGCCGAGCGGCGCCCGCTGGGCCGCGTCCTGTTGGAGGACGAACCCGAACCCCAGGCAACAGGCCGCGCCGACGGCCAGGACGAGCACGAGTACCGACACGCCGCAGACCACCTCACGACCGTCCGGCCCGGAGCGCCGGGCACCGTGATCCGTGGCCGGTGCGTTCCGGCCACGCCCGCACCGGAGGCCGCACCGAGCGAGGATCCCCGTCACGAGAGGTTGACGCGGGTCACCCCGCCCCCCAAGGATCTGACTCACCAGTAACCCCAGTATCCCACCCGGGCGCCGAGCCGCCGGTGCAACGGGGGGTCCCGGTGGACCGGAGGGACGGCGCATGGCGTACGACGCAGACGCGATCGTGATCGGCGCGGGCCTCGCGGGCCTGGTGGCGACCGCGGAACTCGTGGCCGCGGGCCGCAAGGTCATCCTCCTCGACCAGGAGCCCGCGCAGTCGCTCGGCGGCCAGGCGCACTGGTCCTTCGGGGGCCTCTTCCTCGTCGACTCCCCGGAGCAGCGCCGCATGCGCGTCCGCGACAGCCGGGACCTGGCCCTCCAGGACTGGCTGGGAAGCGCCGGCTTCGACCGCCCCGAGGACCACTGGCCCCGCCGGTGGGCCGAGGCGTACGTGGACTTCGCCGCGGGGGAGAAGCGTTCCTGGCTGCACCGGCGGGGGGTGCGCTTCTTCCCGGTCGTCGGGTGGGCGGAGCGCGGCGGCTACGACGCGACCGGCCACGGCAACTCGGTGCCCCGCTTCCACCTCACCTGGGGCACCGGCCCCGCCCTGCTCGCCCCCTTCGCCCGCCGGGTCCGCGAGGGTGCCGCCCGGGGCCTGGTGGACCTCCGGTTCCGGCACCGGGTGACCGCCCTGTCCGGCCCGGCCGCGGCGGTGGACACGGTGGGCGGGGAGGTCCTCGACCACTCGGAGGTGGCCCGCGGCAGGCCCAGCAGCCGCACCGTGACCGGTTCGTTCGAACTGCGCGCCCAGGCCGTGATCGTCACGTCCGGCGGCATCGGCGGGAACCTGGGGCTGGTCCGCCGCAACTGGCCCGCCCGGTTGGGCACCCCGCCCGCGCACATGGTCCGCGGGGTGCCCGCACACGTCGACGGGCTGATGCTCCAGATCACCGAGGCGGCCGGCGGCCACCTGGTCAACGGCGACCGGATGTGGCACTACACCGAGGGGCTGCACAACTGGAACCCCATCTGGGACGGCCACGGCATCCGCGTGCTGCCCGGCCCCTCCTCGCTGTGGCTGGACGCGCGCGGCAACCGGTTGCCCGTTCCGCTGTTCCCCGGCTTCGACACCCTGGGCACCCTCGACCACCTCATGCGGACGGGCCACGAACACAGCTGGTTCGTCCTCAACCGGCGCATCATCGGCAAGGAGTTCACGCTCAGCGGCTCCGAACAGAACCCCGACCTCACGGGTCGTTCCGTGCGCGGGGTGCTCGCCCGGGCCCGCGCACAGGTGCCCGCCCCCGTCCAGGCGTTCCTGGACCACGGTGCGGACTTCGTGGTCGAACGCGAACTCGGCCGACTGGTACGCGGCATGAACGCCCTTGCCGGGGAAGACCTCATCGACGAGGGGGAGTTGCGCCGGGTCGTCGTCGCGCGTGACCGCGAGGTCGCCCATCCGTTCACCAAGGACCTCCAGCTCACCGCGATCCGGGGGTCCCGTGCGTTCCTGGGGGACCGGCTGGTGCGCACGGTCGCCCCGCACCGCCTGCTGGACCCGGCGGCCGGCCCGTTGATCGCGGTGCGGCTCAGCGTCCTGACCCGCAAGAGCCTGGGCGGACTGGAGACCGACCTCGACTCTCGGGTCCTCACCGAGAGCGGCGAACCGCTCGGCGGGGTGTACGCCGCGGGCGAGGCGGCGGGTTTCGGCGGCGGGGGGATGCACGGCTACCGCGCCCTGGAGGGCACCTTCCTCGGGGGCTGCCTCTTCTCCGGCCGTGCGGCGGGCCGGGCCGCGGCTGCGGCGGTCGGCTGACCGATCCGCCGGCACGGCGTACGGCCGGCTTGGTGGGCGGCCCGCGCGGTGTGCCGACCGGCGTCGCGCGCGGGGTTGCCCGCAACCGCCCCGCGCCCCGGAAGTCGGGCCGTCGACGCCCGCCCCCCCAAACCGGTCCGTAGGTACCGGCTCCGGAAACCGGGCCGTCGGTACCGCCGCCCCGGAACCGGCCGCCCGCAGGCGTGCCGCCGAGGACCGGCGGGTAGGACGTCCTACGAACCGCACGTCAATCCCGTACGACCTCCCGCTCATTCGCCCGCGTCGACCCGGATCGTTCCCGAACGATCAAGGAACCAGCAGGTCGTTGAACCCGACCCGGCCCAAGTCGACTGGGGATGAAGCGGCATCCAAGGGACAACTCGACCGTCCGAACGGGTACTTGACACGTGTAGGTGATCCGGCCGCTCTTGACTCGGGGCACCTGGTGCCTGTTTGCTGTCCGTGATCATTCGCTCAACACACCGTGTCGGGGAGGAAGTCCCGCGGTGACGCCACCCCCACCGCCTCTGGGCCGCTCGCGCAAGCGCGGCCCGCACGTCTTCGACGCGGCCCTCGATGACGCACCCTTGGCCACTGCGCGTACCGCGCTCACCCAGGGCCGCTGGTCCGTGGTCCGCGGTCTGCTCGTCGACACCGGCGACGACTGGGACCGGCGGGGCCACCGCATCTCCGTACTCGCCCAGGAGGGCAGCACCCTGGCCTGGGCCCAGGACTGGAAGATCGCCGAGCCGGAGTCCGTCGACGCCGCCGTGCTCATCGGGTTCGCCACCGTTCAGCGCGCGCTGAACGGCAAGGCCCGCCCCGATGCCGCGCGCGCCGCCTGTCGCACGGCCACCGGTCTCGTCCCCGACGACCCCACGCCCTGGCTCGCCCTGCTGACGCTGGAACGCGCCTTGGGCACCGAGGACGACGTCGTGCGGCTCTTCGACGAGGTCAGGCACCGCCACGCCGAGCACCACCAGGCCCACCACCTGATGATCGCCCGGCTCGCCGAGCGTCGTGCGGACGCCGGCCAGGACCCCATGCACGAGGTCTACGACTTCGCGGCGTGGGCCGCCGAACAGGCCCCGGCGGACTCCCCCTTAGCGATCCTCCCGGTCGTCGCGCACGCCGAGCGGTACCGCGTCCTCGCCGCGGCCGGCAGCGAGCCCGCCGATCCCCTCTCGTCCGGACACTGGGTCGGTCGCCGCGCGCGGCAGGTCATGAAGGCCGCGTTCGACTGGTGGCTGGAGTGGGAGCGCGAGGACCACCCGCGCAACCGGGTCGACCTCAACTTCCTCGCCCACGCCAAGTACTGCGGAGGCAGGGGCGCCGAAGCCGCCGCCCTCTTCCACCG
Organism: Streptomyces sp. NPDC059816; assembly: GCF_042732055.1. NCBI lineage: Bacteria > Bacillati > Actinomycetota > Actinomycetes > Kitasatosporales > Streptomycetaceae > Streptomyces > Streptomyces sp. NPDC059816. Next base: position 13,236 of record NZ_JBHWIQ010000015.1, read on the forward strand.
CATCGGCAACCACATCACCCCCGCCCCCTGGTCGTACCCCGACCGGGACCCGTTCGAGGCGTTCCGGGAAGCGCGCGGCGCCTCCCTGGGCACCGTCTGACGGCGCCGTTCCCCCGCGCCCGGCCGGTCGGCGCGGACCGCACCACCGAGCACCATCAGCACGGCCCCAGCAGCACCGGGGCACCGAGGCGGCGCGGGTCACCGGGCAACCACCCGGGACCCCGCGCACCTGCGGCACCGGCGACGCCGCCGCACGACGCGTCCGCACCATCCGCACACCCCCGCTCGACCAGCACCACGGCACCACCGCACCATCGGGCCGCACGCGAGTGCGACGCACGTACGGACGTACGGGCACGCGACGACCCGCCGGCCCGGAGCACACCGCAAGAGCCGCACCAGCAAGGCCCGCACCACGCTCAGAGGACCCACGCGAAAGGACCATCCCCGCCATGAAGACGGGCAGTTCGAGTTCCAGCGACACCAGATCCGCCCCCGGTGACAAGCCCGGTGGGATCAACACGTTCAAGGGCCACGACCGCGCGCTGCGCGCCGACCGGCTCGGTACGGCGGGTCTCCTCCTGTCCGTGCTGGCGGCGACCGGACCGCTCATGGTCGTCGCGGGCGTCATGCCCACCACCTTCGGCGTCATGGGCATCGTCGGGCAGCCGTTGCTCTTCGTCCTGCTGGGCGTCGTCCTGATCCTCTTCTCCTTCGGATACGCGGAGATGAGCCGTCACGTTCACAACGCGGGCGCCTTCTACGCCTACATATCGCGCGGCCTCGGCGGCACCGCCGGAGCGGGCGCGGCGCTGGTGGCGCTGGTCGCCTACAGCGCCCTCCAGGTGGGGCTCTACGGGCTCTTCGGCTTCGAGGTCTCCCTGCTCGTCAACGAGCACCTCGACGTCGAACTGGTCTGGTGGGTCCCGGCCATCGCCTGTGCCGCGGTCGTCGGCTTCCTCGCCCTGATGAAGATCGACGTCAATGCGCGCGTCCTCGGCGTGCTGCTGCTCATCGAGGTGGCGCTGGTCGTGGTGTTCGACATCGCGGCCATCGCGGACCCCTCCAAGCAGGGCGTGTCCCTGGAGGCGTTCAACCCCGACACCCTCACCGGCGCGGGCATCGGTACCGCCCTGTGCTTCTGCATCGCGGCCTTCACCGGCTTCGAACAGGCACCCGTCTACGCCGAGGAGACCAGTCGTCCGCAGGTCGTCGTGGCCCGGGTGATGTTCCTCGCCGTCGGCTTCGTGGCGGCGTTCTTCGCCTTCAGCTCCTGGGCGCTGACCGTTGCGGCCGGGCCCGACGGCGTCGTCCCCGCAGCCCGTGAGCACTCCGCGGGGATGCTCTTCTACCTCACCGAGAGCCGGCTGGGCGAGACCTTCACGGACATCATGCACGTCCTCCTGGTGACCGGTGTGTTCGCCGCGACGCTCAGCTTCCACAACGTGGTGTCCCGCTACGCCTTCGCGATGGGCCGCGAGGGCCTGCTGCCCGCCGCGTTCGGACGGACCAGCAGCGCCAGCGGCGCCCCGGGCACCGGAGCCCTGCTCCAGAGCGGCGTCACCATCGTCGTGCTGCTGACGTTCGCGCTCACCGACGACAAGCCGGTCGGCGACCCGACCGCGCCGATCCTGCGCCTGTTCACCTGGATGGGCAACATCGGCGCCTTCGGGGTCACCCTGCTGATGGCCGTCGCCTCGCTCGCCGTGATCGTCTTCTTCGTCCGGCGCGGCGCCGCCCGGGCCCAGCTGTGGCGCCTGATCGCCTCCGGCATCGCCGGCACGGCCCTGCTGGTGATCGCCGGGTACACGGTCAAGGACTTCTACGTCCTGGTCGGCACCGGCCCCGACTCGCTGCTGCGCTGGGTGCTCCCCGGCATCATCGTCCTCGCGGCCGTCGTCGGCCTGGCCGTCGGAGCCTTCCTGAAGTCCCGCAACCCCGAGGCGCACGCCCGGATCGGCCTCGGCAACGAGGCGTTCCAGTTGGAGAAGGCGGCCGAGGGCGAGTCCTGACCCCGGCGCCCACGCCGACGGGGCGGTCCGTCATCCGACGGACCGCCCCGCGTTGGTGTTCGGGGGTGGCTAGATCACCAGGGACAGCAGCATCACGAGGGCACCGGCGACGACCGAGATGATCGTCTCCATCACCGACCACGTCTTGATCGTCTGTCCGACGTTCATGCCGAAGTACTCCTTCACCAGCCAGAAGCCGGCGTCGTTGACATGGCTGAAGAAGAGGGAACCCGCTCCGATCGCCAGCACGAGCAGCGCGAGGTGCGTGCTCGACATGTCGGCGGCCAGCGGAGCGACGAGGCCCGCGGCCGACACGGTCGCAACGGTCGCCGAGCCCGTCGCGAGACGGATGACCACGGCGATCAGCCAGGCGAGCAGCAGCGCCGGGATCGACCAGTTCTCGGAGATCTCCAGGACCATCTGACCCACGCCGGAGTCGATCAGCGTCTGCTTGAAGCCGCCACCCGCACCGACGATCAGCAGGACGCCCGCGATCGGGCCGAGGGACTTCTCCACGGTGCTCGACAGCCGGCCCTTGGTGAACCCGGCCGCCCGGCCCAGCGTGAACATGCCGACGATGACCGCGGCGAGCAGCGCCATCAGCGGCGAGCCGATCACGTCGAACACCCGCTGCACCATGTTGGTGGGGTCGTCGACGATGATCTCGACCAGGGCGCTACCGAGCATGAGCACCACGGGCAGCAACACGGTGAAGACGGTGGCGCCGAAGCCGGGACGCTTCTCCAACGCCTCCGAGGGGCGCGTCGGGATCATGTTCTCCGGCACCGGCACGTCGACCCAGCGGGCGGCGTACTTGGCGAAGACCGGGCCCGCGATGATCACCGTCGGGATGGAGACGAGCACACCGAGCGCCAGGGTCAGACCGAGGTTCGCCTGCACCGCGTCGATCGCGACCAGCGGGCCGGGGTGCGGCGGTATCAGACCGTGCATCACGGACAGACCGGCCAGGGCGGGGATGCCGATCCGCATCAGCGAGTAGTTGCCCCGCTTGGCGACCATCAGCACCACGGGGATCAGCAGCACGATGCCGACCTCGAAGAACAGCGGCAGACCGATCACCGAGGCGATCAGCACCATGGCCCAGGGCATGGCGCGTCCGCTGGCCCTGGCCAGGATCGTGTCGACGATCTGGTCGGCGCCGCCGGAGTCCGCGAGCAGTTTGCCGAGGATCGCGCCGAGCGCGATCAGCACACCGACACCGGCGACGGTGTTGCCGAGCCCACTGGTGAAGCTGGGGATCACCTTGTCCAGCGGCGCTCCGGCGAAGGCGCCGAGGGCGAGCGAGCCGATGGTCAGTGCGAGGAACGCGTGGACCTTGAACTTGGTGATGAGCAGGACGATGACGGCGATGCCCGCGAGCACGGCGATCCCCAGCTGGGCGTGGCCCGCGGAGGTGATCGGCTCGATGGGGTCCGCTGCCAGCATCTCGACGCTGAGTCTGGTCACGGTCGGTTTCCTTGGGGTACTCGGTCGTACGGGAACGTACGGAAGCGATGGGGACGGAGGGCTGTGGGGCGCGTGCCCCGAGCGCGGGCGGCCCGCCGGGCGCCCGGCGGATCAGGTGGTCGGCGCAGGGGTGGGCGCCGGTGGCGCACCGCCCGCGGCCGTGAGCGCGACGACGGACCGTCCGGTGATGTCCCCGGGGTCTCCCGCCACGTCGACGACCACCCCCGCCTCGTCCGGCTCCAGCGGCTGGAGGGTCGCGAACTGGGAGTCGAGCAGCGCGGTCGGCATGAAGTGGCCCTCGCGGTGGGACATGCGGTCCTCGATCAGCGACCGGTCGCCCGCGAGGTGCAGGAACACCAGGTCCGGTGCGGCGGTGCGCAGCCGGTCGCGGTAGCTCCGCTTCAGCGCCGAGCTGCTGACCACCCCGCCCAGCCCGGTCCGCCCGCGGGCCCACTCCCCGATGGCGTCCAACCAGGGCCAACGGTCCTCGTCGGTGAGGGGGGTGCCCGCGGACATCTTGGCGATGTTCGCGGCCGGGTGGAAGTCGTCGCCCTCGGCGTACGGGACGCCGAGCCGGTCCGCGAGCAGCGGGCCGATCGTCGTCTTGCCGGTCCCCGCCACGCCCATGACCACGATGACATGGGGCGTCGGAGCTGTGTTCTTCACGTTCTGGAGTCCTCGTGTCCGGGGGCGTCCCCGGGGCCGGGGCGCCCCGTCGGCTCGACGTCCGGGGGGCCGGACGCCGTCAGGGGGTGCGTGACATCGAGGTGTCACGACGCCGAACGACACTGAAACTCATAAGGTCTGATGAATTCAAGTGGGTGTGACATAAAAGTCTGACTTTTCGAGTTCGTGTGGGGGCACCACAGCTCGTAGGCTGAGCGCCATGACCTCATCGGGCCGCGGCCTGCACGCCCATGTCCTCGACACCCTCGGTCCGGCGATCACCGCCGGCGAGTACCCGCCGGGCAGCGTGCTGCGCACCGATGAACTGGCCGGACGGTTCGAGGTGTCCCGGTCGGTGATGCGGGAGGCCGTCCGGGTCCTGGAGTCGATGCGCCTGGTCGTGTCGCGTCGCCGGGTCGGCGTCACGGTCCGCCCCACCGAGGAGTGGAACGTCTACGACCCCCAGGTCATCCGCTGGCGCCTCGCCGGCGCCGACCGGCCCCGTCAACTCCGCTCGCTGACCGTCCTGCGGTCCGCCGTGGAACCGGTGGCCGCGGGGCTCGCCGCCCGCAACGCGACCGCCGCGCAGTGCGCCGAGCTGACGGAGTGCGCCCTCGGCATGGTCGCCACCTCACGCGGACGCCAACTGGAGGCGTACCTCGTCCACGACATCGCCTTCCACCGGGTGGTCCTCAAGGCCTCCGGCAACGAGATGTTCGCCCGCCTCGGCGACGTGGTCGCCGAGGTCCTCACGGGCCGCACCCACCACCAGGTCATGTTCGAGGACCCGGACCCGGCAGCGGTCACCCTGCACGTCCAGGTCGCGGAGGCGGTGCGCGAGGGTGACGCGGCCCGGGCCGAGGAGCTGACCCGACAGATCGCGGTCGGCGCGCTCCAGGAACTCGACGTCCTGGTGCCCTGAACCACCCCGGCCGCCCCGCCGCTCACCTCACGGACGGCCCCCGGCACCCTCGGTCAGGTCACCCGAGTCCCGCACCGTCCCGTCCACGTACACCCAGATCCCGTCCACCCGGTCGAACCGGCTCCGTTCGGTCAACGTGCCGGGCCGCCCGGCGTCCGTGTACGAAGCCCGGAACGTCACCGTTCCCGTCCGGTGGAACACGGACCCCTCGGTCACCTCGACGATCTCCAGCCCCGTCCACTGCGGACCGCCGGCCAGCTCCAGGACCGGCGGCCGGGTCGCCGGATGCCAGGTGCGCACCAGGTACGCCGCGTCCCGCACGACATAGGCCGCGTACCGGGACCGCATCAGCGCCTCGGCCGTCGGCGCGGTCGACGCGCCCCGGTGGAACGGCCCGCAGCAGCGGTCGTACCGCTCGCCCGACCCGCACGGGCAGTCCACGGGGACCTGCGGGGAACGGGGCGTACGGGAGGAACGGGCACGTCGCGACATGCCCGCCATTGTGCCGGACCCCCCGGACCCGGCTCTCCCTGCCTGCGCCCCTGCACGGCCGCCGACACCCGGCCCGGGGATCCCGCGGTGATCCGTTATCGCACCACCCGCGCGGTGGGTAGGTCCTCGCGGACCCTCCGGGAAGACCCGCACGACGTCCGCTTGAGGAGATCCAGATGGCACGGGTGAACCCCGGTCGCCGATCGCCTCCAGGGTCGTCGCAACGTCCTGACCTTCTACGGCGTCGGCGGCATAGGCAAGACGACGCTCTCCCAGGAACTGGAACGCCGGCTCCTGGCCGAGGCGGCGGCCGAGGATCGCGACGACGTGGTCTCCGTGCGGATCGACGTCTCCGAGGACGGGGCGTGCGACCTCGAAGGCATGCTGCTGCGCCTGCGCGCGGGACTCGGGCAACTGGGCAGCCGCTGGCCCGCCTTCGATCTGGCGCTCGCGTCCTACTGGGCCCGCGCCCACCCCGGAGAGCCGTTGCAGGAGTTCCTGGACGCGTCACCGGCCGTGCGACGCGCCTCGCGGAGCATCGGTCTGGGCGAGCAGATCGCCGCTACCGTCGGGCAGGTCGTCCCCGCCGGTGCGGGCGGGCTGGTGGGGCTCGCGCACCACGCCGCCCTGGCCACCTACCGGGCCATCCGCGAACGGGTGCGTGAGGGACGACTCCTGTCCGAGTGCGACCTGTTCGCCGAGCTGGTCGAGGCGGACGCCGACTACGAGACGCTGTCGTACTTCCCCTATCTGCTGGCCTGGGACCTGGAACGCCAGCCCCGCCGCGGACGGGCCGGCCACCGGCCGCAGGCGTGCGTGTTCCTCGACACCTTCGAGGTGCTCGGCAACCGGGCCGACCGGACCGTGGAACAGTTCGTGCAGCGCTAGTTCGTGGTGGACCCGCACGTCGAAGCACCGCCCGCGTTCCGCGGAGCCACACCGCCCCACTACGGCAGCCTCGCGGACGCGCTGGCCGTGCACCGATCCGACCTGATCGTGATCGCCACCCCCACGGACACCCACACCGACCTCGCCGTCGAGGCCCTCACCCGGTCATCGGCCCGCGTCCTGGTGGAGAAACCCCTCGTCGGCGACCTCGCCTCCCTCATCCGACTGCGGTCCCTGGGCGGGTCGGTGGACGTACGGGGCCGCCTCTTCACCGCACACCACTTCGCCTTCTCGCCCGAGGTGGACTGGGCCGCGCAGCAAGTCGCCGAACACCCCGAGTGGGGTCCCGTCACCGCAGTCACCTCGGCGTTCCACGACCCCTACGTCCTCCGGGGCGGCCAGGCGTTCGCCTCCTACACCTCCAGTTGGACGGACTCCGGCGTCAACCAACTCAGCATGCTCTCGCGCTTCGTCGACCTCACCGAACTCGTCTCGGGCGACCGACGACTCGACGATGGCGCGAGTGCCTGGGCCACGTTCGCCCACCACTCCCGGGGCGCGGTCGGTACGGCCCGGCTGCGCAGCAGTTGGCTGACCGGTTCCAGCAGCAAGGAGACCGTCCTCACCTTCGGCCGGTCCGGCGTGGAGGTCTGGATGGACCACACCTCCATGACCGGGTTCGCCGCCCGGGACACGGAACTCCTCGCCACCCACGGCAACGACGGCCGCACCCCCAGGAAGGTCGCCCACTACCGGCCGCTCTACGCGAGCCTGCTCTCCGGGCGCCCCGACCCGGTGCTCGGCTTCGACACCGCCGAGACCGTCACCGAACTCCACAGCGCCCCGTGAACCAGCCGGTCCCCGGTACGGGGCAGCGGCCGGTCGGGCGCAACGAAAAAAGCCCCAGCGCAAGCGCTGGAGCCTGTTCCCGTAGTACTGGTGTCCGAGGGGGGACTTGAACTCTCCACTCGGGCACCAGCCCCGTAGCTAGCTGAACTGCGTAAACGTACCCTCTCAGGCCCCTTCGAGCCTGCGAGGGTTGGTCATGCTCACCTGCTGTTTCCGCCCACTTCCGACCGCTGTTGGTCATGCGTTGGTCACGTGACCATCCGGTTAGGAGCACCAGGAAGACCCCGCCCGCGCACCAGGGGGAAGAGGCACACAGACGGGGCAGCCGACGCGCTGAGCCCTGCTCGGGCCGTCCTCAGCGCGTCGGGGTCACTCGTCCCCCTCGCCGGTCAGCCACCGGAACACGTCCACTTGGGCGGCGACCTGGGCGCGCAGTTCGGGCAGAGTGGCAGCGTCGACCGTGTGACAGAGCCCTGCCGCCGCCTCCCCGTACTCCCTCTTGAGAACTCCGACGGGGTAGGGCGATGTCGCGTACCAGTGCGTCGCGTTCTGGCTGTCCGGGCGGGACGCGAAGGAGGTCCAGCCCTTCGGCAACGTCGCGGACTTGCTCGTGTGCTGTTGACCCGAGGTCACCGCCCCGCCTCCTTCGGAGCGCAGTCGGCGTGCCAGTAGGCCACGATCGGAGAAGCCTCCGGGCGGGCGAGCATCGCGCGACGGCAACTCTCAAGGCTCCTGATCACCACACCGCATTCGGGGCAGGTCTCGCCGTGCGGGGCGTAAGTCGTGTACTCCCACCGCCGCGCGTCGGTCTCGTTCTCCGCCCGCTGATGACTGTCTACGACCCCGGCTGTAACTTTGGGCACTGTCGTCAACCCCTTGCTGGTTGGTGGCCACGCCCCCGGACGTTCGCGCGTCGCGGGGGTCTCGCGTTGGGCGGCACGGCTTGGTGCCGCCCGAAGAGCTTCGACCCAGCACGGAGCGCAAGGAACAGCGAACGGGGTTCCCCACAAGGCTGTTTGGGGAACCCCGCTGGGGTACGGGGCATACTCTTGAGTGGATCACTTCCGCTCTTACTAGGTGGCGTCCATGGTCGATCGATTGGCTAGCCGAACCGGCTACGTTCTGACGATCTCCGATGCTTTGTTAGAAAGCGACGCAATGCGCCGGGCCTGCGCAGCTCGCGACTTCCAAGAGGTGTTCCGCCTCGTAAACAGGCGCACCGGCTCCAGCTACGCGGTAATCGCTTCGGCGGTTGGGAAGATGACCAGTGGCCGGGTAAGCGACATCATTCGAGGCGTCCGCAGCATTCGAGGCCAAGCAGTTATCGAGCGAGTGTGTGACGGATTCGGAATCCCCGGCGAGATGCTAGGTGTCTCTGAACGGCCCTGGGAGCGTTCTGTTCCGTCATCGGATTGTGACTCAAACCGGGCGGAGGGATACCTAGAGAATAGTTCGATGGAGAGTCCCAGTCTGGTCAGCGTCGCCACCTTGAGAGAACAGATCCAAACGCTGGATTCGCGCTACGCAACCGAGCCCTCCACTCTGCTCGTCGCTGAAACCGGAAGGTTTCTAGGAACGCTTGCGCAATGGCGCAGCCATAGTGTTCCCTACTCGGTGAAACGCGACTTGCAAGCAGCTATGGCCGAGACATCAACTCTCATGGGTCAACTCGTTTGGGATGCATCGGGAAGAACTGATCACACCACAGCACGTGGCTATTTTGACCAGGCCATCGCTTTTGCACGGGAACTGGGCGACCCGGTCGCGGAAGGGCTGGCGATGCTTCGCACATCATTTGTAGCCCTGTATGGAGAGAAGAACCCTTCCGTAGGGCTCCACTTGACCCAAAAGGTTGCCACCCTGGTAGGGGCTTCCAGTAGCGCTCTTAGCGGCCTCGCTTTCCTCCATTCCGCCGAGGCTTATGCGATGCTCCGCCAGTCGAGCGAATGCAAAGAATCGCTCCGTAATGCGGAAAGGTCACTTGAACGCACAAGGGAACACGACGCGGGAGCCTCCCTGCTGTCCCCTGGACAGTTCGGCCGCCTAGCGGGCTCCTGTTTTCTGTTTCTAGGCGATGCCCCCAAGGCCGAGATTCTTCTACAGGAAACGGTGACCCGAGTCCGAGACGGGTCGAAGTCTCAGGCAATCGTTCTGGGAAATCTAGCTCTGGCGCAGATCAGACAGCGGAAGGTCGATGAGGCTGTCGGTGCAGTTCACAAGGCCATCGCTGTTGTTGAGGAGAATCGAGGGGGAGGCGGATTGAGTCTTATCTTCAGGGCCGGGAAAGAACTGCAAGATTGGAACGACTCTTCAGATGTAAAGAACCTCAATAGTCGACTCTTTGAACTGATCGCGGCCTGAGAAAGGAAATGGCGAATGAGTTCTGATGTCATCCGAAGCGAAAAGCAGAAGATTCGAGAAAGCGTCTGGAGACTGCTCGATAGCCAGAACGTCGTTTCCGGAAGATCAGTCGGACGCATCCCCTCTTTTGACGGTTCCGTGGCTGCCGCCCTACGTCTCACCGAACACCCGGCGTGGGAAGCTTCCCGGGTCATAAAGGCCGTTCCGGACAAGGCCCAGACGCCGGTACGGGAGTTCGCGTTGGAAGCGGGGAAAAAGGTATACATGGCTGCACCGAGACTCGCAACCATCAAGCCCTTTTACTTCCTGAATCCTGAAAACCTTTCCGTCAGCCCCAAGGAGGCAGCGGAAAGACGTGCGATAGAAGACTATGCAACACTCGTGGACGTACAAGAAATGTCGCCAGTGGATCTTGTTATTTGTGGCAGTGTGGCCGTCAATGCCGAAGGGGTGCGACTAGGAAAGGGGGCCGGATATGCGGATATTGAGGTCGCCCTGCTGCAAGAGGCTGGATTGATTGGGCGAGACGTGCTGATTGTCACTACGGTGCACGATCTTCAGGTCGTCGATGTGGAAATTCCGGAAGCTCCCCATGACTTTCGAGTTGACCTGATCGTCACGCCAGAGCGAATCATTGAGTGCCCTCCCCATGCGCGGCCTCAAGGAATCCTCTGGGATTCAGTGAGGCCGGAAATGATTGCAGAGATTCCGGCTTTGGCGAACAGGAGACCGTGAACCCGGGAACCTCCGACTCTGGCCAAGCATGGTGGCCCCGGCCTTCCAGCCGGGGCCTGCTTTCTTTACTTAGAGGAGCGCGAGGAATGGGTTGCTGTGAGCTACCGGTGCGGGGGCGGCAGCGGGCCGGTAGTCGTCGATCTGAACCACGGTGGCGCGGTTCTCCTCGCTCTCCGGGCTGGCCGGCTCCGGTGTGGGTTCCGGTGCCTGTGTGTGAACGGGAGTGTCACTGCGGAGAGTGAGGACCGTTCGTGGTCGGCCGGTCTTGCCTTCCCGCTCAACGGTGGTGACGATTCCGGGCAGTGCCTTGACCTCGGCGGCGGTCGCTCCGACGAACGGGAGTACCTGGGAGGAGGTGGCGCGTCCGCCGTGCATCTCGATCCGGGCCCGAACCTTGTCAGCGAGGCTGGGCGCCTGCCGCTTCACCTTCGGGGAGGTGCCTCCCTTGATAATCCTCACCGTGTCGTGAACGGAACGGCGTACGAGGGTGAACGCTGCCGACAGCATGTCACCGGTGATGGTTCCGGAGCATTCGGAGGCTGCAAGGCACGCGGCGGTACGCAAAGTCTGTTCCGCCGTGCGCTCGATGAAGACTGCCTGCGATTCGGGCAGGGTCTCACCCATGATGCGGGCATAGCGGCGCACGATGCGCCACAGGGGCCGGGCATCGTCGGCAAGGGTGATGACACGGGGGCGGGCGGTGGCCCATCCGTATGCGTCGGACAGTTCCGAACCGTCCATCTTGGGCAGGCTGATTCGGTCGTCATCGAGCATGGGGACCGATCCGAGGAGGAAGGGAAGGATGCGGTTGTAGGACCCTCCGGCCGCTTCCGATTCTCCGACGTACTTGGTCCAGTCGGAGGGCGTGACGTGGGAGTGCAGGACCATGGCGGGGTCGCGTACCTCCTGCGCTTCTTCCTTGGTCGTGTTGCGCAGGGTGGCCCCGTCCCACGCGGCCCGGAGCTTGGTCGTGAACGACGCGTCCCGCTTCACCCGGCGGAGCACTTCCGACCATTCCTCTTCCACCACAAGGGCCCGGACGTCCCGCCCGTGCTCGGTGTCGGCGGTCGCTTCCTGCTGCTGCCACAGATGGTTGACCATGCTGGCCCCCGAGGTGATCCCGGAGGTGGTGTGTGTGGCGAGGAACCGGCCCAACGGCCGGTCAAGGACGTGATGCGCGGCCCGCAGTGCCGTTCCCTTTCCCCGTCCCGTTCCCGCGACCAACGCGGACCACAGGAGCACGGGCCGTCCACTGCCCCGGGACGACACGGTGACCGTGCCGCCGATCGCGGCCGACCACATCGAGAGAACGGCAACATAGATGCCGATCGGATCGGTTTCCGCGAACGGTGCGATCCTGCGGACCGCGCGCCCGATGGGACCGTACAGAACAGGGGTGTTCATGCTGCCGCCGCTTCCTGGGAGTTCGTCCGTTCGTGCCGGGCAAGGACGGGGCGCCACCGGCCCCCGTCCTTGACCACTGCATGGGGGTGCTTGTGGGTGGCGGGGCACATCGGTAGGGCGTCGCCACCATCGGCCGGTACAACCACGGCCTTGCAGCGCACTTCCTTGGCCTGCCCTACCTGCGCCGATCGCCTCACGGTGGCCAGGGTGAACAGGTCGTTGCTGACGACGCCCGCGCGCCGCTCCCCGTTCGGGGCCGTCCACACCACCCAACTACCAGGGGCACAGTCACGCTTGCTGGGTTTGGACCCTGCCCCGTAGCCGGTGGCGTTCTTCCAGACGCTCAGGTCTCGGGGTCCGGGGTGCCGCCCGCCACGGCGAACGGTCGGCCCGGCCGGGGGCGCGGCGCTCAGGCCGCTGCCGCTTTTCCCTCCGTGGCGTCCCGGTGTGCCGTCTCGTACGCGTGCCGCACGTTCATGGGGATGCGTCCCTGGGAGGGAACGTTGTAGCCCTGTTCCCGCGCCCATGAGCGGATCAGCCGGTTTCGCTCCCGTTCACTCGGGCCCGACCGGTCCGCCTTGGCAGGCCGGGGAAGCGGGTCAGTTCCCGTGAACTGTCCCGCCCGCACTGCGTCACGGAACCGTCCCGGGGTCCGCACGTCCATGCACGGGATGCCACGCTCGGACGCGTCCCGCAGCTTGACACCGTTGCGCTCCCCACCCTCACCCAGGATCAGCAGGACCGTGCTGTCGTCCGCGCGCCCCACCACCTCGTACCCCAGGTTCCGCACCGCCTCACGGGCCGTGTCCCACCCGTACCCGGGAACCTCACCGGCGATCATCACGGACCGCACCGGTTGCGCCCTGGAGTCATCCGGGCCCGCCTCACACACGGCCGTGTCCGTTTCCGTCACGGTCTCGATGGCAGGTTCCGGCCCGGCGGTGGCCGTGTCGTCATCGTCCACTCCCGCCCCCAGCGCATCCGTCAGGTAGCGGTCGAACGTGCTCCGGTGCTCGCCGCACAGGTCCCAAGTGCGCTTGCCCAGGGTGAGTGTCGCCGTGGCGTCCTGTTCGCTCCCGTCCCGCGCTATGTGCGCGTCGCACAGGGTCTTGAGAACGGGCACCAGAACCGTTTTGCGCATGATGCTGCATTCCTTCGTTCATGAGAGACAGGGGGTCTCTGATCCGACCGGAGCGATGCGCTCTGACGGCCGACCGCATTCCCTTCTGCGGTGCGAGATCAACACTGTCCGCAATCAATCACGAAACTATTACGCACAGATAAATGATGCGTAACTCACAAGAATGTGAAGGGTGGGGGTAATGGATTAGTTGACTGCAATGGGGACCGCCGGGGGCGCCTTCCTTCCACCGTGTACGGGTTTCAAATTTTCCGATTCATCAGCTCGATTCGACGCAAATCCCAATGGAATTACCCTGAAGCTCACCTGATTGCTCACTGGACGTGACAATCATGCCCTTGGGGTACCGATTCAGTGAGATTCGCGTCAATCTTGAAGGTTATTGTCCGTGTTTCATCGAACGGACATGTAGTCGAGGCTGGGTTTTCTCTCTTGCGCTCGAAGAAACAAAAAAAGAGGGGCCTCCGCCGAAATGGCGAAGGCCCCCGTTTGGGAAATGTCAGGCAGGCCACGCTACGGTGGCCTTAACGATTCCCTTCGTCGGCTTAGTCTCATCCCAGGTATTATCCGCCTTCCTGGTGTCCAGGTCGGGATAGCGAATGATCTTACCTCCGTACAGGTGGAGCGTGTCTATGTAGTCGGCTCGGAAATTCTCACTCTGCCCCTGCCGGAAACCGGTGAACTGGCTTGCGTACGTGGCAAAGTCCGGATGCCCTGCCACGAGGTCAACGCCTGGGGGCATAGCGGTTGTAGAGGACACTGTGAAACCGGCAAGGCGAGCAATAACGCCATGGGCAGTCGCGCCACTCTCGCCGTAAGCGGCGGCATTTGCAATCGAGGGATGCTCGATCAAATGCCGCTTGACCTTCGGAGAGACCACGACATATCGACTAGCCTCCGGGATGTCGTTCTCGTCAAGGTGAAGCATCATGTCCAGGATCGCAGTGTAAAGGGTCGCCGGAAATGTTCCCGCGGTGGGGGCGATCCGTGGAAACTCGGTGGCCTTGCCAGCTATCACGCCTCCCATAAAAGTATCGGCCTCGCGGGCAATAGCCCGGATCATCTGCCGGTTGATCGGAGAGTTCAGATCCTTTGAGGCGAGCTGTACCCGCTGTGCATCTTCAATCAAAATTTGCAGATACTTCGCCTGGTTGATGGGTAGCTCCTGATCCACAGTCTCCGGCCGCTGCGCCGTCATGCCGTCAGTCAGCTTGTAGTCACCGACAGTCGGGCGCAGAAGGCTGTTGATGTGGACGACATCGCCCTTCTTCCTGATCTCGCCCTCGTACTTGCGGTTGCTGACGAGGCGTGAGGCCCAGACGAGGAGCGGGTCGAACTGTTCAATCAGCTCAGCGTCAAAAAGCTCCGGAGTGAAGGTATCGGTTCCGGCGTGCTGGTACGGAAAAGGCATAGGCGGTTCTCCTTCTTACTTTCGGCTGCGGGCGTCTAGCGAAGTTCGGGGCCGGGGATTGTATGAGCCTTCGCCCCGTGGGCCCAGGCCGATATCCTGGGCATACAGCGGAGCCCTGGGGCGGAACGACTGGAGAACTTCGGAGATCGCTTCGCTCGACGGCTCTCCGTCTTCCCCGACGAACGCCGGAAGGTTCAGGTGGCGGATGAACGTGTCAGAAATCTTGACGCCGGCCCTGGCTGCCTGAATGGAAATCTCAGCCTTCACCAGGCGCTCAGCGTACTCACGATGAACCTCTGCCCGGATTGCCTGGGCAGGGTCCGGTACCGCCTCGGCATTTTCCGCCTGCCCCTCCGGGGCTATGTTGTTATCGCTCATGGGAACCTCACAAACTAGTAAACAAATGCAGAATTACAGAAGCGTGTTGATCTATAGTCGCCTTTAAGGGCGACCTAGAACGTAAACGTTCACAACAGGACAACGTATGAGCAGACAGGCCCCTTTCCCCAAACAATCGAGTTCAGGGATAGGGGCTATCTCTCCGTTGTCTGCTGTGTCTCACAGGCAGGTATCCGCAGAGCCGCATTCGAGCACTCTCGTGCTCAGGACTTCGAACAGGCCCGGACTCTCGTCCGCGTCAGGGGACCGCCGCCCAGCGGTCATGACTCCAAGGGGAAATGTCCCCTCACCAGTAAGAAAAAACGGACTACCAAACAGGACACCCAGCGTGCCCCGGGCTGTCGGACTGCCACCACCAGGGTCTCGCCGATCCGATCACCCGCAGAGGGCGATCGACACACGTCCGGCCGGTCTCAGGTCCCGTCTTCGGCTGCTTGGTGTCGAGGAACCATAGGCTGACAGCCTTGCGGTCCTCCGGTGTCGAGTACGCGATGTCAGGGTGAACCTTTTTCTCGATCTCTTGTCGGATGTCGTACGGCTTGGGCGGTTCCTCAAACTGTCGGACCTCCTCCAGCAACCCCCCACCGCGCCAAGCGATGTCCAGGGCATCGGTGCCGATCTTCTTCTTCGGCTCGGACCCCGTCCGCTCCCTCTCTCTGGAGGCTGCACGGTTCCGGTTGTCCCGCTTCCTGGTGCACCACGGATGATCGGGATTAGTTACCGGGTTGCGTCCGCCTTTCCCTTTGGGCCGGAGATGGGTCCACGGCTCACGGCACGTCGCGCAAATCAACTCAACGTGCTTCATCTCCACTGCTACCAATCAGTCCCCCAGACAACAGAAAACCCCGAGTCGCCTCGGGGGCTTCAATAGAGTCTCGATCGAACGGATCTCAGTTGGATTTCTGCTCATCCAGCCAACTATCAAGATCGCTCATCCGGCAGCGGAGCGCCTGGCCCACCTTCCGGAACGGGATCTGTTCGGTCTTCCAGTTCCCGTACACCCAGGAACGAGGCTTGTTCAGATACTCGGCCACGTCGTCAACGGTCATCAGCTTTGCGTGCACGAAACCTCTCAACTGGCCGGTGGGCGACCATTTCGCCTGCTGCCATCCGGCCTACTTTTCAGCATGCCTGCGCCGAACAGGTTGCGCCACGTTCGGAAAGGTGACGATCATCACACCCTCCGAACTTGCTGCCTCATGTTCGGACGCTGTTAGTCTCGATCTTGTGAACACACCAACACCACACGAGGTAAGTCATGAGTGGCACCGCGACGGAGACCAACTGGTCTGGTGGCGCGCCTATGGCCCCTGGCTTGTCACCGCGCGCTGCCCTGTCGCAGCTCCCTTCACCGGCCCTTCTGAGCTCACTGTTCGCCTCACGGTAGGGGGGAGCAGTGAGGACATCGATCGGGGCATGAGTGAGGCACTGGAAACGGATGGCATCCCGGCCAACCTTCTCCGCCAGATCCCGATGGCGGAGATCAAGGCGGGGGCCCGCGCTGCGCTTGCCAGGCAAGAAGACAGGGTCATGCGCGGCCCGTACCCGGTGCCCTCACGCTGTCGCTCAGATGAGGACTACACGCTTCTCGTGGCCGAGCTGGCCCGGATGCGGGCCACGGGCACCACAGCTCCCCAGGGGGAGTTGGCCGGCCGTTTGGGCATCGGCAAGGCCACGATGTCCGAGCGCATCAAGCGATCTAAAGAACTCGGCCTGTGGGACGGGCAGAGGCTCACCGACAAGGCGTCGGCCATCCTCGCTCAGTGGCGGCGTGAGCAGGAAGGGAACTGACCCACGTGACGAAGCGCGGTAACGGGCTCGGGGGGACTCCCAAGGAGATCCCGCGCAAGGGTCGCCCCAACACCTGGGGCGTGCGCACGCCCCTCCACTTCGACAAGGCGCAGGGCAAGAAGGACCGCTACTGGATCGGTCGGGAGTACCCGACCAAGACCGCAGCGGAAAGAGCCCTGCGAGAGTGGCTCAGCAACTACGAGGCGGGCAAGATCACGGCTCGCTCAGACATGAAGTTGGGTGACTGGCTCGACAAGTGGCACGCCAACCTGCGGAAGGAGGGAACGACCGTGGCCGGGTACGAGACGAAGATCCGTCTGCACATCAAGCCACACATCGGGGACGTCAAGTTGTCCGAAGTCACGGACGACACGCTGAACGATCTGTACCGACTGCTGGAGACTGCGCCTTGCTTGACGAACAAGGGAAAGCCCCTGGGGGCCAAGAGCGTTCGGCACGTGCACAACATCCTGTCCGGGGCTCTCGGTGCGGCCGTGCCGAAGCTGATCCCGTCCAACCCGGCCGCCGCAGCCAACCCGCCCACCGGGCGGGAGATACGGGCGCAGGAACGCGACTTCCCGACGCTGGACGACGGCCAGACGGCCCGTTTCCTGGGGGCGGTGTGGGAGCCCTGCGGCAACCGAGCGTGTGACGGAGGGCTGACGCACCACTGCCTTCGGGACGCCCCTCTGTGGACCGTGTACGCCGCAACCGGCCTCCGGCGCAGTGAAGCACTGGGTATGAAATGGTCGCTCATCCACTGGGATGAGGGCTTCATCGAACTGGGCTGGGTAGTGGTCGAAGAAGGCAACGGCTACCGGCTGCGGAAGCTCACGAAGGATGGTGACGCCAACGCGCGGATCTACGTGGACCAAGCCGTGATGACCGTTCTGAAGCGGCAGAGGGAGCGCCAGGGCGCCGAGCGTGAACGACTCGGCCCCGCGTGGGCTGATGGCGATCTGGTGTTCGCTCGGGACGGCTTCAAGCTGTACCGAGGTGAAGCAGGGGGCCCGCAGGACCCCGAGAAGGTCTCGGCTCGGTGGCGCACCCTTCGGAACCGGCTTCACCTGCCGGACAACTTCCGGATTCATGACTGGCGCCACAGCAAGGTCACGAACGACCTGGAGGCCGGGGAGAACCCAGTAGAGGTCTCCGCGAACGTCCGGCACCATTCGCCGGGCTACACCATGGCCCGATACGGCCACTCGCGTAAGGACGGAGCGCGGCGACTGGCCGCCTCCGGCGCGGGCCGCCTCGGCTTGTCATCCCTGGTCTGACCTGGGGAATCTCTGGGCCGTTGGTCACGTGGTTGGTCACGCCACAGCCCGGTAAAGCAAAAAACCCCACGTGAAGTGGGGTCTCAGCTGGTGTCCGAGGGGGGACTTGAACCCCCACGCCCGATAAAGGGCACTAGCACCTCAAGCTAGCGCGTCTGCCATTCCGCCACCCGGACCGGTGGTCTGTCGCGGTTTCCCGCGGCGACGTGGGAAACCATAGCAAAGATTCCGTCCCCTGATCACGCCCACCGGCCCTGCTCCCCGCGCCCCGCGCGCACCCCCCGCCCACGCCCGGTCCCGGCTGCGTGAACGGTGCATGTCGGGCGGGGTCCACCCTTGGAGGCGGAGGGGAGGAGGGAGAGTATGGGGAGAGGAACAGCAGGCAGCGACAGTGGGAGGAACCGCCGTGAGCGAGTCGAACAGGGCCGCCGGACCTCGGGGTGTGACCGGGGAGGACGAGGTCGTCGACCTCTGTCGCGACCTCATCCGGATCGACACGAGCAACTACGGCGACCACTCGGGTCCCGGGGAGCGCAAGGCCGCCGAGTACGTGGCCGAGAAGCTCGCCGAGGTCGGACTGGAGCCCCGGGTCATCGAGTCGCACCCCGGCCGCGCCTCCACGGTCGCCCGTATCGAGGGCGAGGACCCGTCCCGCCCGGCGCTGCTCATCCACGGACACACCGACGTGGTGCCCGCGAACGCCGCCGACTGGACGCACGACCCGTTCTCCGGCGAGATCGCGGACGGTTGCGTGTGGGGGCGGGGCGCCGTCGACATGAAGGACATGGACGCGATGACCCTCGCGGTCGTCCGCGACCGGCTGCGCAGCGGGCGCAAGCCCCCGAGGGACATCGTGCTGGCCTTCCTCGCCGACGAGGAGGCCGGCGGCGCGTACGGCGCCCGGTACCTCGTCGACAAGCATCCGGACCTCTTCGAGGGGGTCACCGAGGCCATCGGCGAGGTCGGCGGGTTCTCCTTCACGGTCAACGAGAAGTTGCGGCTCTACCTGGTGGAGACCGCCCAGAAGGGCATGCACTGGATGCGGCTCACCGTCGAGGGCACGGCGGGTCACGGGTCGATGACCAACAACGACAACGCCATCACGGAACTGTGCGAGGCCGTCGGGCGGCTCGGCCGTCACCAGTGGCCGGTGCGGGTCACCAAGACCGTGCGCTCGTTCCTCGACGAGCTGTCCGACGCGCTCGGCACCCCGCTCGACCCGGAGGACATGGACGCCACGCTCGCCAAGCTGGGCGGCATCGCCAAGATGGTGGGCGCGACCCTGCGCAACTCCGCGGCCCCGACCATGCTCGGCGCCGGCTACAAGGTCAACGTCATCCCGGGCGAGGCGACCGCGCACGTCGACGGCCGGTTCCTGCCGGGCTACGAGGAGGAGTTCCTCGCCGACCTCGACCGCATCCTCGGCCCGCGCGTCAAGCGGGAGGACGTGCACGGCGACAAGGCGCTGGAGACCAGCTTCGACGGCGACCTGGTGGACGCCATGCAGACGGCCCTCAGCGCCGAGGACCCCATCGCCCGGGCCGTCCCCTACATGCTGTCCGGTGGCACCGACGCCAAGTCCTTCGACGACCTGGGCATCCGCTGCTTCGGCTTCGCCCCGCTGAAGCTGCCGCCGGAGCTGGACTTCGCGGGCATGTTCCACGGCGTGGACGAGCGGGTGCCGGTGGACGGTCTCCAGTTCGGCGTACGGGTGCTCGACCGGTTCATCGACGCGTCCTGACCGGCGGCCCCACCGGGCGACCGAATCGGTAGTTCGTACGAAAGTGACTGAATAGGGTGAATGCGAAGATACGCTCGTAGCTCCATTGCTTCCCCCTCGTTACTGGTCATGCGGCCCGAGGTCGGGGCCGTACTGCCCAACAAGGAGGAACAATGATCAAGAAGGTTGTCGCCGTCGCGGCTGCCGCTGGTGGCCTGATGCTCGCGGGTGCGGGCCTCGCCTCTGCCGACGCCGGTGCCCAGGGCGCCGCCGTGGGTTCCCCGGGCGTGCTGTCCGGCAACGTCATCCAGGTGCCCGTCCACGTTCCGGTGAACGTCTGCGGCAACACCGTGAACGTGGTCGGTCTGCTGAACCCCGCCTTCGGCAACACCTGCATCAACGGCTGACGCCACGCCTGCCCCGAGGCCCTGAGGCTGAGGTACCGGCCCCGGAGTGCGAGCCACGCACTCCGGGGCCGGTGTCGTTCCCGTTTCGCCCCGTCCGCCGGGAGTTCCGGGCGGACCGGGCCGGGCGGGTCCCCCTCGGCGGAGGCTGTCGCGTAGATCACAGACAGCCGGTTCCGTCGAGCACACGGGGCCAGCGGGTGGCCGTGTCGAGGCGGTGGCGCATCACTCGGTCGTGCGACTGTCCGTCACCGCGCAGGGGGTCCGGCCCGGGCCGGACCCCCTCCGTGTGGGTCGTGGTGCGTCACCAGGTCGCGCGCAACTGGCGGATGATCCGTCGACGAAGCCGTACCCGTCGACTCCCGTCAGGGTTCAGTCGCAAACGCTCCAACTCCCAGTGTCCGTACTCTGCGTGGTCGGTCAGCAGGCGGGTGGTGTCCTTGCGAGTCACCCCGCGCGGCACGTACACGTCGACAAATTCGTATTCCGGCATCGCCATCTATTGTGCGGGCACCGGCCGGGTACGGATAGCGTCTGCACTATGTCTGATGCTGCGCAGCCCACGGTTGCCGAGGTACGCGCCGCCGCCGAGGCGGTGAAGGCCGCTCTGGACCGTCACCTTGCGGCGGTCGAGAGCAGGTCGGGTGAGGACGACCCGGCCGTCTACGAGGCGTTCAACGAGTTGGCGGTGGCCGCCGAGGAGTACGACGAGCTGCTCTACGACCGCTACGACGAGGTCACCCCCTTCGAGATCCCCGGTTCCGAGGACACCCTTCCGCCGTACACGGGGCCCGAGGACCCCAACGCGCTCAGCGTGCTGATCCGCCGTGACTACGTGGTGGTGGAACCGCAGCGCCTGATGGCCCAGGCCCAGCGGGTGGAGGCCGCCGAAGCGGACGGTGCACCACTCACCGACTCGGCGGGCAGCACGGTGCACGGTGCGCTCGGCGTCCTCTTCGGCGAGTTCGAACCCGACGAGATCGCCTCCCGGCACAAGGAGTTCGGCTTGGAGGAGGGGGACTCCACCCTCTGGGTGACCGCCGCCGACGACCCCGCCGACCCGGGGGAGTGGCTGGAGGGCCCGTTCGACCAGGCGGACCCGCAGCGGGTGGTGTGCCGCTTCGACGTCAGTGCCGTCTTCGACGAGGAGTACGACGACGGTGACGGTGACGGCGATGACGGTGAGGAGGACGATGACGGCGAGGACGGCGAGGGCCACGGGGACCCCGACGGCGACGACTCCGACGCCCGGTCCGACCTCGTCGCCGAGTCCGACGAGGACCTGGACACCGACCTCGACGGGCCACCCGACCGGGCGCGCGGCGACGCACGCAGACGGTGACCCGTCGGCCGGGGCCCACCAGGCCCCGGCCGACCGCTACCCGGCGGTGGTCGGGGCCTGGCCGCGCAGGAGCACCGGCAATCTGGTGGTGCGGGGCTTCGGCGCGCCCTCCGCGACCGCCTGCGGCAGCGCCTGTTCCACCCCGTGCACCACGGACAGGTGCTGCTCCCCGCGCCCGAACGCGGTGTACACCCAGGGCCGGCTCAACGCCTGCGCGGCATCCCCGGGCAACACGACGACGGCGGCCGGCCAGCGCCGCCCCACCGCCTGGTGCGCGGTCATCGCCCAGCCGTGCCGCACCGTCCGTTCGACCTGCTCCCGGGGGACCAGGACGGGGACGCCGTCACACTCCAGGCGCAGTCCCTCGGCATCGGCGCCCACGACCCGCCCCGGCGCCGACCGCCCGGGCACCGGTGACCACACGATCCGGTCGCCCGGGTCGAAGCCGCCGAACCTGCCGGGCCCGGGATTGAGACGTTCCTTCAACGCGGAGTTCAGCGCGCGGGTGCCCGCCGCCCCGCCGTGACCCGGGGTGATCACCTGGGTGCCCTCGGGCGGGACGCCCAGGGCCCTGGGCAGCGAGTCGGCGACCAGTTGCACGGTGCGGTGCACGGCCTCGCCCGCGTCCCGCACGGGGACGATCACGACCTCCTTGCCCGGGGCCTCCACCTGGGGCAGCTCACCGAAGGCGACGCTGCTGGTCAGCTCCCCGATCGGACCCGGATCCGGCGTCCGGGACGCGATCTGCGGGCACACCCGGGCCGCCAGCAGATCGGCGAACACCCGACCGGGACCGGCTGACCACAGCAGCGCGGGGTCACCGCTCAGGACGAGCCGCGCGCCGTCCGCCAGCGACTCCACCAGCATCGCCGCGCTCTCCACGTCGAGCTGGGGGGCGTCCAGCACCACCAGGAGGTCGACGGCGAGCGCGCCCTCGGCGTCGCGGCCCGGCCCCTCCGTCCCGGCCAGCAGCCCCGCGACCGTCACGACCGCAGCCGCCGGCACCGGGGCGGTCGGCTCCGACGCCGTCAGGAGCTTCGCGAACCGGTCCCGGCCGTCGGCCGTGTGCGTGGCCGCCACCACCCGCTGTCCCTGTGCGAGGGCGCCGGCGACCAGGGCGGCGGGCTCGGCGCGGGCCGCCTCGCCGCCGGTGTGCAGCACCAGGGCGTGCGTCGCCGAGGCGCGGATCAGTTCGGCGGCCGAGCCGCCCGCCCCGCCGCCCCGGGTCTCGTCCGGCCCGTCGCTCTGCCCGGCCGGGGCGTTCACCAAACGGGAGAGGCCGTCGGCCAGGCTCTCCTCGGCCAGTGCGAAGCGCTCAAGGCCGATCAACACCCGTACCGGAAGCTCAGCCTCCTCGCCCTGAGCCTCCTCGTCCGGGGTCCCGTCGGCCACGGGGGCCGGTGTTCCGTCGGCCTGGGGGGCCGCGTCCAGGGCGTCCTGGAACACCAGGACCTCACCCTCGGCGACGGCGCTGCGCACCGCCTCGTCGGCGGCCGGTACCGACTGCTGGGCCAGCGCCGTGCTCAGGGCGGGCGCGTCCAGCGCGGTGTGTCCGGCGAGGGCCGCCTGGCCCAACAGCCACACCGTGACGGCGCGACCGCGCCGCTCGTCGTCCGGGCGGCAGTCCGGGCCCAGCAGCGCCCGTGCGAAACCGTCGGCCTGCTCGGGCCGTACGCCCGCGACCTGGAGCAGCTGCCACGGGTCCGCGCGCAGTACGGACCCGGCGTCCTCGCCGAGCGCCGTGGACACCTGGGGGGCGAGGGACTCGGGAGCGCCGCCCTCGGTGAGCACCGTCCGTACGGCGCTCACCGTCGAGGGCGCCGGACCCGGGGCGGGGGCCGGCACCGAGGCCGTGACGGGGCGGGGCGCGGGGGCGGCGGCCGGGGCGGGCCTGCGGGGGGCCTCCGTCGGCTCCGCGAACGTCCGGGCGGGCCGTTCGCCGCTCTCCACCGCACGGACGGCGGCGAGCAGTTCGGCCGCCGTGCCGCTCAGCTTGGCGCCACTGTCGATCGGCGCCTCCCGTTCGGCCTTGCGCCGCTCGATGCGTTCCCGCACCTCGCGCTGCGCGGCGAGCTCGGCTTCGGCCTCCGTGGGGCTCTGAGCCCCGTCGGCGCTCCCGGCGGTGTCGCCGCGCTCGGACGCGACTTCCCCCGCATCCGGTTCCCCGGCATCCGGTTCCCCGGCATCCGGTTTCCCGGCGTCCGCTTCGCCGCCGTCCGGGCTGGTGCCGTCCGCGCTGGTGTCGTCCGTGTCCGTATCGGGGGTCGCTCCGGGCTCGGAGCCGTCGCCGTCCTGGGCCGCCTCCGGCCGGGCGTCCGCACCCGCGGGAGCGTCCGCCGGCTCCGCGGCGCCGGTCTCCGCGCTGGGCGCCCCGGCTTGGGGGTGCGTGCTCACAACGTGCTCCAGTCCTGGTCGGGATAGCGGTGGATGGGCGCCGACACATCGTCGAGTGCCCGACAGATCTCGTCAGGAAGATTAAGCGTCTCCACTGACAACGCGGCCGCGAGCTGCTGCGCGTTGCGCGGACCGATGATCGGCGCGGTCACCCCGGGCCGGTCCCGCACCCAGGCCAGGGCCACCTGGAGGGGCGTGACGGCCAGTCCGTCCGCAGCGGTCGTCAGGGCGTCGACGATCCGACCCGCCTCCTCGTCCAGGTAGGGCTCCACGAACAGCGACAGGTGCTCGGAGGCGCCGCGCGAGTTCGGCGGAGTGCTGTGCCGGTACTTGCCGGTGAGTACCCCGCGCCCGAGCGGGGACGAGGGGAGCAGCCCCACCCCCAGGTCCACCGCCGCCGGCAGCACCTCGCGCTCCACTCCGCGCTGGAGCAGGGAGTACTCCATCTGCGTACTGGCCAGCCGGGCGCGGGTGCCCGGGGCGGCCAGCTGCCAGGTGGCCGCCTTCGCCAGCTGCCAACCGCAGTAGTTGGACACCCCCGCGTACCGGGCGCGCCCGCTGCTGACCGCGATGTCCACGGCCTGGAGGGTCTCCTCCAGCGGGGTCGTCGGGTCGAAGGCGTGGAGTTGCCACAGGTCGACGTGGTCCGTGCCGAGTCGGGCCAGCGAGGCGTCGAGGGCGCTCAGCAGATGCCCCCGCGAGCCGTCGAACCGACGCTCCGGATCGGGGACGCTGCCGGCCTTCGTCGCGATCACCAGGTCTCGACGGGGCACCAGGCGTTCTATCAACTGCCCGAGCAGGTACTCGGCCTCCCCACCGCCGTACACGTCGGCGGTGTCGACGAGGGTGCCGCCCGCCTCCCAGAAGGTCTTCATCAGGTCGGCGGCGTCGCTCTCGTCGGTGTCACGGCCCCAGGTCAGGGTGCCGAGCCCGATGCGGGACACGCGCAGGCCGGTACGGCCGAGATACCTCTGCTCCATGGGCGTCGACATTACTGGCCAGATGTCCACGGGTGCGGAAGCCTGTGGATAACTGGCGACAACCGGTGCCGAACCGACACGGCGGCCCGTCGCGGACGACCTGCCGTGCGGGGTCCGGCCGCCGCCCCCGTCCCGTCCCCTGACGGATCGCCCGCCGCGCGCTAGGGTTCGCCGCACAGGGAACGTTACTGACCAGTAAGGGGCATCGGTCATGCAACTCGGGATCAATCTCGGCTACTGGGGCGCGGGGATGGACGGCGACAACCTCGCGGTGGCCAAGGAGGCGGACCGGCTCGGCTACGCGGTGTGCTGGGCCGCCGAGGCGTACGGCTCGGACGCCCC
Source organism: Streptomyces sp. NPDC059816 (assembly GCF_042732055.1). Lineage (NCBI taxonomy): Bacteria > Bacillati > Actinomycetota > Actinomycetes > Kitasatosporales > Streptomycetaceae > Streptomyces > Streptomyces sp. NPDC059816. The sequence goes on from NZ_JBHWIQ010000015.1 coordinate 38,233, forward strand.
GACCGTGCTGGCCTGGGTCGCCGCCCACACCGAACGCATCGACGTCGGCTCCGCGATCCTCCAGATCCCGGCCCGACAGCCCGCGATGACCGCGATGACCGCCGCCACCTTGGACTCGCTGTCCGGTGGTCGGTTCCGCCTCGGCCTCGGGGTGTCGGGCCCGCAGGTCTCCGAGGGCTGGTACGGCGTGAAGTTCGACAAGCCGCTCGCCCGCACCCGCGAGTACGTCGAGATCGTCCGCCGGGCCATGACCCGCGAACGCCTCTCCTACGAGGGGCGGCACTGGACGCTCCCGCTGCCCGACGGACCCGGGAAGCCGCTCAAGCTGACCGTGCACCCGCAGCGCGCCCACATCCCGCTGTACATCGCCGCGATCGGCCCGAAGAACCTGGAGCAGACCGGGGAGATCGCCGACGGCGCCCTGCTGATCTTCCCCTCCGCCGACCACCTGGAGGAGACCGCGGTCCGCCATCTGCGCGCCGGCCGGGAGAAGGCCGGTCTGACCCTGGACGGCTTCGATGTGTGTCCCACCCTGCCGTTGGCGGTCGGTGCGGACCGGGACGTCACCGCGCTCGCCGACACCTTCCGCCCCTACACCGCGCTCTACGTCGGCGGCATGGGCAGCCGTCAGCAGAACTTCTACAACCAGTTGGCCGGGCGCATGGGGTACGAACGGGAGGCCGCCGAGATCCAGGACCGCTACCTGTCCGGCGACAAGGCCGGCGCCGCCGCCGCCGTTCCGCACGAGTTGATCGACTCCACCACGCTGCTCGGTTCCGTCGACCGCATCGCCGACCGGATGAAGGCGTACGCCGCCGCCGGAGTCACCACGCTCACCCTGGCCCCCGCCGGGTTCACCCTCGAAGAGCGCCTCGCCGCGCTGCGCGCCGGCACCGAGGCCCTGGAACGCGCGGGACTGGCCTGACCCGACCCGGTCGCCGTTCGCCGGTGGCAGCTCCGACGGCGCACCGGCCCCCGGCGCATCCACGCCGGGGGGCGGTTCCTGAACAGGGGCCCGCGGCCGTGGTGGGGGCTCGGGGGTCTTCCCCGCCACGGCCGTCACCCAGCACAACGCGGCACCGCCCGCACGGTTACGCACCGGACCGTGCGGTGCGCGTCCTTCGTTCGGCCGAGCCGACGCCCACACCTGTTGCCGTCGGGCAGGTCCCGCACTTGACTCGTTCTGCGCGGACCCCTGCACGGAGGTGGCAGTCATGCTCTCGGCCAAGAGTCTGTTCGAGGAGATCCTCGACAACGACGAGTCGTTCCGCCTGTTCTGCTCCATCGCGGCCAGCGGCGAGTCCCAGGGCGGGTGGGAGAACGCCCGGATCGCGGCCCTCGTCCCCGCCGTCGAACGGGACCTGGCCCCCAAGGTGGTCCGGCACGGCGCCGACGAGGACAAGCACGGGCGCATCTTCAACGCGCTGATCAAGAAGCGCGGCCTCACCCCCGTGGAGGTGCCGGGGGACACCGACTACACCATGCTGCTGGAACGGCGGGGCATCGGCCTCGCCCACGACAAGCTCCACCGGGACGAGCCCCTGACCGTCCAGGACCTCGTCACCTACCTGGCCCACAGCCGCGTCACCGAACAGCGCGCCTCCGAGCAGATGGAACTGCTGCGGCGCCTCTTCGGCGACCATCCCGACATCGGCCGGGCGGTGAAGATGATCTCCCACGACGAGGACAACCACCTCGCGTACTGCCACGAGGAACTGCTGCGGTTCGCGTACGCGGGACACGGCCGGGACATCCAACGCACCCTCCGCGAGTGCGCGCACGTCGAGATCCGGGTCTACCGGGACGTCAGCCTCGCCGTGATGGCCCACATGGGCCGCATCCTGGGCTGGTCCCGGGCCAAGGCGGCGGTCCTCGCGGCCTCCATCCACGCCGTGTACGCGTACGAGCGGGCCCACGGTTGGCGGCGGATGGTCTCGCTGGCGATGCCCGACCGCCGCAACGCGCTCGGCGGACCCGCCGCCTCCGCCGCCGAGTTCGCCTGACCCTCAGCAGCTCAGCAGCTCAGCAGCTCAGCAGCCCGACACCGCCCTCCGGTGCAGTTGGCACTCACAGCCAGCCGCGCCGCTTGAACGTTCGGTACAGCGCCACCTCCAGCGCCACCATCAGCCCGATCACCGCCGGATACGACCAGACCCAGTGCAACTCCGGCATGTGGTCGAAGTTCATGCCGTAGATGCCGGCGATCATCGTCGGGACCGCCGCCATCGCCGCCCACGCCGAGATCTTCCGCATGTCGTCGTTCTGCCGCACGCTCATCTGTGCCAGGTGCGCCGACAGGATGTCCGACACCAGTCGGTCCAGGCCCTCCACGGACTCGTTCACCCGCAGCAGATGGTCGTTGACGTCACGGAAGAAGGGCTGCGCGGACTCCTTCACGAACGGCACCGCCACCGCGAACGGCCCCGTCCCCGCCAGCCGCCCGAGCGGTACCGACAGGGGCACCGTCGCCCGCCGGAACTCCAGGATCTGCCGCTTGAAGGTGTAGATCCGCATCGCCGTGTGCCGTGACCGACCGCCCTCCGGCGAGAAGACCTCGGCCTCCAACTCCTCCAGGTCCGTCTGGAGTTCCGTGGCCACCTCCAAGTAGTGGTCGACCACCGCGTCCGCGATCGCGTACAGCACCGCCGTGGGGCCCTTGCGCAGCAGGGCGGGCTCCGTCTCCAGCCGGCGCCGCACCTCCCCGAGCGGCGCCCCCTCGCCGTGCCGGACCGTCACCAGGAACGAGTCGCCGAGGAACACCATGACCTCGCCCGAGGACACCGTGTCGCCCTCCGGCTCGTACACCACCGGTTTCAGCACCACGAAGAGCGAGTCGTCGTACACCTCCAGCTTGGGCCGTTGGTGCGCCTTCAGGGCGTCCTCCACTGCCAGGGGGTGCAGCCCGAACTCCTCCCTGACGTGCGCGAACTCCTCCTCCGTCGGTTCGTGCAGTCCCATCCAGACGAAGGCGTCCGCGCTCGCGCGGGCCCGCGCGAGCGCATCGGGCAGGTCGACGGGCCCCTCGACGCGGCGTCCGTCCCGGTAGATGGCGCAGTCCACGATCACGCACCACCTGTTCCCCTCCGACCCCGGGGGCACACCCCCCTCGTCCTAGGCTGTCGGCATGCCCACGCTGATCCTCGTCCGACACGGACGCTCCACCGCCAACACCGCGGGCCTGCTCGCGGGCTGGACCCCCGGTGTGACCCTCGACGACCGCGGCACCGCCCAGGCCGCCACCCTCCCCGGCCGTCTCGACGGCGTCCCCCTCGCCACGGTCGTCAGCAGCCCCCTCGAACGCTGTCAGCAGACCGTGGCGCCCCTGCTCGCCGCCCGGCCCGGACTCACCCTGCACACCGACGAACGGGTCGGCGAGGCCCACTACGGCGAGTGGACGGGTCGCAAACTCTCCGAGCTGAACGGGGAACCCCTCATGGCTGCCGTCCAGCAACACCCCTCCGCCGTCGAGTTCCCCGGCGGCGAGTCGATGCGGGCCATGGCCACCCGGGCCGCCGAAGCCGTCCGCGAATGGAACGCCCGGATCGCCGACGAGCACGGCGCGGACGCCACCTACCTGGTGTGTTCGCACGGCGACATCATCAAGGCGCTGGTCGCCGACGCCCTCGGTCTCCATCTGGACCTCTTCCAACGGGTGTCCGTGGAACCCTGCTCGGTGACCGTCATCCGCTACACACCCGTGCGTCCCTTCCTGGTCCGGCTCGGGGACACCGGGGACTTCGCCTCGCTCGTCCCCCGCGAGCACGCCGAGGACGCCGAGCACGCTGCCGCGGACACCGGCGGGGCCGACGGGGCCGACGGGACCGCGACGGTGGGTGGAGGCGCGGGCGCGCCGTGATCGCGGACCGCAGTAGGGTGAAGCGGTCGGAGCAAAGCAGCAACCCCCGGGCGATCCTGTGATCGACCCGTCGATTCCAAGGGAGACAGGACGTGTCCCGTCAGGTGTTCCTCTACGACCCGCCGGAGCGTTTCGTGGCCGGCACGGTCGGCTTGCCAGGGCGCCGTACCTTCTTCCTCCAGGCATCGTCCGGCTCCCGGGTCACGAGCGTCGCCCTGGAGAAGGCCCAAGTCGCCGCCCTCGCGGAGCGCATGGACGAACTGCTGGACGAGGTCGTCCGGCGTAGCGGGGGCAGCGCGGCCGTGCCGGCCGTGGCGCCCACCGAGATCTCCGACACCGCGCCCCTCGACACCCCGGTCGAGGAGGAGTTCCGGGTCGGCACCATGGCGCTCGCCTGGGACGGCGACGAGCAGCGGATGGTCGTCGAGGCGCAGGCCCTCGTCGAACTCGACGCGGACTCCGAGGAGGACCTCGCCGAGGCCGAGGAACGGCTCCTCCAGGACGAGGAGAACGGCCCGCCGATGTTGCGCGTCCGCCTCTCCGGAGTGCAGGCCCGGGCCTTCGCCAAACGGGCCCTGGACGTCGTCAACGCGGGTCGCCCGCCCTGCCCGCTGTGCAGTCTGCCGCTCGACCCGGAGGGACACGTATGCCCGCGCCAGAACGGATACCGCCGCGGGGCGTGACCGTCACCGAGCTGCTCGCCCACGGTGAGCTGACGATCCGCGGCCGGATCCGGGAGGCGTCCAACACGGCCCTGTACTGCACGGTGGAGCACGAGGGGGAGCGCGTCGCCTGCGTCTACAAGCCCGTCGCCGGTGAACGCCCGCTGTGGGACTTCCCCGACGGCGACCTCGCCCGGCGCGAGGTCGCCGCCTACGAGGTCGCCGAGGTCCTCGGCCGGGACCTGGTGCCCCCCACCGTGCTCCGGGACGGTCCGCACGGCGAGGGCATGTGCCAACTGTGGATCGACAGCGACCCCGAGGCGTCCGGCGACGGTCTGCTCGCCCTCCTGGACGCGCGCGAGCCCGGGCCGGGCTGGAAGGCCGTGGGCTTCGCCGAGGTCGGCGAGGGGCGCACCGCCCTGCTGGTGCACGCCGACGACGACCGGCTGCGCCGCCTCGCGGTGCTCGACGCCGTCATCAACAACGCCGACCGCAAGGGCGGCCATCTGCTGCCGACCGCCGACGGCCGGCTCTACGGCATCGACCACGGCGTGACCTTTCACACGGACGACAAGTTGCGCACCCTCCTGTGGGGCTGGGCGGGCGAGCCGCTGACCACCGGAGCGCTGGCCGCCCTCACCGCGCTGCGGGCCGCCCTGGAGCCCGAAGAGCCCCTGGCCACACGGCTCGCGGAACTGATCACCGGGCCGGAGATCGACGCCACGCGGGCCCGGGTGGCCGCGTTGCTGGCCTCCGGCGTCCACCCGCGGCCCGGCGGGCAGTGGCCCGCGATTCCATGGCCACCGGTTTAAACCCCTGGCCACCGGTGTAGCGGACGCACCGTCCGGTTACGCTCATGTCATGCATGCCTGGCCCGCTTCTGAGGTCCCCGCCCTGCCCGGACGGGGCCGCGACCTTCGGATTCACGACACCGCGACCGGCGGCCTCGTCGATCTCGCCCCCGGTCCCGTCGCCCGTATCTACGTCTGCGGCATCACGCCGTACGACGCGACCCATCTGGGTCACGCGGCGACCTACAACGCGTTCGACCTCGTTCAGCGCGTGTGGCTCGACACCAAGCGCCAGGTCCACTACGTGCAAAACGTCACCGACATCGACGATCCGCTCCTGGAACGGGCGGAACGCGACGGTGTCGACTGGGCAGGGCTCGCCCACCGCGAGACCAACCTGTTCCGCGAGGACATGACCGCCCTGCGGATGCTCCCGCCGCGCCACTTCATAGGGGCCGTCGAAGCCATACCGGGGATCGTCCCCCTGGTCGAACGCCTCAGGGACGCGGGCGCCGCCTACGAGCTGGAGGGCGACGTCTACTTCTCCGTCGAGTCCGATCCGCACTTCGGCGAGGTGTCCCGCCTCGATGCGGCCGCGATGCGGCTGCTGTCCTCCGAACGTGGCGGCGACCCCGACCGTCCCGGCAAGAAGAACCCGCTCGACCCCATGCTCTGGATGGCGGCCCGCGACGGCGAGCCCCACTGGGACGGCGGTTCCCTCGGCCCCGGTCGGCCCGGCTGGCACATCGAGTGCGTGGCCATCGCCCTGGACCACCTCGGGATGGGCTTCGACATCCAGGGCGGCGGCTCCGACCTCGCCTTCCCGCACCACGAGATGGGCGCCTCCCACGCCCAGGCGCTCACCGGCGAGTACCCCTTCGCCCGGGCGTACGTCCACGCCGGGATGGTCGGCCTGCACGGCGAGAAGATGTCGAAGTCCAAGGGCAACCTGGTCTTCGTCTCCACCCTGCGTCGCGAGGGCGTCGACCCGGCCGCGATCCGGCTGGCCCTGCTGGCGCACCACTACCGGAGCGACTGGGAGTGGACCGACACGGTCCTCGGGGACGCCGTGGACCGCCTCGGGCGCTGGCGCGCCGCCGTCTCGCGCCCCGACGGCCCCTCGGCGCAAGCCCTGGTCGAGGAGGTCCGCCAGGCCCTTTCCCAGGACCTGGACGCTCCCGCCGCGCTCGCCGCGGTCGACCGCTGGGCCGCCCGCCAGGCCGCGCAGGGCGGCACCGACGAGGGTGCGCCCGGTGTGGTGTCCCGCACCGTGGACGCCCTGCTGGGCGTCGCCCTGTAGCGCGGCACCACGGTCGACGCACGGTGCCCCCGGGCCCTCCCGCCACGACGGGGGAGGGCCCGGGGGCACCGCTCATTCGGGGGGCGCGTCGTCCGCGGCCAGGGCGGCGTCCAGTCGGCGCCGTAGATGGGCCTGCTCGGGCGCGGTGCCGGCGAGGGCGAGCGCCGCCCGGTAGGCCACGACGGCTTCGGCCCGCCGGCCGAGCTGGTGCAGCAGCTCGGCCCGGGCCGCCGCGTACGGGTGGTGGCCGCGCAGCCGAGGTTCGTCGGCGAGGGCGTCGAGCAGGGCGAGCCCGGCGGCGGGACCGTCCCGCAGTGCCACCGCCACCGCCCGGTTCAGTGCGACGACGGGGGACGGGGCGATCGCGAGCAGCACGTCGTACAGGGCGACGATCTGCGGCCAGTCGGTGTCCGCCGGGTCCGCGGCCTCGTCGTGCAGCGCGGCGATCGCCGCCTGCACCCCGTACGGTCCGGGCGGGCCCGGTGCCAGCGCCGGGGGCACCAGGGCGAGCCCCTCCTCGATCATCGGCCGGTCCCAGCGGCCGCGGTCCTGGTCGGCCAGGAGGACCAGGGCGCCGTCCGGCCCGGTCCGGGCGGCGCGGCGGGCGTGGACCAGCAGCATCAGCGCGAGCAGCCCCGTGACCTCGCGTTCCGCGGGCAGCAGCCGGTGCAGCAGGCGCGTCAGCCGGATCGCCTCCTCGGCGAGGTCCAGCCGCTGCAACCGCGGCCCCGCACTGGCCGCGTACCCCTCGGTGAAGATCGAGTAGAGGACCTGGAGCACACCGGGCAGGCGCCGCGGCAGTTCGTCGGGGCCGGGGACGCGGAACGGGACGCGCGCCTCCCGGATCTTCTTCTTCGCCCGGACGATCCGCTGGGCCATGGTCGCCGCGGGCACCAGGTAGGCCCGGGCGACCTCGGGCGTCGTCAGTCCCGCCAGGCAGCGCAGCACCAGGGCGCCCCGGGCGTCCTCCGCCAGCGCGGGGTGGGCGCAGGTGAAGAACAGCTGGAGTCGTTCGTCGGGCAGGTCCCGGGTGGTGTCGGCGGGCGGGGCGGGGGCCGCCCGGTCCGCCTCGGCCTGGAGGACGGCGAGCCGGGTGGCGTACGTCTGGTCGCGGCGCAGCCGGTCGACGGCCTTGCGCCTGGCCGTGGTCAGCAGCCAGGCGCCCGGTCGTGCGGGCACGCCGTCCACGGGCCAGTGCCGTAGCGCCGCCTCCACGGCCTCCGAGGCGACCTCCTCGGCCAGGTCGAGATCGCCGAACCGGCCGACGAGCGAGGCGAGCAACCGTCCGCGCTCCTCGCGGAACACCTGTTCGACCGCTCGGTCGGCGGCACTCGCCTCGTCCCCCTCGTCGGCGGGGTGCGGCCGGCCCGTGTCCGTCATGGTCCGTTCCTCGGGTCCCGGAGCCTCAGACGGTGAAGTCGGCGATCGGCCGCACGACGACCGCGCCGTCGCCGAGCGCGCCCGGACAGCGGGCGGCCCAGTCCAGTGCGGCGTCCAGGTCCGGCACGTCGATGACGTAGAAACCGCCCAGGAACTCGCGCGTCTCCGCGAACGGGCCGTCGGTCACGGTCCGCTCGCCCTCGGCGGAGACCCGCACGGTGGTCGCGGTGACCAGGTCGGCGAGGGATTCGCCCGAGACGTAGATGCCGGCGTCCTGCACCGCCTTGGTGTACGCGATCCAGTCCGAGACCTCGCAGCCGGCGGAGCTGCCCGATTCCTCGGCCGAGCTGGTCTGGATCAGCAGCATGTACTTCATGGTTCGACTCCTGTCGTCAAGGTGTGTCAGCGGCGGTGATCCGCCGTACACCCTGACGACGAACGGACCACCGACGGATCGACACCGCTGCCGAGGATTCTTCTCCAGATCGGTGACATCCGGGCGGCGAGGGCTCGGACTCCCCCTGATGCCCTAGGTGAATCCGCAGGTCAGCGACGGTTCGGGGGGCGAAACGACGAACGGGCCGTCGCACGGGGGATTCCTCCCGTGCGACGGCCCTTTCCCGCGTTCCAGCGGTTCAGTCCGTCTCCCGCTCCGGTCCGTCCCCCGCAGACCCGTCCTCGGAGTCGGAGCCCGGGGGCTCCTCCTCGGAGGGTGCGCGGCGTTCTCCGGACGGGCCCTTGGCCTCGGCTGCGGTGCCGTCGCCCTCCCGCGCCTCGGCGCCGTCGGCCGCCCGCTGCGGACGGGGCGGACGGGTCCGCTCACTCGGGGACTCGCGCAGGTACGCCGCGGCCTCACCGCCGTCGGAGGTGAGCCCCGTCGCAGTGGCCGCGGGGCCGTTCCCGCCGTCCCGCCGCCGGAGGTAGCGCTCGAACTCCCGTGCGATGGCCTCCCCGGACGCCTCCGGGAGCTCCGCGGTGTCCCGGGCTTCCTCCAGGGTCTGGACGTACTCCGCGACCTCGCTGTCCTCGGCGGCGAGCTGGTCCACGCCGAGCTGCCACGCCCGGGCGTCCTCCGGCAGCTCACCGAGCGGGATGCGCAGGTCGATCAGGTCCTCCAGCCGGTTGAGCAGGGCCAGGGTCGCCTTCGGGTTCGGCGGCTGCGACACGTAGTGCGGAACGGCCGCCCACAGCGACACCGCGGGCACACCGGCGTGGGTGCACGCCTCCTGGAGGATGCCGACGATGCCGGTCGGGCCCTCGTACTTGGTCTCCTCCAGGTCCATCGTGCGCGCCAGGTCCGGATCGGAGGTGACCCCGCTGACCGGTACCGGACGGGTGTGCGGGGTGTCGCCGAGCAGCGCCCCGAGGATCACCACCAGCTCGACGCCCAACTCGTGCGCGAAGCCGAGCAACTCGTTGCAGAACGACCGCCACCGCATGGACGGCTCGATGCCCCGGACCAGCACCAGGTCACGCGGCTTGTCACCGCCGACCCGCACCACGGACAGTCGCGTCGTCGGCCAGGTGATCTTCCGCACTCCGCCGTCCAGCCACACCGTCGGCCGGTTGACCTGGAAGTCGTAGTAGTCCTCCGCGTCCAACGCGGCGAAGACCTCGCCCTTCCACTCCCTGTCGAGGTGCGCGACCGCGGTGGAGGCGGCGTCACCGGCATCGTTCCAGCCCTCGAACGCGGCCACCATGACCGGGTCGATCAGCTCGGGAACCCCGTCGAGCTCGATCACCCAGCGCCTCCTTCCGACAAGCCCTCACGTACGCCCCAACCTTACGGCCATCGGGGCGACCCGCCGCAGCCCCCTCGCACGGGGGAGTGAACGGACACTGCCCCGGTCAACGCCCGGTGACACCCCCGACCGGCGACCGATGATCCTCGGGCCCGACCGGCGGGGGCGGTCCGTGCGGACGGCGGCGCCCGGGCCCGCTCAGCTCCAGAGCGTGGACGGAGCCGCCCGGCGGACCACGGGCGCGACCTCCTCGGCGAAGCGCTGGAGCGTGTCGACCTGCTCGGCGGCCGACAGCCCGAAGCCGTCCACGGTCACCGACTGGAGCTGGTGGCGGTACGCGGCGTGGTAACCGAGGATCTTGTCGATGATCTGTTGCGGCGAGCCGATGAGCTGGGGCCCGTCCGCGATGGCGTCCTCGATGGTCGTGAACGGGGTGTTGTAACCCGGTCGACCCACCAGATGGGGCTTGAAGCTCTGCCGCACCCGCGCCTCGTACAGCTCCTTGTACCGGGCGACGGCCTGCTCGTGGGTGTCCGCGATGAGGAGCCCGCCGGACCCGGCACCCACGTACGCCCGTGCGGGGTCGTGCCCGTGCGCCTCGAAGCGCTCCCGGTAGTGGTCGATGAGCCGGACGTAGGCCGCGCGCGGCTGGACGGCGTTGGCGGTGAACAGCGGGTCCCCGTGTTGGGCCGCCAGTTCGGGGGAGTTGAGGCTGGTGGCCGAACCGTGCCAGACGCGCGGGGCACCCGCGAAGGGGCGGGGCACCGTGGTGACGGCCTTCAGCGGGGGCCGGAACTCGCCCTCCCAGTCGACGCCCTCCTCGCGCCAGAGCCGCCGCAGCAACTCGTACTTCTCCTTCTGGAGGTCCCACTGCCGCGCCTCGTCCAGCCCGAACAGGTCGAAGTGACCGGCCTCCGCCCCCTTGCCGATGACCAGTTCGATCCGGCCCCGGGACAGCTGGTCCAAGGTGGCGTAGTCCTCCGCGACCCGCACCGGGTCGAGGATCGCCACCACCGTCACCCCGGTCAGCAGCCTGATCCGGCGGGTCCGTGCGGCGAGCGCGCCGAGCAGGGCCGTGGGACTGGAGGAGAGGAACGCGCCCGCGTGCCGTTCCCCAATCGCGTACGCGTCGAAACCGAGCCGTTCGGCGGCGACCCCGGTCTCGATCACCTCCTGGAGACGGTCCGCGGTGGAGGGGAGCCGACCGGTCAACGGGTGGGGCGCGTGGCCCACGATGGAGAGCACCTGGAACCTCATGCGTCCACTGTCCCGGCGCCGTGTTGCCGGGGTGTGTACGCGGCGTGGCGGCGGTCGCACGGCCGTTCGTGTCCGGAGCGTGCACCGCACCGGACGCACGAGGGCCGCCGGGCGGCTCCCCACGGGGGCCACCCGACGGCCGTCGTGCGTCCGGTCGGAGCGGGATCAGCGCCGGGCGTCCAGCAGCTGCCGGGTCCGCGCCCGCACCTCGTCGGTGTCCAGCCCGCGGACGGTCAGCGTGGTGCGGCGGCGCAGCACGTCGTCGACCGTCTCGGCCCACTCGTGGTCCCGGGCGTACACCACCTGGGCCCAGACCTCCGGGGCGTCCGGGTGGACGCGCTCGGCGAGCTGCGGGTCCTCGTTGGCGAGCCGGGCGATGTCGAAGGCCAGCGAACCGTAGTGGGTGGCCAGGTGCCGGGCGGTGTCGGCGGCCATCCGCGGACCGGGGGTGCCGCCGTCGACCAGCAGCCGGTGCGCCACGGCCTGCGGGTTGGCGATGCCCGGCAGGGGCAGTCGGTTCGGCAGCGCGGACATGGGCTCCATGTCCTCACCGAGCGGACGGCCCGGCAGCGCGGCGAGCTTGTTCATGATGGTGCGGCCGATGTGCCGGAAGGTCGTCCACTTGCCGCCCGCGACGGACAGCATCCCGCCCCGGCCCTCGCTCACCACCGTCTCCCGCTTGGCCTTCGACGTGTCGCCGGGGCCACCGGGCAGCACCCGCAGCCCCGCGAAGGAGTAGGTGATCAGATCCCGGTCCAACTGGCGGTCCCGCACCGAGAACGCGGCCTCGTCGAGGATCTGCGCGGTGTCCTTCTCGGTCACCGTCACCTCCGACGGGTCGCCCTCGAACTCCTCGTCGGTGGTGCCCAGCAGGAGCATGTCCTCCCAGGGCAGCGCGAAGGTGATGCGGTACTTGTCGATGGGCGTGGCGAGCGCCGCCCGCCAGTGCGAGGTGCGCTTGAGGACCAGGTGGGCGCCCTTGGACAAGCGTATGGACGGGGTAGAGCCGGCGTCCTCCATCCGGCGCAGGTGGTCCACCCACGGCCCGGTCGCGTTGAGCACCAGCCGGGCGTCCACCCCGAACTCGGTGCCGTCCATGCGGTCCTTCAGCTCGGCACCGGTGACCCGGCCCCGGGTGAAGCGCAGCCCCGTGACCTCGGCGTGGTTGAGGACCACCGCTCCCGCCTCGACGGCCGCGCGCACGGTCATCAGGGCCATCCGGGAGTCGTTCATCTGGCCGTCGCCGTAGACCGCGACCGCCTTCAGGTTCTCCGTGCGCAACTCCGGCACGTCCCGCTGGGCCCGCGCGGGCGACAGCAGGTGGCCCACGCCGTCGCCGAACGCGGAGAGCGCCGAGTACGCGAAGACGCCCGCCCCGAGCTTCGCCGCGCCGTGCGGGCCGCCCTTGTACACCGGGAGGTAGAAGGTGAGCGGGTTCGCGAGGTGGGGCGCCACCTCGCGGGAGACCGCCCGCCGCTCGACGTGGTTCTCCGCGACGAGCTTCACGGCTCCGGTCTGGAGGTACCGCAGTCCGCCGTGGAGCAGCTTGGACGAGGCCGACGAGGTAGCGCCGGCGAAGTCGGCGGCGTCCACCAGGGCCACCCGCAACCCCGACTGGGCAGCGTGCCAGGCCGTGGAGATGCCGAGGATGCCGCCCCCGATGACCAGGAGGTCGTACGTCGCCCGCGACAGCTGCTCCCGGGTCTCGGCGCGGCTCGGCTGCGAACCGGTACCGGGGTGCAGCCCGAGCGTGGGGTAGGCGGCGCCTGGCTGGGTGGTCATGGTGTCGTGCTCCTCGTCAGCTCTCGAAGTCGGCGCCGCCGGTGGACCCGGCGGCGCCGCGGGGGTCAGTTCTCTTCGTCGTCGATCCAGCCCATGGACCGTTCGACGGCCTTGAGCCAGTTCTTGTACTCGCGGGTCCGCTTGTCCGCGTCCATCCGGGGGGTCCACTCGGCGGCCCGGCGCCAGTTGGCGCGCAGCGCGTCGGTGTCCGGCCAGAAGCCGACGGCGAGGCCGGCGGCGTAGGCCGCGCCGAGACAGGTCGTCTCGGCGACCATGGGGCGCACCACGGGCGCGTCCAGGACGTCCGAGAGGGTCTGCATCAGCAGGTTGTTGGAGGTCATTCCGCCGTCGACCTTGAGCGCGGTCAGTTCGACCCCGGAGTCCTTGGTCATCGCGTCCGTGATCTCCCGGGTCTGCCACGCGGTGGCCTCCAGGACGGCGCGCGCGATGTGCGCCTTGGTGACGTACCGGGTCAGGCCCGCGATCACCCCGCGGGCATCGGAGCGCCAGTACGGGGCGAACAGTCCGGAGAACGCCGGCACGAAGTAGGCGCCGCCGTTGTCCTCGACGGAGGACGCCAGCGTCTCGATCTCGGCCGCGGAGTTGATCAGGCCCATCTGGTCGCGCATCCACTGGACCAGCGAGCCGGTGACCGCGATGGAGCCCTCCAGCGCGTACACGGGCTCCTGGTCGCCGATCCGGTAGCCGACCGTGGTCAGCAGCCCGGAGTAGGAGTTGATGAGCTGGTCGCCGGTGTTCATCAGCATGAACGTGCCGGTGCCGTACGTGGACTTGGCCTCGCCGACGCCGAAGCAGGTCTGTCCGAACAGGGCCGCCTGCTGGTCGCCGAGCGCCGAGGCGACGGGGATGCCGCCGAGCAGTTCGCCGAGGGCGCCGCCCTTGACCTCGCCGTACACCTCGGACGAGGAGCGGATCTCGGGGAGCATCTTCAGCGGGACGCCGATGGAGGCGGCGATCTTCGGGTCCCACTGGAGGGTGTGCAGGTTCATCAACATGGTGCGGGAGGCGTTGGTGACGTCGGTGACGTGGTGGCCGCCGTCGACGCCGCCCGTCAGGTTCCAGATCACCCAGGAGTCCATGGTGCCGAAGAGGATGTCCCCGGCCTCGGCCCGGGCCTCCAGGCCGGGGACGTTGTCGAGCAGCCAGCGGGCCTTGGGGCCGGAGAAGTAGCTCGCCAGCGGGAGTCCCGTCTCCCGGCGGAAGCGGTCCTGCCCGACGTTGCGGCCCAACTCCTTGCAGAGCCCGTCGGTGCGGGTGTCCTGCCAGACGATCGCGTGGTGCACCGGCTCGCCGGTGTGCCGGTCCCACAGCAGCGTGGTCTCGCGCTGGTTGGTGATGCCGATGGCGAGGACGTCCTCGCGGGTGATGCCGGCCTTGCGGATCGCCCCCGCGACGACCTCCTGCACGTTCGTCCAGATCTCGGTGGCGTCGTGCTCCACCCAGCCCGGCTTAGGGAAGATCTGTTCGTGCTCCTTCTGGTCGACGGAGACGATCCGACCGTCCCGGTCGAAGACGATGCACCGGCTGGAGGTGGTGCCCTGGTCGATCGCTGCGATGAACGGGCCGGTGGGGGTGGTGGCGTCGGTCACGGGTCTGCTCCTGGGGTCCGGGATCCGGGCGGTCGCCCGGGGCCTGCGAGTCTCGCTGGTCGTGGTGGGGGGTCGGCGGTGACTACGTGAAGGCGATGTTGTAGATACCGCCCGCGACGGCCCCGCCAATCAGCGGGCCCACCACCGGGACCCATGCGTAGCTCCAGTCGGACCCGCCCTTGTTGGGCAGGGGCAGCAGGGCGTGGACGATCCGGGGGCCGAGGTCGCGCACCGGGTTGATGGCGTACCCGGTGGGACCGCCCAGGGACAGGCCGATGCCGACGACGACCAGCGAGGTGATCAGGGCGCCCAGGACGCCGAGGCCGTCGCCGTCGGCATTGAGGCCCTGGGTGAGGATCGCGAGGACCAGGACGACTGTGGCGATGACCTCGGTCGTGACGTTCTGCACCGCGTTGCGGATCTCGGGTGCCGTGGAGAAGATGCCGAGCACCGGACCGGGGCCCTTGGTGTCCTGGGTGCCGGGTTCCCCGACGAGGTCGCTGTCCGTCAGGTGGGCCCGGAACTGGCCGTAGTACGTGAGCCACATGAGCACGGTGCCGAGCATGGCGCCCAGGAGCTGTGCGGCCAGGTAGGCCGGGACGTCGCCCCATTCGGTGCCGCCCTGGACGGCGAGGCCGAGGGTGACCGCGGGGTTGAGATGGGCGCCGGAGACGCCGCCGGCGAGGTAGGCCGCGGTCAGGACCGCGAAGCCCCAGCCGAAGGTGATGGCCAACCAGCCCGCGTTGAGGGCCTTGGACCGCTTCAGCGTCACGGCGGCGCACACGCCGCCGCCGAGCAGGATGAGAACGGCGGTTCCTATGGTCTCGCCGATGAAGATGTCGGAGGTGGACACCCGCGACTCCTTTGTTGCTTGTGTCGCCACACTCTAGCGCGTATTGCCGTTAGGTGTTCGACAATGCCGACCGATGGACGGGAGTCTTGCCCCGTTGTTACCGGTGAGTCAAGGGTTCTGTCATCGGGAACGCGATCGTTACTGATCGGGGGTGCCTATCGATCGGCCGTCGCCACCGTCGTCCGCCGCGGCCCGTCGGTGCCCGCGCTCCCCGCGTGGCGGGGTGGTGGGGTGTGTCGGCGGGGCCGGGCGTGCGGATGCGGCCCGCGGCGGTGCGGCCCGCGGCGGTGCGGCCCGCGGCGATGGGTGCAGGGTGCCGGGGCGGGGGTGCGTGGAACCGGGTGGGCGTGTGCCGTGGTGGGGCGCCGGGTGGCGGGCGCCCGGCGGGGCGGGTGCGGGCAGGATGGCGGGCGCCCTGCCGGGCATCGGTGCACCCCGCAGCGGCCCCGCGGAACTCCGGGGCGGGCCGCGTTGCAGGCAGCCCGCTACCGTCAGCAGGGGCCAGCCGCCGTCAGTGGCGGCTGGCCCCCGTCAGAAGCGGCTCGCGCCCAGGTCCCGGGAGACGGACCGCGCGCACTCGCGGACCGCGGCGATCAGCTCGGGCCGCAACTCGCCGTCCTCGCGGCAGACCCGCTCCACGGCCCCGGTGATCCCCACCGCGCCGACCGGCATCCTGCGCCGGTCGTGGATGGCGGCGGCGACGGAGGCGACGCCCTCCCAGGTCTCCTCCACGTCGGAGGCGTACCCCCGGGCGCGGGTCAGCGCCAGCACCGCCTCGAATCCGTCCGGGTCGCAGACCGTCCGGCCGGTGTACGCCTTGCGGTCCCCCTCCAGCGCCTCGCTGTGCGCCACCGGGTCGTAGCCGGCGAGCACCTTGCCCAGCGCGGTGGAGTGCAGCGGTTGCATCGCCCCCACCTCCAGCACCTGGCGGCTGTCGTCCGGCCGGAACACGTGGTGCACGATCAGCACCCCGTGCTGGTGGAGCACGCCCAGGTACACGCTCTCGCCGCTGGACCGGGCCAGGTCGTCCGTCCACACCAGGGCGCGCGCCCGCAGTTCGTGGACGTCGAGGTACGTGGTGCCGAGCCGCAGCAGTTCGGCGCCGAGCTGATAGCGGCCCGACGCGGGGTCCTGCTCGACGAACCCCTCGGCCTGGAGGGTGCGCAGGATGCCGTGCGCGGTGCCCTTGGCGAGGTCGAGCGAGGAGGCGATGTCGGAGAGGCCGAGCCGCCGCTCACCGCCGGCGAGCAGCCGCAGCATGGCCGCGGCCCGTTCGAGCGACTGGATGTTCTTCGCCATCGCAGCGCGTCCTCCGTATCTCTCGATCTCTCGATCTCTCGATCCCTGCGCCACTACTCGCCGTCCACCGCATGGCGTTCGGTAATGCTGAACAGTAGCCGTCTTTGTCGACCCGGGACTTCCGACAGTCAGCGTATGTTTCCACTCGTTCGGACACCGTGGTGACACCAGTGGAGTTCTGGGGCCCACGGGAGCCACCGAAAGGCGTACGCACCTCGCGTCCGCGCCGATCCGCGCCCATCTGCACCGATCCACGCCCATCCGCACTGATCCGCACCCATCCGCGCCGGACCCGAGGTCGCGGACTCCGGTCGCGGCCGACTCCACCCGAGCGGCCGAGGGAAAGCCCCCGGACGGCCCACCGGGCACCCCGTCCCGGCCCACCCCGGCCGAACACGGGGACCCGTCCACCGGCGACGACCCCGTCCCGCACGGGGGCGCCCGACCCGCACCGTGCGCGTCCGTACCCCCGTCCGCCCCATGGACGCCCCCGCACGCCGCCCGGCGACCCGGCTACCCTGGGCGGATGCGCCTTCCCCGCGGAGCCGCAAAGCCGACAGCCGTCGCATCTCAGGGAGCCCTACATGGCCTCGTTGCCCACCCCGTCCACCGTGTCCCCCGAAAGTCGCGCCCGCGTCGACGCCCTGCGCGAGGCCCTCGCCAGCCGGGTCGTGGTCGCCGACGGCGCCATGGGCACGATGCTCCAGGCCCAGGACCCCACCCTGGAGGACTTCCAGGACCTGGAGGGCTGCAACGAAATCCTGAACGTCACCCGGCCCGACATCGTCCGCACGGTCCACGAGGCGTACTTCGCCGTCGGCGTCGACTGCGTGGAGACCAACACCTTCGGCGCGAACTACTCCGCCCTCGGCGAGTACGACATCCCCGAGCGCACCTTCGAACTGTCCGAGTCGGGCGCACGGATCGCCCGCGAGGTCGCCGACGAGTTCACCGCGTCCACCGGACAGCAGCGCTGGGTGCTCGGCTCCATGGGCCCCGGCACCAAGCTCCCCACCCTGGGGCACGCCCCGTACCCGCTGCTGCGCGACTACTTCCAGCGCAACGCCGAGGGCCTGATCGCGGGCGGCGCCGACGCGCTCATCGTCGAGACCACCCAGGACCTCCTCCAGACGAAGGCCGCCCTGCTCGGCTCGCGCCGCGCCCTGGAGGCCACCGGCACCCATCTGCCGCTGATCTGCTCGGTGACCGTCGAGACCACCGGAACCATGCTCCTCGGTTCGGAGATCGGCGCCGCGCTGACCGCCCTGGAGCCGCTGGGCATCGACATGATCGGGCTGAACTGCGCCACGGGCCCCGCCGAGATGAGCGAGCACCTGCGCTACCTCGCCCGCAACTCCCGGGTGCCGCTGTCCTGCATGCCGAACGCGGGTCTGCCCGTCCTCGGCAAGAACGGTGCCCACTACCCGCTCGGCGCACCCGAACTCGCCGACGCCCACGAGACGTTCGTCCGCGAGTACGGCCTCTCGCTGATCGGCGGCTGTTGCGGCACCACGCCCGAGCACCTGCGCCAGGTGGTGGAGCGGGTGCGCGGGGTGACGCCGCCCGCCCGTGATCCCCGCCCGGAGGCCGGCGCCGCCTCGCTCTACCAGACGGTGCCGTTCCGGCAGGACACCGCGTACCTGGCGATCGGTGAGCGCACCAACGCCAACGGCTCCAAGAAGTTCCGCACGGCGATGCTCGACGCCCGCTGGGACGACTGCGTGGAGATGGCCCGGGACCAGATCCGCGAAGGCGCCCACATGCTCGACCTGTGCGTCGACTACGTGGGTCGGGACGGCGTCGCCGACATGGCCGAACTCGCCGGACGCTTCGCCACCGCCTCCACCCTGCCCATCGTGCTCGACTCCACCGAGGTCGAGGTGCTGCGCGCCGGCCTGGAGAAGCTGGGCGGCCGGGCCGTCATCAACTCCGTCAACTACGAGGACGGCGACGGCCCCGAGTCCCGGTTCGCCAAGGTCACCGCGCTGGCCCGGGAGCACGGCGCCGCCCTGATGGCCCTCACCATCGACGAGGAGGGCCAGGCCCGCACCGTCGAGCACAAGGTCGCGATCGCCGAGCGCATCATCGCCGACCTCACCGGCAACTGGGGCATCCTCGAATCCGACATCCTCATCGACACCCTGACCTTCACCATCTGCACCGGTCAGGAAGAGTCGCGGGGCGACGGCGTCGCCACCATCGAAGCGATCCGCGAACTCAAGCGCCGCCACCCGGACGTGCAGACCACGCTCGGCCTCTCCAACATCTCCTTCGGTCTCAACCCGGCCGCCCGACTGGTCCTCAACTCCGTGTTCCTGGACGAGTGCGTCAAGGCCGGTCTGGACTCGGCGATCGTCCACGCCTCCAAGATCCTCCCGATCGCACGGCTGGACGAGGAGCAGGTCAAGGTCGCCCTCGACCTCATCTACGACCGCCGGGTCGAGGGCTACGACCCGCTCCAGCGACTCCTGGAACTCTTCGACGGCGTCGACACCAAGTCGATGAAGGCGGGCAAGGCCGAGGAACTCGCCGCACTGCCGCTGGAGGAGCGTCTCAAGCGCCGCATCATCGACGGCGAGCGCAAGGGCCTGGAGCAGGACCTCGAAGCCGCGCTCGTCGAGCGACCCGCACTCGACATCGTCAACGAGACCCTGCTCGACGGCATGAAGGTCGTCGGCGAACTGTTCGGCTCCGGTCAGATGCAGCTGCCGTTCGTCCTCCAGTCCGCCGAGGTCATGAAGAACGCGGTCGCCTACCTCGAACCCCACATGGAGAAGTCCGACGCCGAGGGCAAGGGCACGATCGTGCTCGCCACCGTGCGCGGGGACGTCCACGACATCGGCAAGAACCTCGTGGACATCATCCTGTCCAACAACGGCTACAACGTCGTCAACCTCGGCATCAAGCAGCCCGTCTCCGCGATCCTGGAGGCCGCCGAGGAGCACCGCGCCGACGTCATCGGCATGTCCGGCCTCCTGGTGAAGTCCACCGTGATCATGAAGGAGAACCTCCAGGAGCTGAACCAGCGGGGGATGTCCGCCGACTACCCCGTGATCCTCGGCGGCGCCGCCCTCACCCGGGCCTACGTGGAACAGGACCTCCACGAGATCTACGAGGGCGAGGTCCGCTACGCCCGCGACGCCTTCGAGGGCCTGCGGCTGATGGACGCGCTGATCGCGGTCAAGCGCGGGGTGCCCGGAGCGAGCCTGCCCGAGCTGAAGCAGCGCCGGGTCCGCGCCGCCGCCCCGGTCGCCGCCCCGGACCGCCCCGAGGAGGGCGCCGTCCGCTCCGACGTGTCCACCGACAATCCGCTGCCGACCCCGCCGTTCCTGGGCACCCGGGTCATCAAGGGCATCCAGCTCAAGGAGTACGCCTCCTGGCTGGACGAGGGCGCCCTGTTCAAGGGGCAGTGGGGACTGAAGCAGAACCGCGCCGGCGACGGCCCCGCCTACGAGGAACTGGTCGAGACCGAAGGACGTCCCCGACTGCGCGGCTGGCTCGACAAGCTCCAGCGGGAGAACCTGTTGGAGGCGGCCGTCGTCTACGGCTACTTCCCCTGCGTCTCCAAGGGCGACGACCTGATCATCCTGGACGAGCAGGGCAACGAGCGCACCCGCTTCACCTTCCCCCGGCAGCGCCGGGGGCGGCGACTGTGCCTGGCCGACTTCTTCCGCCCCGAGGAGTCCGGCGAGAGGGACGTCGTGGGCCTCCAGGTGGTCACCGTCGGTTCGCGGATCGGCGAGGCCACGGCCGAGCTGTTCGAGGCCAACGCCTACCGGGACTACCTGGAACTGCACGGGCTGTCCGTCCAGCTCGCGGAGGCGCTCGCCGAGTACTGGCACGCACGGGTCCGCTCGGAACTGGGCTTCGCCGGGGAGGACCCCGCCCAGATCGAGGACATGTTCGCCCTGAAGTACCGCGGTGCCCGGTTCTCCCTGGGCTACGGGGCCTGCCCCGACCTGGAGGACCGCGCGAAGATCGCCCGGCTGCTGGAGCCCGAGCGGATCGGGGTGGTCCTCTCCGAGGAGTTCCAGCTCCACCCCGAGCAGTCCACGGACGCCATCGTGATCCACCACCCGGAGGCGAAGTACTTCAACGCCCGCTGAGTCCGCACGCCGCCGAACGGGCGCCCGTACGCCGCACACCCGGCGCCCGTACGCCGCCGGCACCGTGACCGCACGCCGCCCGTACGCCGGCGGTGTGCGCGGAACCCGTACGGTGCCGGCCTCCGCAGCCGTTCCCGCGGAATTCGACCGGCGCTTTCCACCGCGACGTCGTACACTGGTCGGTCCAGTGCAGGCCGGCTGCCTCTTCTGCGGGAGGGGCGGTCGGCCTCTTCGTCCCTCATGGAGGTGTGCCCGGATGACCACCACGGTTCCCGCCCTCGGCGCCCGACCGGCCGACGGTTCCGCGCTCCAGGCGGTCCTCCTGGACATGGACGGCACGCTCGTGGACACGGAGGGCTTCTGGTGGGAGACCGAGGCGGAGGTCTTCGCGGGCCTCGGACACCGGCTCGACGACGCCTGGCGTGAGGTCGTCGTCGGCGGCCCCATGACGCGCAGTGCGGGGTTCCTGATCGAGGCGACCGGCGCCGACATCACCCTCGCCGAGCTGACCGTCCTGCTCAACGACGGGTTCGAGCGCCGCATCAGCCGAGCGCTGCCCCTGATGCCCGGCGCGGCCCGACTGCTCGCCGAACTGGCCGCCCACCGCATCCCCACCGCACTGGTCTCCGCCTCGCACCGCCGCATCATCGACCGGGTCCTGCACTCGCTCGGTCACCGGAACTTCACCCTGACCGTCGCGGGGGACGAGGTGGAGCGGACGAAGCCGTTCCCCGACCCGTACCTGCTCGCCGCCGCGGGACTCGACGCCGACCCCGGGCGCTGTGCGGTCGTCGAGGACACCGCCACCGGGGTCGCCGCCGCGGAGGCCGCCGGCTGCCGAGTGGTGGCCGTGCCGTCGGTGGCGCCGATCCAGGCCGCTCCGGGGCGTACGGTCGTCTCCTCCCTGGAACAGGTGGACCTGCCGTTCCTGCACGGCGTGATGAGCCCGAACTGATCCGTCGCCCCGACCGAGGCGCCGCCGGGGCGGGGTCCCTGTCCCTCCTTGACCGTTTGACGTCGCTCGCCCGTGCGCCCGGGCCGCCAACTGTGCGCCCGAGGCGCCCGGTTCGGGTGAATTGCCCCGAGGGCTCGACGGGCTGTCCGGCAGATGAACCAAGTCGCCCATGTGAGCTTTGCCACGCCGTTCGGGGTCGACAGTGGGCGTGGCCTATGTAGGTCGGCCCCGGCGCCGGTGTGAAGCCGAGTCCATGTGTCCCGATTGGTAGGAGGGTGCACGAAACCTTCCGTCGCGGGATTTCCGATCTGTCGGTAGCCGGTTTCAGAGCGTGATGGACGGGGGCGAGCGGCCCGGTCCGGGCATTCCGCCCCGCCGCACTAGTGTCATCGCGAGAACATCGCCGGAATCCCGGACACCGCCCTCACACCCCCGTTGCCGGTGTCCGGGGATCGACCGCTCTGGAGAACCCCGCCCATGAACCGCAAGACGTTGGTGCTGCCGGCCGTCCTCGGCCTGTTCACCCCGGTGCTCGTCGCCTGTGGCGGGGCCGGTGGCGGGGACCGGGCAAGTCACGCGATCACCGTCGGCACCACCGACTCCTTCGCGACGACCAAGGAGTCACCGGCTCCCCTCGACCCGGCGTACGCCTACGACGCGGGCTCCTGGAACCTGCTGCGGCAGACCCTCCAGACCCTGATGACCCTGCCGCGCGGCGGTGGCGAGCCGGTGCCCGAGGCCGCCGAGGAGTGCGGGTTCACCGACACCGGCAACGAACGGTACGCGTGCACCCTGCGCGACGGCCTCAAGTTCGCGGGTGGCGAGGCGGTCACCGCGACCGACGTCAAGTACTCCATCGACCGGGTCCTCGGCATCAAGGCGGCCAGTGGGGTCGCCAGCCTGCTGAACACCGTCGACACCGTCGAGACCCAGGGCTACAAGAAGGTCATCTTCCATCTCAAGACCCCCGATGCGACCTTCCCGTTCAAGCTCGCGACCCCCGTCGCCGGAATCGTTCACCCCGAGAAGTACCCCCGTGACCGGCTCCGCAACGGCTTCGAGATCGACGGTTCCGGCCCCTACACCCTGAAGGCCGAGACCGCGAACGGTGCCGTCACCAAGGCGGTGTTCACCAAGAACGACACGTACAAGGGTCAACACACCCCCAAGAACAGCAAGATCGAACTTCGCCCCTTCGCCGACGCGGCCGCCATGGGCGCCGCGCTCGACGCGGGCGAGGTCGACCTGATGACCCGCACCATGTCCCCGGAACAGATCAAGAAGCTCTCCAGCGGCGCCGACGAGGACATCAAACTGGTCGAGACCCCCGGTCTGGAGATCCGTTACCTCGGCTTCAACACCAATGCGCCCGTGGTGCGGGAGAAGGCCGTCCGTCAGGCCATGGCCCAGGTCGTCGACCGCGGCGAACTCACCTCCACCGTCTACGGCGAAGGCGCCGACCCCCTCTACTCCCTCGTTCCGGCCACCCTCACCGGACACTCCAGCGCCTTCTTCAACAAGTACGGCGCGCCGAGCACCGAGAAGGCCCGCGGAATCCTGCGGAAGGCCGGTGTCACCACACCGGTCAAACTCACGCTCCACTACACCACCGACCACTACGGCTCCACCACGGAGAAGGAGTTCGAGGTGCTCAAGAAGCAGCTCAACGCCAGTGGTCTGTTCGAGGTCGACATCAAGGGCGCGGAGTGGGTCGAGTTCCGCGCCGACGAACTCGACGGCAAGTACGCCGTGTACGGCCTGGGTTGGTTCCCCGACTTCCCCGACGCCGACAACTTCCTCGCCCCCTTCCTCGACAAGGGGAACTTCCTCGCGCTGCCCTACGTGAACAGTGCCATCCGCGACGACCTGATCCCCCAGTCGCGCCGGGAGGCCGATCGGTTGCGAGCGTCGGACAGCATCGAGGAGATCCAGAACATCGTCGCCGACGACGTGCCGGTACTGCCTCTGTGGCAAGGAAGGCAGTACGTGGCCGCGCGCGACGACATCCAGGGAGTCGAATGGGCACTCGACTCCTCGTCGAACCTTCAGCTGTGGGAGCTCAGTCGCGGAGTCAGCGACTGAACTCCCTTGGACCCCCAAGGTAGATCGTGAAGAAGCGCACCCAGTGGTCAGTCCTGTCCATAGCCACGGGACTGGCAGCCGCCACGCTGACCGGCTGCGGTACGGAGGACGGTGAGTCCGGCAGCGGAGGATCCGTGGTGGTCGGCATGTCCGACGACGTCACTGCGACCGACCCCGCATCGGGGTACGACCCCGGCTCGTGGCTGCTGTTCAACAACGTTTTCCAGTCCCTGCTCAGTTTCCCCATCGGTAGTACGGAGCCGGAGCCCGAAGCCGCCCAGGAATGCGGGTTCACCGACGCCCAGGCGAAGGTGTTCAAGTGCACCCTGCGCAAGGGCCTCAAGTTCAGCAACGGCAACGACCTCACCTCCGAGGACGTGAAGTTCTCCTTCGACCGCACGATGCGCATCAACGACGATGCGGGCCCGGCGATCATGTTCCCCATGCTCGACGAGGTGCAGGTGCCGGACCCCCTGACCGTCGTCTTCCGGTTGAACGTGCCCGACGCCACCTTCCCCAGCAAGATCGCCTCCGGCGCGGGGTCGATCGTGGACCACCGCGAGTACCCCGCCGACAAGCTCCGCACCGACGACAAGGCGGTCGGCTCGGGCCCGTACAAGCTCGACTCGTTCCGCAAGGACCGTGCGGAGTTCTCCCGCAACGGCTCCTACCAGGGCAACGCCAAGCTCCGGAACTCCAAGGTCACCCTGCGTCTCTTCGGCGGTGACCAGGGAGCGTTGAAGAAGGCGCTCACCGGGAAGGACGTCGACGTCGCCTACCGCGGTCTCGCGGCCAAGGACATCGCCGAGATCGAGAACGACACCAGCACCGGTTCCGGCATCGACATCGTGCCGGGCAGCAGCGCCGAGGTGCAGCACCTGGTCTTCAACGTGAACGACCCGGTGGTGGGAAAGCGGGGCGTGCGCAGGGCGATCGCCTATCTGATCGACCGGGAGGCGCTCGTCCAGCAGGTCTACGACTCCACCGCCGAGCCGCTCTACTCGATCATCCCGGCCGGGATCACCGCCCACAACACGGCGTTCTTCGACGAGTACGGCGCCCGCCCGGAGCGGGCCAAGGCCAAGGAGGCGCTCGAAGCCGAGGGCCACACCGGCAAGGTGAAGCTGACCCTGTGGTCGACGCCCTCCCGCTACGGCCCCTCGACGGACCAGGAGTTCCGGGCGATCGCCGAGCAGTTGAACGCCAGCGGGCTGTTCGACGCGCGGGTCCGCTCGGTCGAGTTCGACCAGTACGAGAAGGACATCGCCGCCGGCAAGTACGGTGTGTACGTGAAGGGTTGGGTGCCGGACTATCCGGACCCGGACAACTTCACCCAGCCGTTCTTCGGCAAGGGCAACGTCCTCGGCAACAACTACGAGAACAGCACCATCACGGAGGAGGTCATCCCCGCGACGGCGGCGGAGAACGACCGGTCCGCCACCGCCAAGGACTACGCCGAGCTCCAGGACATCGTCGCGCGCGACGTCCCGATCATCCCGCTGTGGCAGGCCAAGCAGTACGCGGTCGTCCGGGACAGCGTCTACGGGCTGGAGAACTGCCTCGACGCGTCCACGGTGTTCCGGTTCTGGGAGATCAACAAGGGCTGAGCCGGTCGGGGCCGGTGCGCACCGGCCCCGTACCCGGGGTGACCCGCGGGCCCGCGCCGATCCGGTGCGGGCCCGTCCATGTCACTGGGCGCCGGGGCGGACCAGACCGCTCTCGTACGCGTAGACCGCCGCCTGAACGCGGTCGCGCAGCCCCAGCTTCGTCAGGACGTGACCCACGTGCGTCTTCACGGTGGTCTCGCTGACGAACAGTTCCGCGGCGATCTCCGCGTTGGACAGTCCGCGCGCCACCAGCTTCAGCACCTCCACCTCACGGTCGGTGAGCGTGTGCAGGGTGTTCGGCACCGGTTCGTCCCCGGACGGGAGGTGGTCGGCGTACTTGTCGAGCAGCCGTCTGGTGATGCTCGGCGCCAACATCGCCTCGCCCGCGGCGACCACCCGGATCGCCTGGACCAACTCATTGGCGGGGGCGTCCTTCAGCAGGAACCCGCTCGCTCCCGCCTTGAGCGCCTCGACCACGTACTCGTCGAGGTCGAACGTGGTCAGCACGAGCACCTTGGCGGGGCCGTCCCGCCCGGGGCCGGTGATCTGCCGGGTGGCTTCGACCCCGTCCATCCGGGGCATGCGGATGTCCATGAGGACCACGTCGGGCTGGAGGGCGCGTACCTGGTCGATTGCTTGCAGGCCGTCTCCGGCCTCGCCGACGACCGCGAGGTCCGCCTCGGCCTCCAGAATCATCCGGAACCCGGTGCGCAGCAGCGGCTGGTCATCGACCAGTAGGACGCGGATGGCCACGTGTGTCTCCTTCGCTAGTCCGGCCCCATTCTGCCCTGCTCCGGACCGGTGGACCGCCCCGGGACGACCTCGGGCGCCGATCCGGTCGCCCCGGGGGCGATCGGCAGCGGGTACGGCGGGGGAGTGCCCCCGAACTCCGGGCAGAGCGCGCGGTGGTCGCACCACCCGCACAGCTTGGTGCGGCGGGGCCGCCACTCGCCGGTGTCGGTCGCCTGCCGGATCGCGTCCCACAGGGCGTGCACCTTGCGTTCCACCCGTTCCAGGTCGGCGACGACCGGGTCGTAGGTGAGGACGTCCCCGCTGCCCAGGTAGACCAGTTGGAGCCGGCGCGGGACCAGCCCCTTCAGCCGCCACACCACCAGGGCGTAGAACTTCATCTGGAACAGCGCGCCCTCCGCGTACTCCGGGCGGGGCGCCTTGCCGGTCTTGTAGTCGACGATGCGGACCTCACCGGTCGGAGCGACGTCCACCCGGTCGATGATCCCCCGCAGCCGGAGCCCCGAGGGCAGGTCCGCCTCCACGAACAGCTCGCGCTCGGCGGGCTCCAGCCGGGTCGGGTCCTCCAGGGTGAACCAGCGCTCGACCAGGCCCTCCGCCTCCGTCAGCCACCGTGCGAGCCGCTCCTCCTCGGTCTCCTCACGGCCGGGCCCGTTCGGCGTGGCGTCCGGTTCCTTGAAGAGGTCGGCCAGCTCCGGCTTCGCGGTCCGCAGTCGGTCCCACTGCCCCGGGACCAGGGCCTTCGCCCGCGGCGCGGTCCGCTCCTCGGCCGGAGAATCAAACAAACGTTCGAGTACGGCATGGACCAAGGTGCCCCGGGTCGCCGCCGCGCTGGGCTTCTCGGGCAGCCTGTCGATCACCCTGAAGCGGTAGAGCAGCGGGCACTGCATGAAATCGCTCGCGCGCGACGGCGACAGCGACCCCGGCCGTGCGGGCGCCACGGCTTCACCGGTACGGGTCTCCATGGGGACAGACCCTACGGCCCGCCACTGACACCCCGACGCATACCATCGACTGAAGACCCCCTCGCGCTGCATGATTCAGGGGCGGGGGAAACCGAACGAGGGGACACCGTGACTGAGAGCGGCGGGAGCGGTCAGCCGCAGCCGGACGACGATGCGGCGGCCGAGCGGCGCCCGCGTCCGGACGGGCCGGATCACCCCACTCCGGACGCCCGACCGGGCGCGCGGAGCGGCGACGCGCCCCCCGACGGGCCTTCCGACGCGCCCCCGCCGGACCACGCCGCCGAGGCAGCCGCCCCCACGGGCGAGCACGCCACCGGGGCGGACGCCCCCGCGCACCCCGGCACCCCGGCCCCCCAGGAACCGGGGGCCGACCGCCCCCGCACCCCGCTCACCAAGCCCCCCGTGCGCGCCCCTCAGCACCCGTACGCCGAATCCCGCAACCAGCCGCCCCGCGCGACCGGTACGGCGGGTGGCGGGCCGAGCCCGTTCGGCGCGGGCGACACCGAGCACCCCCCCGGCTCCGACCGGCCGCAGCGCGCCAAGGACCCCGGCGGCGGCATCCTCATGGGCCGACCCTTCGGCGTGCCCGTCTACGTCGCCCCCAGCTGGTTCCTGGTGGCCGCCCTGATCACCTGGGTCTTCGGCGGTCAGCTGGAACGCGTCCTGCCCGAACTGGGCAACGTCCGCTATCTGGTCTCCCTCTTCTTCGCCGTCGCGTTCTACGCGTCCGTCCTGGTCCACGAACTCGCGCACACGGTCGCCGCACTCCGCTTCAAACTGCCCGTGCGCCGCATCCAGCTCCAATTCTTCGGCGGCGTCTCCGAGATCGAGAAGGAGTCCGAGACCCCCGGCCGCGAGTTCGTCCTGGCGTTCGTCGGCCCGCTCCTCTCGCTCGTCCTCGCCGGTGCCTTCTACGGCGGCATGCTGCTCGTCGAACCCGGCACGGTGCCCGGCGTCCTGCTGGCCGGACTGATGATCTCCAACCTGATCGTGGCCGCCTTCAACCTGCTGCCGGGGCTGCCCCTGGACGGCGGCCGGATGCTGCGCGCCGTCGTCTGGAAGATCACCGGCAAGCCCATGAGCGGCACCATCGCCGCCGCCTGGGTCGGCCGGGCCCTCGCCGTCTCGGTCCTGATCGGCCTGCCGCTGCTCACCCAATCCGGTGTCCTCGGCCCCAAGCCGGGCGGCCTCGACGGCATGGATACCGTCACCGACGCCCTGCTGGCCGCGATCCTCGCCGCCATCATCTGGACCGGAGCCGGCAACAGCCTGCGCATGGCCCGGCTGCGGGAACACCTCCCCGAGCTGCGGGCCCGCGCCCTCACCCGGCGGGCCGTCCCCGTGGAGACCGACACCCCGCTGTCCGAGGCGCTGCGCCGCGCGAACGACGCCGGCGCCCGCGCCCTGGTGATCGTCGCCCCGGACGGCGAGCCCGTCGCGGTGGTCCGGGAGGCCGCCATCGTCGGGATCCCCGAGCACCGGCGCCCCTGGGTCGCCGTCAGTGGACTCGCCCAGGACCTCACCGACGGGATGCGCGTCTCCGCCGACCTGGCCGGCGAGGAACTCCTCGACGTGCTGCGCACCACCCCGGCCACCGAGTACCTCGTGGTGGAGGACTCCGGCGAGATCTACGGCGTACTCTCCGCCGCCGACGTGGAACGGGCCTTCGTCCGGGCCATGGCCCGACCCAGCTGACCCCGCCCCGGCCGGGCCCCGCCCCGCGGTGGTCCGAGGCCCCCGTCACGGACGGTAGGCTGGTCACATGTCCGAACCGACCGGTGCCGCCCGCCGCCGTGGGCCCTTCAAGGTCGGGGACCAGGTCCAGCTCACCGACCCCAAGGGACGCCACTACACGTTCACGCTCGAAGCCGGGAAGAACTTCCACACCCACAAAGGGTCGTTCCCGCACGACGAGCTGATCGGCTCCCCCGAGGGCAGTGTTGTCCGCACCACGGGGAACGTCGCCTACCTAGCGCTGCGCCCCCTGCTCCCCGACTATGTCCTGTCCATGCCCCGCGGCGCCGCCGTGGTCTACCCCAAGGACGCGGGGCAGATCCTCGCCTTCGCGGACATCTTCCCCGGCGCCCGCGTCGTGGAAGCGGGAGTGGGCTCCGGATCGCTGAGCAGCTTCCTGCTCCGCGCCATCGGCGACCAGGGCATGCTCCACTCCTACGAGCGCCGCGAGGACTTCGCGGACATCGCCCGGCAGAACGTGGAGCGCTACTTCGGCGGCCCGCACCCGGCCTGGCAGCTGACCGTCGGCGACCTCCAGGACAACCTGTCCGACACGGACGTCGACCGGGTCATCCTCGACATGCTGGCGCCCTGGGAGTGCCTGGAGGCCGTTTCCAAGGCCCTCGTCCCCGGTGGCATCGTCTGCTGCTACGTGGCGACGACGACCCAGCTCGCCCGGACCGTGGAGTCCATCCGGGAGATCGGCTGCTTCAACGAGCCGACCGCCTGGGAGACGATGATCCGCAACTGGCACATCGAGGGTCTCGCCGTACGCCCCGACCACCGCATGATCGGTCACACCGGGTTCCTCCTCACCGCCCGTCGGCTCGCCGACGGCGTCGAGCCCCCGATGCGCCGCCGCCGCCCCGCCAAGGGTGCGTACGGCGACGACTACTCGGGTCCCAACGCCGACGGCGGCGCCACCCGCTGACCCGTGCCACCCGCCCCACAGACGGCATCGCGTGCCAGCTGCGGGGCCCCTCGGGCCAACACGGCCGTATCGGCCACACCTTTCACAACGCGCGGATGCCGCCGCCGAGTTCCCGGTCCGTCCGGGAAACTCGACGGCGGCATCCGCGCGTTGAGCGCGTGCCGTGCCGGGTGACCCGCGACCCGCCGTTCCCGGAACCCCGGCCCCGCCGTTCCCCTGCCTCGCGCCGTGTGGCACGATGCTGGCCACCCCACCGGCACAGCCCTCACAGGAGACACTCCTCGTGCAGCACCCCGCCGTTCCGGAACTGGCGCACACCCGCACCCGGCCCATCCACTGGGTGGCCACCGCCGCGGCCCTCGCCGGTGTGATCGCGGCCTCGTCCCTCCTCCAGCCCGACGCGGCGACGGCCGTCCAGGAGGGCCGTCCCCGGGCCGACGCCCGGAAGGTTCCCGGCCCCGCACCCGATCCGGCCGACGTGACGCTCCCGCTCGACTGCGGTCCCGTCGGGGTGCGCGTCGTCCAGGAGGCGAGCGGCGACCTCGACGGGGACGGGACGCCCGAGACGGTCGCGGTGGCGCGCTGCGACACGGGCATGGGGACGC
Organism: Streptomyces sp. NPDC059816; assembly: GCF_042732055.1. NCBI lineage: Bacteria > Bacillati > Actinomycetota > Actinomycetes > Kitasatosporales > Streptomycetaceae > Streptomyces > Streptomyces sp. NPDC059816. The sequence continues at coordinate 68,500 of NZ_JBHWIQ010000015.1, forward strand.
CGCCCAGCGGGGTCTACGTCCTCACCCGGGCCGGCGCCGAAGCGGCCCCCCGGGTGGTCGCCACCCTGGTCGAGCCCAAGGACCGGCTGAGCGTCACCGATCTCTCCGTACGCGGCGGGACCGTGCTCGCCACCCTGCTCGGCTACTCCTCGCCCGAGGTGCCCAACTGCTGTCCGGACGAGCGCAAGCGGACCACCTGGACCTGGCACGACGGCCGTTTCCACAGCGCCGACACCGGGCGTGCACTGAGCGCCTGACGGGCCCTGCGCCGGCCCGGCCGCTCGGACCGTGCGGACGGCACCGCGTGCCGTCTCAGGCCGCGTCCGGTCCGTGCACCTCGACCCGGTCGGTGATCCGCCGCACGTGGATGCAGTCCCCGGGGCACTCCTTGGCGGAGTCGGCGACGTCCTGCAACAGCGGCAGCGGCACCCGGGTCGTGGCCCCCGGAGCCTGGAGCAACTCGTCGTCGGCGCTCTTCACGTAGGCCAGACCGTCGATGTCCAGCTCGAAGACCTCCGGGGCGTACTGCACACAGATCCCGTCGCCCGTGCAGAGGTCCTGGTCGATCCAGACCTCCAGCTCGGGGCCGTCGCCCTCCCGCGTCCCGGACCGGTCCTCTTGCCCCACCGTCTTGTCTCCCACCATGAGCCGCGCAACTCGTGCACCCGCCGGGCCGGGCCGGTCGCCGGACGACTCCGAGGGCTCCGGGGCCTCGTGGACCCCGGCGGCCCCGGTCGATCTCCCGGGCGAACACCCGTCCCGCGCGCGTGCCGGACGTCTCGACGATACAACCGCCCGCACCGGCGCCGGTGCCCCGCCCACGGCACACGCAGCGTCACCGCCGGTCGCTGCTGCCGCTGGCCGAAAACCGGGTCGGAGCACCCGTCGTGCACACGTGGCGCCCGTCACATCAGAGGGGCCGATCCGCTCCCCGGACACCCGGACCACGGCACAAGTCGGCCGCCCGGTGATGGGTGTTGACCATTTCCTGAGCGGACCGGGCCGCTTTCAGACGTCATTCCGTGGGTATCCACCTGGCGTGAGGGAGAGCGCAAGGGTGAAGATCGGACACACCCCCACGGTCTTTGTGATCTAGGGGTTTCAATCGACACCCACCCAGGTAGGGTCAGGAAGCGTCCAGCTCCCCTTGGAGGAGGTGAGGACCGTGGCAGCCCACGACGACACGAACCGCGGCATCCGCCCGGGTCGGGGGTCCGATGACCCGGCCGGTCAGATCGCCTATCTTGAGCAGGAGATCGCCGTCCTGCGACGCAAGCTCGCCGACTCTCCGCGGCACACGAGGATTCTCGAAGAGCGGATCGTCGAACTCCAGACGAACCTGGCCGGCGTGTCCGCGCAGAACGAACGACTCGCGAACACGCTCCGTGAGGCCCGCGACCAGATCGTGGCCCTCAAGGAGGAGGTCGACCGGCTCGCCCAGCCGCCGGCCGGCTTCGGCGTCTTCCTCACCGCCAACGAGGACGGCACCGCCGACATCTTCACCGGGGGCCGCAAGCTCCGGGTGAACGTGAGCCCGAGCGTCGAACTCGACGAACTCCGGCGCGGCCAGGAAGTCATGCTGAACGAGGCGCTCAACGTGGTCGAGGCCATGACGTACGAGCGCGTCGGCGACATCGTCACCCTCAAGGAGATCCTGGAGGACGGCGAACGCGCCCTGGTCGTCGGACACACCGACGAAGAGCGCGTCGTCCGGCTCGCCGAGCCGCTCCTCGACGTGACCATCCGCCCGGGTGACGCCCTGCTCCTCGAATCCCGCTCCGGCTACGTCTACGAGGTCGTGCCCAAGAGCGAGGTCGAGGAACTCGTCCTCGAAGAGGTCCCGGACATCGGCTACGAGCAGATCGGCGGTCTGGGCAACCAGATCGAGCTGATCCGCGACGCGGTCGAGCTCCCCTACCTCTACCCGGACCTGTTCAAGGAGCACGAACTGCGCCCGCCCAAGGGCGTCCTCCTCTACGGCCCGCCCGGGTGCGGGAAGACCCTCATCGCCAAGGCGGTGGCCAACTCCCTCGCGAAGAAGGTCGCCGAAGTCACCGGGCAGGCGTCGGGCAAGAGCTTCTTCCTCAACATCAAGGGCCCGGAGCTGCTCAACAAGTACGTCGGCGAGACCGAGCGGCAGATCCGCCTGGTGTTCCAGCGAGCCCGTGAGAAGGCCAGCGAGGGCACCCCGGTCATCGTCTTCTTCGACGAGATGGAGTCCCTGTTCCGCACCCGCGGCTCGGGCGTCAGCTCGGACGTCGAGAACACCATCGTCCCGCAGCTCCTCGCCGAGATCGACGGTGTCGAGGGCCTGGAGAACGTGGTCGTCATCGGTGCCTCCAACCGCGAGGACATGATCGACCCCGCGATCCTGCGGCCCGGCCGGCTCGATGTGAAGATCAAGATCGAGCGTCCGGACGCCGAGGCGGCCAAGGACATCTTCGGCAAGTACCTCACCCAGCGGCTCCCGCTGCACTCCGACGACCTCGGAGAGCACGGCGGCGACCGCGGGGCCACGGTGCAGGGCATGATCCAGACCGCCGTCGAGCAGATGTACGCCGAGTCCGAGGAGAACCGCTTCCTGGAGGTCACCTACGCCAACGGTGACAAGGAGGTCCTGTACTTCAAGGACTTCAACTCCGGCGCCATGATCGAGAACATCGTGGGCCGTGCCAAGAAGATGGCGATCAAGGCGTTCCTGGAGCAGAACCAGAAGGGGCTGCGGGTCTCCCACCTCCTCCAGGCGTGCGTGGACGAGTTCAAGGAGAACGAGGACCTCCCCAACACCACCAACCCGGACGACTGGGCCCGGATCTCCGGCAAGAAGGGCGAGCGGATCGTCTACATCCGCACCCTGGTCACCGGGAAGCAGGGCGCCGACACCGGACGCTCCATCGACACGGTGGCGAACACCGGCCAGTACCTCTAGACGAACCGGGCGGCTGCGGGTGCCCACGGGTGCCCGCAGCCGACTGTTTCACCGGACGGCACACGGTGACACGGCAATGACGAGAATGATCTCCCCACCAGCGCAGAGGCGTCATAGGCTCTCCTGTACCGCCGCGTCACGCAGTGCGGGGACGGGCACCGCACACGGACCGGAGCACCAGCGGTACTTGAGCGCCGCCCCCGCCCGGGGGCGTCGTCGGGCAAGGAGGGCCGCATGACCGTACGGCGAGTAATGGGCATCGAGACGGAGTACGGCATCTCCGTTCCCGGCCACCCCAATGCCAATGCCATGCTCACCTCTTCCCAGATCGTCAACGCCTACGCGGCAGCGATGCACCGGGCCCGCCGGGCCCGGTGGGACTTCGAGGAGGAGAACCCGCTGCGTGACGCCCGGGGCTTCGACCTCGCGCGCGAGGCCGCCGACTCCAGCCAGCTCACCGACGAGGACATCGGCCTCGCCAACGTCATCCTGACCAACGGCGCCCGGCTCTACGTGGACCACGCGCATCCCGAGTACAGCTCCCCGGAGATCACCAACCCGCGGGACGCCGTCCTGTGGGACAAGGCGGGGGAGCGGATCATGGCGGAGGCCGCCGAGCGGGCCGCCCAGCTCCCCGGCGCGCAGCCCATCCACCTCTACAAGAACAACACCGACAACAAGGGCGCCTCCTACGGGACGCACGAGAACTACCTGATGAAGCGGGAGACCGCCTTCTCGGACATCGTGCGCCACCTCACGCCCTTCTTCGTCTCCCGGCAGGTCGTCACCGGGGCCGGTCGCGTCGGGATCGGCCAGGACGGCCACGAAGACGGCTTCCAGATCAGCCAGCGCGCGGACTACTTCGAGGTCGAGGTCGGCCTGGAGACCACGCTGAAGCGGCCCATCATCAACACCCGGGACGAGCCGCACGCCGACGCCGAGAAGTACCGGCGCCTCCATGTGATCATCGGCGACGCCAACCTCTCCGAGATCTCCACCTATCTGAAGCTCGGCACCACCGCACTGGTCCTGTCCATGATCGAGGACGGCTTCATCGCCGTGGACCTCGCCGTCGACCAGCCGGTGCGCACGCTGCACCAGGTCTCGCACGACCCCGGGCTGCAACGGCTCATCACGCTCCGCAGCGGACGCACGCTCACCGCGGTACAGCTCCAGATGGAGTACTACGAGCTGTCCCGCAAGTACGTGGAGGAACGGTTCGGGGCCGATGCGGACGAACAGACCCGGGACGTGCTCGCCCGGTGGGAAGACACGCTGAACCGGCTGGAGAACGATCCGATGAGCCTGTCCGGGGAGCTGGACTGGGTCGCCAAGCGGGAGCTGATGGAGGGCTACCGGCGGCGGGACGGCCTCGACTGGGACGCCGCCCGGCTGCACCTGGTCGACCTCCAGTACGCGGATGTGCGCGCCGAGAAGGGCCTGTACAACCGGCTGGTGGCCCGGGGCAAGATGCAGCGGCTCCTGGACGAGGAGGAGGTGGAACGGGCCCGCACCAAGCCCCCGGAGGACACCAGGGCCTACTTCCGGGGACGCTGTCTGGAGCAGTACGCGGACGACGTGGCCGCGGCCTCCTGGGACTCCGTGATCTTCGACCTGCCCGGTCGGGACTCCCTCCAGCGGGTCCCCACCCTGGAACCGTTGCGCGGCACGCGCAACCACGTCAAAGCGCTCCTCGACCGCTGTCGCACGGCCGAGGAACTCGTCAAGGTCCTGTCCGGCGGGTGACCGGCGCAGCGGGACCGGTACCGAAACCGGTCCCCGGAGCGGCTGAAGGGCACCGTCCCCGGGAATCATGATGATGATCCCCGGACGTTGTACGAACGCGGGGGCCGATGTCGGACCCAGCTTGTAGGGTCTGATCTTGACCGATCGAACTGAGTCGGGCGAACCGAGCGGGGTGAGGGTTGATGGCGACCAAGGACACCGGCGGCGGACAGCAGAAGGCCACGCGCACCAACGAGGAGACCGAGGAGCAGGCGCAGGACGCGCAGGCGTCCGAGGACCTCAAGGAGCGCCAGGAGAAACTGAGCGACGACGTCGACTCCGTTCTGGACGAGATCGACGACGTCCTGGAGGAGAACGCCGAGGACTTCGTGCGCTCCTTCGTGCAAAAGGGCGGCCAGTAACGAACGGGCCGGACCCGCGCGGTCCGAAGACGCCCTCGCGCGACCGCGGGCGGGTCCTGTGCCCGCGGTCGCGCGGCGGGTCGGCCCGCCCGCGCCGGTCCGGTGCGAACACCCGGGCGGGCGGTGGCGCGTCCGACCGCGCACCACCACCTCCCGCGCCGTTCCCGGCCCCGTACGTTCCGGCCCTCCACGCATGTGGATCACGGCCGCGAGGCGGGTAAGGTCCCTGGCGTACCGTGCTTCAACTGCAATTCGGCCGTCGGCAAGTTGGGCGCCGATCCCGACACCGTCCGCAGGGCTGCCGCTTATCTGGAGGGAAACTCGTGGAAGCCAACAACCGTGGCACCGGGCGTCTACCAGCTGCCTTCCTCACCCCCGGCTCGTCGTCCTTCGTGGACTTCCTCTCCGTGCACCAGCCGGACATGCTGCCGGGCAACCGGGCGCTGCCCCCGGTCCAGGGCGCCATCGCGGTGCCGCACGGCACTACGATCGTCGCCGTGACCTTCCCGGGCGGTGTGGTGCTCGCCGGTGACCGGCGGGCCACGATGGGCAGCATGATCGCGCAGCGGGACATCGAGAAGGTGTTCCCGGCGGACGAGTACTCGGCCGTCGGCATCGCCGGCACGGCGGGCCTCGCGGTCGAGATGGTCAAGCTGTTCCAACTGGAGTTGGAGCACTTCGAGAAGGTCGAGGGCGTCCAGCTCTCCCTGGAGGGCAAGGCCAACCGGCTCTCCACGATGATCCGTTCCAACCTCGGGATGGCCATGCAGGGCCTCGCCGTGGTGCCCCTCTTCGCCGGCTACGACGTCGACCGCGAGAAGGGCCGCGTCTTCAGTTACGACGTGACGGGCGGACGGAGCGAGGAGCAGGGCTTCGCGGCCACCGGCTCGGGCTCGATCTTCGCCCGCGGCTCGATGAAGAAGCTCTACCACGACGAGCTCACCGAACAGCAGGCGACGACGCTCGTGGTGCAGGCGTTGTACGACGCCGCCGACGACGATTCGGCGACCGGCGGCCCGGACGTGGCCCGGCGCATCTACCCGATCGTGACCGTGATCACCGAGAGCGGATTCCGCAGGCTGACGGAGGCCGAGTCCTCCGAGATCGCCCGCTCGATCCTGGAGCGGCGTCTGGAGCAGCCCGACGGCCCCCGTGCCGCCCTGCTCTGACCACCTGCCGAAACCGTAATCGCCACTCACAGAAAAGGACGGACAGCCGGTGTCTACGCCGTTCTACGTCTCACCCCAGCAGGCCATGGCCGATCGGGCGGAGTACGCGCGCAAGGGCATCGCCCGGGGGCGCAGCCTGGTCGTTCTCCAGTACACCGACGGCATCGTGTTCGTCGGTGAGAACCCGTCCCGCGCGCTGCACAAGTTCAGCGAGATCTACGACCGGATCGGCTTCGCCGCGGCCGGCAAGTACAACGAGTACGAGAACCTTCGGATCGGCGGGGTGCGCTACGCCGACCTGCGGGGTTACACCTACGACCGCGATGACGTGACCGCCCGCGGGCTGGCGAACGTGTACGCCCAGACGCTCGGCACGATCTTCTCCAGCTCGGCCGAGAAGCCGTACGAGGTGGAGCTGGTCGTCGCCGAGGTCGGTGACGCTCCCGAGGGCGACCAGATCTACCGGCTGCCGCACGACGGATCGATCGTGGACGAGCACGGCTCGGTCGCCGTCGGCGGCAACGCCGAACAGATCAGCACCTACCTGGACCAGCGCCACGAGGACGGGATGTCGCTCGCGGCGGCCCTGCGGCTGGCCGTGCAGGCCCTCTCGCGGGACACCAACGGCAGCGAGCGGGAGATCCCCGCCGAGCGCCTGGAGGTGGCGGTCCTGGACCGCACCCGCCCCCAGCAGCGCAAGTTCAAGCGGATCGTCGGGCGTCAGCTCGCCCGTCTGCTGGAGGAGGGCACCCGGCCCCCCGGCGAAGCGGCGGACTCCGCAGCGGACGACGCCGGGGCGGAGTCCGGCGCCGAGGAGACCGGCGCGCCGGCGGGCACCGCGAAGCCCGCGAAGTCCGGCAAGTCGAGCAAGCCCGCCAAGTCGACGGGCCCGGACACCGCACAAGAGGCGGACCCGGAGGCGTAGTGCACCCGGACGAGGGGCCCGACCGGTCGTAGCCGGTCCGGGCCCTTCGCCGTCCGCGGGGCGGGAGGGCAGGCGCGCCGTCAGGGCGCCCCGCGGCGGGCGGGGGCCGTCGCGGTGGAACCGCGGGACACGAGTTCCACGGGCAGGGTCACCGGCGGCGGCTGCTCGCCGTCGAGCAGCGCCAGCAGACCGCGCATCCCGTGTGCGCCGACGTCCTCGGCCGGCAGCCGCAGGGTGGTGAGTTCGGGTTCGACGGCGGTGGCGAGGGACAGGTCGTCGAAGCCGGTCACGGACAGGTCCTCGGGCACCCGCAGCCCCAGCCGCCGGGCGGTCTTCAGGACGCCGGCGGCGAGCACGTCGCTGTCGCACAGCACCGCGGTGGGCCGCTCCTCGACCGGCAGGCCCAGTACGTCGGCCACGGCGTCGCGGGCCGCGTCGACGCGCAGCGGGGCGGTGACCCGCCGGTGGGTCGCCGAGCCGTCCCGCAGTACCTCGGCGAGGGCGCTGGCCCGCACGCGGAAGGTCCACGAGTCGACGTCCGCGCCCAGGTGCAGGACGTCCCGGTGTCCGAGGGCGAGCAGATGGCGGGCCACCTGCCGCACCCCGTCGCCCACGTCGAGGTTGACGACGGCCGCGCCGTGCGCCGCCACGGGGTCGGAGTCCAGCATGACCAGGGGGAGTTCACCGCCCCTCAGGGCGGCGACCGCGTCCGGGGCCATGGAGGAGGCGATCACTCCATCCAGGGCGGCACGGGCCGACTCGAACGGGTCGGGAGCCGACCCGGCGTCGGTGGGGACGGGGTACAGGACGACGCCGAAGCCGTGCCGGGCGGCCACCCGCGCGGCACCCGCATGGACCCCGGCGAAGAAGTCGCTGTTGAGGACGGGCACCACCAGCAGCGCCGTGCGCGTGCGGCCGAGGCGCAGGTTCCGGGCCGCCAGGTTGGGGCGGTAGCCGAGGTCGCGCGCGGCGGCCCGTACCCGCTCCGCGGTGGTCGGGGCCACCCGGCCGCGCCACTTGTCGCCCAGGACGAGCGACACGGCCGCCTGGGAGACCCCTGCGGCGCGGGCGACGTCCCGACTGGTGGGCCGGGTGCCGTGGCCCCCCGTCGGCCGCCCGGCCCCCGATGACGATCCGTGACCACCGGGGTCGCCGCCCTCCGTCCTCACTGCTGCCCTCCATGTCGGTGTCCGGCCCCGGGCCGGTGGGTCCCTCGCGGTGCCCGCGGAAAGCGGGTGGACCGCCGAATGGCCCACATGGTACGTATGACGGCGACGTTATACGTAACACCTCAGGGAGTGGGAGGGCCGCGCATGGCCTCGGGGTACGGGGACATCTTCCGGGCGCGCTACGCGGCGAGGCTGCTGATCGGCACCCTCGTGGGGAGACTCCCCAGCGCCACCGCCCCCATCGCGATCGTGCTGCTGGTGCGCGCCGAGGGCGGCAGCTACAGCCTCGCGGGCGGCCTCGCGGCCGTGTACGGCCTGACCCACGCCGTCGGACAGCCCCTCCTGGGCCGTCTGGTGGACCTGCGCGGCCAACCGGGCGTCCAGGTCCCCGCCGCACTGCTGTCGGCGCTCGGCGCGAGCGTCCTCGCGTTCGCCGGGACCGACTCCCTCGCGGTGGCCTACGCGGCGGTGGCGTTCGCCGGAGTGTTCACCCCACCCCTGGAGGGCGGTCTGCGGGCACTGTGGCCGGACGTGCTGCCCCATGACGGCCAGGTGCACCGGGCGTACGCGATGGACGCGGTGGCCCAGGAGGTCATGTTCACGGTGGGGCCGCTGCTGGTGACCCTGTGCGTGTCGGTGTGGTCGCCGGCGGTGGCGCTGCTCGTCATCAACGGCCTCGGCGTGCTCGGCGCGCTGTCCGTGGTGACCACGAAGCCCTCACGGGCCTGGCGCTCCGCCCCGCGCGAGGCCCACTGGCTGGGCGCCCTGCGTTCGGGCGGACTGCTGACCCTGCTGGGCGCCTTCCTGTTCATCGGCGCGGCCCTCGGCTCCATCGCCGTGGCCGGGGCGTCCTACGCCGAGGGCCGCGGCGGGGACGTGGTGTACGGCGGGCTGATGGCGGCGTTGGGCCTGGGGGCGCTGGTCGGGGGACTGGGCTACGGCGCACGGGAGTGGGCCGGTGCCCCCGAACCGCGGCTGAGGGTCCTGGTGGCCCTGCTGGCGCTGTGTTACGTGCCGCTGGCCCTGGTGCCCGGGGTCGTCGGCATGACCCTGCTCAGCGTGCTCGCCGGGGTGTTCCTGGCGCCCGCGCTGGCCTGCGCCTTCGTGGTGGTGGACCGGCACGCCCCGCGCGGGACGGTCACCGAGGCGTTCTCCTGGTTGGTCACCACGTTCAGCGTCGGCGCGGCGGGCGGGACCGCCCTGGCCGGGCCGGTGGTGGAGTGGGGCGGCACCCGGGCGGCCTTCACGGTTCCGGCCGTGGTGGGGCTCGCCGCCCTGACCGTGCTGGTCGTCGCGAGGGCGGCGCTGGTGGTTCCGTTGCACACCGGCGTGGTGGCCGGGTCATCGGAAAATGATCGGAACGGTACGGTCGAACCCGGTTTCAGTACAGGGCATCAGGCGTAATGTTCAGTCATGGACCGCCGCATTTTCGGGCTGGAGAACGAGTACGGCGTCACATGTACGTTCAGGGGACAGCGCCGCCTGTCTCCCGACGAGGTGGCGCGGTACCTCTTCCGCCGTGTCGTGTCATGGGGCCGGAGCAGCAACGTCTTTCTGCGCAACGGCGCCCGCTTGTACCTCGATGTCGGATCGCATCCTGAATACGCGACCCCCGAATGTGACAACGTGACCGAGCTGGTCACCCACGACAAGGCCGGTGAGCGGATCCTCGAAGGGCTGCTCGTCGACGCCGAACGCCGCCTGCACGAGGAGGGAATCGCGGGCGACGTCTACCTCTTCAAGAACAACACGGATTCGGCGGGGAACTCGTACGGGTGCCACGAGAACTACCTGGTGGCCCGGCACGGCGAGTTCTCCCGACTCGCGGACATCCTCATCCCCTTCCTCGTCACCAGGCAGTTGCTCTGCGGCGCGGGCAAGGTCCTCCAGACCCCGCGCGGAGCGGTGTACTGCGTCAGCCAGCGGGCGGAACACATCTGGGAGGGCGTCAGCTCGGCCACGACGCGTTCCCGACCCATCATCAACACCCGTGACGAACCGCACGCCGACGCGGAGCGGTACCGCCGCCTCCACGTCATCGTCGGCGACTCGAACATGTCCGAGACGACGATGCTCCTCAAGGTCGGGGCCACGGACCTGGTGCTGCGCATGATCGAGGCGGGCACGGTGATGCGTGACCTGACCCTGGAGAACCCCATCCGGGCGATCCGCGAGGTCAGCCACGACATCACCGGGCAGCGCAAGGTGCGCCTCGCGAGCGGGCGCGAGGCGTCCGCCCTGGAGGTGCAGCGCGAGTACTACGAGAAGGCCGTGGACTTCTGCGAGCGCCGGGGCATCCGCACCGGCACGGTCGAGCAGGTGCTGGAACTCTGGGGCCGCACCCTGGACGCGATCGAGGCCGAGGACCTCGACCGCATCTCCACGGAGATCGACTGGGTCATGAAGTACCAGTTGATCGAGCGGTACCGGGCCAAGCACAACATGACCATGTCGAACCCGCGGGTCGCCCAGATAGACCTCGCCTACCACGACATCCACCGTCGCCGGGGCCTCTACTACCTGTTGGAGCGCCGCGGGCAGGTCGCCCGGATCTGCGACGACCTCAAGATCTTCGAGGGCAAGTCGGTGCCCCCGCAGACCACCCGGGCCCGGCTGCGCGGCGACTTCATCCGCCGTGCGCAGGAACAGCGGCGGGACTTCACCGTCGACTGGGTGCACCTCAAGCTCAACGACCAGGCGCAGCGCACCGTGCTGTGCAAGGACCCGTTCCGCTCCGTCGACGACCGGGTGGAGAAGCTCATCGCCGGCATGTGACCGGTCCGTGGGGCCGACCACGGCGGTCGCACCGATCTCCGTGAGCCGGAACCGACCCGGGGGTGTCGTACGTTCACCGTACGGCGCCCCCTCCTCGTGGGCCCGTGCTTCTCAGGGGCCACGCGTCCGTTGGGGGTCCGGCGGTGCCGGCCGGGGGCCGGAGCGCCGGAGCGCGGGGAAACCTCAGTAAGGTGGCGCGCACGCCAACCGCCAGAACGACCGATACGAGGCCCCCACCGTGCGCCGACGCTCACTCCTCTTCGCCGTGCCCGCCGGACTGTTGACGCTCGCCGCGTGCGGTGACGACAAGACCGACAAGGGCAGCGCCAGCAAGAGTTCCTCCCCCGTGCCGACCGATTCCCCCCAGCAGTCCGGGAAGATCGTGTCGGGACCCGTGCCGGACATCACCGCGGGGAAGAAGTGGGGTGAGAAGCCGACCGTGGCGAAGGGCAGCGGCACGCCGTCGTCGGACCTCGCGGTGAAGAACGTCCTGCCGGGCAGCGGTGTCACCGTCGCCAAGGGGGACCACCTCCAGGCGAACTACCTCGGCCAGATCTGGTCGTCCGCGAAGGTCTTCGACAACTCCTACGACCGTGGCGCCCCGGCCATCTTCCAGATCGGCGTGGGGCAGGTCATCCCGGGCTGGGACCAGGCCCTGGTGGGGAAGAAGGCCGGTTCCCGGGTGGAGCTGGCCATCCCGCCGTTGCTCGGGTACGGCGAACAGGGCAACGAACAGGCCGGGATCAAGGGGACGGACACGCTGGTGTTCGTCGTCGACATCGTCGACTCCTTCAACGCGAAGAGCTCCGCCCGGGGCAAGAAGATCGCCCAGGACGACAAGGCCCTGCCGAAGGTGGGGACCAACACCGACGGCAAGGCCCCCTCCGTCGACGTGCCGAAGACGGCCGCGCCGACGAAGCTCGTGTCGGAGTACGTCCTGGAGGGCGACGGCGAGGTGGTCAAGGAGACCGACTCGCTCCTCGTCCAGTACAAGGGCGTGCTCTGGGCCGACGGCAAGGAGTTCGACTCCTCCTACCAGCGCAAGCAGCTGGCCCAGTTCGCTCTGAGTCAGGTCGTCAAGGGCTGGGCGCAGGGACTCACCGGCAAGAAGGTCGGCAGCCGGGTGCTCATCGTGGTTCCGCCCGCCCTCGGCTACGGCGACAAGCCCCCGCAGGAAGGGCCGATCAAGAAGGACTCCACGCTGGTCTTCTCGGTGGACATCCTCGCGAAGATGTAACACTGGGACGGTTGCCCATCCACCTGAGCAGGAGCAATTGACGTGAGCATCGAAAAGCCCGAGATCGACTTCCCCGAGGGCGAGGCCCCCAAGGACCTTGAGATCGTGGACATCTGGGAGGGCGACGGCAGGGAGGCCAAGGCGGGCGACCTGGTCTCCGTGCACTACGTGGGCGTGGCCTTCTCCACCGGCGAGGAGTTCGACGCGAGCTGGAACCGCGGCAAGCCGCTCCAGTTCCAGTTGGGCGCCGGCCAGGTCATCAAGGGATGGGACCAGGGCGTCGAGGGCATGAAGGTCGGCGGTCGCCGCAAGCTGACGATCCCGGCGCACCTCGCGTACGGTGACCGTGGCGCGGGCGGCCGCATCGCCCCGGGCGAGACGCTGATCTTCGTGTGCGACCTCGTGTCGATCTGACGCGGTCGAATCTGATCATTTTTGATCAGCCACGGGTCCGCGCCCCCGGCGTGGGCCCGTGGCTTTTCCCGTGGCGCCCCGGGACGGTACGGTCGTCGGGCGGGTGGGCGAACGAGAGGACGTAAGGCGTCGATGGCCATCTCCAAGGCCGAGCGGCTGATGAATCTGGCGCTGTGTCTGCTCGGGACGCGGCGACCTCTCAGCAAGCGGGAACTACGGGGCTCCATCGAGGCGTACATCGAGGCGTTCGGCCCCGGTGAGGGCGCCCAGGGGACCGACGACTCGTTCAACCGGATGTTCGAACGCGACAAGGACGACCTGCGCGAACTCGGACTCGTCATCGAGACCGTCGAAAGCCTCGACGGCGACGTCGGCTACCTCGCCCGCCGCGACAGCAACCGGCTGCCGCCCATCTCCCTCGATGCGGAGGAGGCGGCGGCCCTGGGGCTCGCCGCCCGGGTGTGGCAGCAGGCCCGGCTCGCCGGAGCGGCCAGCGGCGCCCTCCAGAAACTCCGTGCGGCCGGCGTGCCCGAGACCGTCGACCCGCACGAGGGCCACGGCGCCCTGGAGCCCCGCATCCCCGTGCACGAGGCGGCCTTCGAGCCGATGATGCTGGCCTGCCGGGACCGGCGGCCCGTGCAGTTCGACTACCGCAAGGCGAACGCCGCCCGCCCGGAGCCCCGGCAGGTCGAGCCCTGGGCCCTGGAGTGCTGGCGCGGCCACTGGTACCTCGCGGGCTGGGACCGGGACCGGGAGGCGGAGCGGGTGTTCCGGCTGTCCAGGATCACCGGCCGGGTCCGCAGCCGCGTCGGCGCCTACCGCGAGCCCGTCCCCGACGTGGTCACCGTCCGGGAGACCGTCGCGCGCTGGGCCGGCGAGGGCGCGGAGCGCAGCGCCCGCATCCGACTGCGCACCGGCGCCGGCTACCCCTTGCGGGCGAAGGCGGAGACCGTACGGGAACTCGGTGACGGATGGGACGAACTGGAGGTTCCGTACGGGCACGGGCTCGATGCCTGGCTCGTCGAGTTCGGTCCCGACGTCGTGGTGCTGGAGCCCGCGGAACTGCGGGCCGACGTGGTCGATCGGCTCCGTGCCGTGGCCAAGGGCTAGAGGGGGAGACGTACCACCGTGGCAGGAAAGCCCGCCAGGCCGGCGCGCCCGGCGAACGCCATCGACCAGACCCGCCGGATGCTGTCCCTGGTCACATATCTGAGGGAGCGTCCCGGTGCCCGGGTGGAGGACGTGGCACGCGCCTTCGGGATCAGTGAGGACGAGCTGATCTCGGACCTCGACGTACTGCCGCTGTGCGGGACGAGCTTCCGCGGCGGCGACCTCCTGGACATCGACACGGACGGCGACCGCATCTGGTGGCGCAACCCCCAGGCGCTCAGCGCCGAGGCGGCGGCCCCGCTGCGGATCTCCGCCGACGAGGCCACCGCCCTGCTCGTCGCGGCCCGGGCCGTGGCCACGCTGCCGGGCCTGCGCGAGGGCGATCGGCAGGCGTTGCTGCGGGCCACCGCGAAGGTCGAGACCGCGGCGGGCGAGGCCGCGGCCCCCAGCGCCCGGCTGTCGGTCACCTTCGAGTCCGAGGGCGGCGTCTTCGCCGATGTGGACCGGGCGATCTCCGAGCGCCGCCGGCTCTGGATCAGGTACTACTCTCCCGCGCGGGACGAGGTCACCGAGCGGGAGATCGACCCCATCCGGCTGGTCAGCGTCGGTCACACCTACGTCGAGGCGTGGTGCCGCCGCTCCGAGGCCCGACGGACGTTCCGGCTGGACCGGGTCGCCGAGATCAAGGTCCTGGACGAGCCGTCGGCGCCGCCCGAGATAGAGCTGCGGGACCTGTCCGAAGCCCTGGTGCAGCCCGCCGCCGAGGACCCCGAGGTCGTCGTCGAGGTGGGACCCGGCGGTCGCTGGGTCGCCGAGTACTACCCGCACGACAGTGCCGAGGAACTGGGCGACGGGGGGCTGCGGATCTCCTTGCGCGCCCCCGACCCGGCGTCGCTGCGGCGCCTGGCGCTGCGGCTCGGGCGGGACGGGCGGATCGTCGCGCCCGAGGATCTGTCGGAGAGCGCCCGGCGTGCGGCCCGGGAGGCGCTCGCCGCCTACGACGGGCTCGACGGCGCGGACGATCCGGCCGCGCGCCCCGGCCCCGACGGGCCCGCCGACCGGCAGGAGCGAGGACTGTGACCACCCCCCCGGACTCCGGCCCCGGTTCCGTTCCGGTCGCCGGCCCCTTCGCCGTCCCGGCCCACGGAGTCCCGGCCCACGCCGTCCCGGCTCGCGGTGGAGCGGCCGAGGCCCCCGGCGCGCCCACGACCTCCACCACCGCGGAAGTTTCCGGCATATCGGATTCCATGGAGGAATCCGGGATATCGGGCGACCGGGAGTTCCCGGAGCTGGCGATGGTCACCCCCGTGGTCTTCCGCGCGGGCTGCCCCGACTGCCGCGCCCGGTTCGAACTCCCCGCCGCCGCACTGCGCCTCGCGATCGGCGGCTCGCCGCACACCACCTTCTACTCGTTCACCTGCCCCGAGTGCGACTCCGCCGTCCGCAAGCCCGCAGGTGAGCGCATCGTCGAACTCCTCACCGAGGGCGGGGTGCGGACCCTGCGCCTGCACTCCACCGTCTAGGCTCGCCCCATGTTCTGGGCCATGTTCGCGATCGCCGTCGGCTTCCTCGGTCTGCTGGTCCTCGGGATCCTCGCCGTCCGGGTCTTCGTGGCGGCGGAGCGCCTGGGGCGTGAGGTCTCCGAGGCCGCCCGCCGGATCGGCGGCGCCGCCGAAGACCTGGAGCGCGCCTCGGTGGGCGCCGCCCGCGCGGGACACGACGCGGGACTCTGACGCCAGCCGGACCGGTGACTGTGCGTACCAGATGGACCACCGGGGCGCCCCCGGTCCGCGCCAGTAACCCCCGGCTCCGATCTGTCCGGCGTCGAGGGTGGGCAGGTAGGCTGCCCACACGGTCCGGAGATTGAGGCACGGGCCAGAACGGGAGTACGTACGGGGATTGCCTCTGGTTCACCCCTGAGCGTTACGATCGCTGCTAGCACGGCGGTCGGACATCGGTCCGGCCGATCGGTCAGCAACCCGCCCCAAGCCGCCTCGGTGAGAAGGTAGACGTAGATGTTCGGTGGACGGATCGGCCCGCTTGAGATCACTCTGATCCTCGTCATCATCTTGCTCCTGTTCGGTGCGAAGAAGCTCCCCGACATGGCGCGCTCCCTCGGCAAGTCGGCCCGCATCCTCAAGAGCGAGGCCAAGGCCATGAAGTCGGAGGGTGAGCAGCCCGCGCCCACCGAGCCCCTGAACAAGGAGCAGCCGCAGGCCCAGCGCACCATCCAGGCCGCCCCCGGCGACGTGACCAGCTCACGCCCGGTGAACGAGCCCACGGACGCCCAGCAGCGCTGACGCAGCGCCGGGTCGCCCCGGTCTGCCGCACGAGATGAGGACGTGGGTTGCTCAAGTCTGCCCGCAAGAAGGAGAAGGACCCCGAGGGTCGGATGCCCCTCGTGGAGCACCTGCGCGAGCTGCGCAACCGCCTGGCGAAGGCGGTGGTGGCCATCGTGGTGGTCACGATCGTCGCCGCGTTCTTCTACAAGGACATCGTCGAGTTCGTCACCAACCCGATCCTGACGGCCGTCGGGTGTGAGGCGAGCTTCACGGAGCTGGCCGAACGCGAGGACGGCACCTGCGCCCGGATCGTGCTGAACGGTCTGCTGACGCCGTTCACCCTGGCCCTCAAGGTCTCCCTGACGGCCGGTGTGGTGTTCGCTTCGCCGATCTGGCTGTACCAGCTCTGGGCGTTCGTCGCTCCTGGCCTGCACCGGAACGAGAAGAAGTACACCCTCGGATTCGTCGCCGCCGGCGTGCCCCTGTTCATGGGCGGCGCCTTCTTCGCGTACCTCACGCTGCCGACGATGGCGACCGTGCTCCTGGAGTTCTCGCCAGCGGATCTGGACAACCAGCTGCCCCTCGACGAACTCCTGGACCTCATCACGCGCATGGTGCTGGTCTTCGGGCTCTCCTTCACCATGCCGCTGCTCCTGGTGATGCTCAACTTCACCGGCATGGTGACCGGCAAGCGGATGCTCGGCTGGTGGCGGGGGATGGTGCTGGGAGTCAGCATCTTCTCGGCGATCGTCACGCCCAGCACCGAACCGCTGACGATGCTGGCGCTCGCGGTGCCGATCTGGGTGCTCTACTTCGCCGCTTCGGTGATCTCGCTGATCAACGACCGTCGCCGGGCGATGATCGCGGCGTCCGGACCGGCGGACGACGAGGCGTCGGAACTGGATCTGACCCCGCAGGACATCGGCGAGATCGAGTCGGTCGGCGTCGGGGCGTCCGTGCCCGAACAGTCCGACGCAGGGCGCCGCACCCAGCGGGTGAACGGCTACGACGACGTCACCTGAGCCTGACCCCGGGGCTCAACGTGTGGTGGGCCCCGGGCACCCCAGGATGCCGGGTGGACGTTCGGCTTCACCTGATCGTGACGAGGGCCCCCGAAGCCTCTCGGGGGCCCTCGTCGTGTGCTGGACGGATCAGATGGAGGGGGAGCCTCCGAGCTGCCAGGTCTGGTCACCGGCGCCGTCGTTCTGGATGTTGTAAACGATCTTGCCGTCCGCGGTCCAGCCGCCCGCCGAACTGTTGGTGACCTTGTCGGTCGAGTGACTCATCGTGCCTGACCCGTCGAGGTTGATGGCGGCCGCGTAGCCCTTGGTCTTTTCCGCCTTGACCACGTTGTTGCGCTCCAGCCTCACCTGGACCTCCACCTTCTCCATCCCGCAACACACACCGCCGCCTCCGTCCGTCCAATTGACGTTGACGGACGCGTGGTACCGGTTGGAGGCGTCACGGTGGACGCACAGCTCGACCTTCAGGTCGAGGTTCGGGCCCACCGTGTCCAACTCCTTGGGCTGGACACCGGAGCACTTCTTGGCCGCGGCCGCCGAGGCGGTGGTGGGCAGGGCGACCACGCCGACGAGGGCGAGGGTTCCGACGGCAGTCGTGGCGGCGAGGCGTTGGGTCAACGAGCGCATGATGCCTACTTCCTGTGAGAAGTCTGTGAAAGGGCCGATGCTGCGGAATACTTCCGGCCGTGCGGAAGGTGCCGCAAGACGCGTCGGGGGTGTTGGCGTAGTCCCGCCGCCCGCCATGACCGCGGGGTCGGAGGTGGGCCCACCCGGGTTACGGAAGGCGTCGGACCCTTGTAAAGTCCGCCCGTGACCAGCGAGATCACCCTTTTCGTCAACCCCACCGCGGGCCGCGGGCGGGGCGCCCGGTCGGCCCGACCGGCCGCCACCGCGCTCCGGGCCGCGGGCCTGCGCGTGCGCACCCTCGTCGGTGAGACGCCGGCCGATGCACTGCGCCGGGCCCGGGAGGCCGTGCGCGGCGGCACCGGGGCGCTGGTCGTGGTCGGCGGTGACGGCATGACGGGGCTCGCACTCCAGGCCGTCGCCGGGACGGACACCCCCCTGGGGGTCATCGCGGTCGGCACCGGGAACGACTTCGCCCGCACCCTGGGCCTGCCGCTGCGCGACCCGATCGCCGCCGCACGGCTCGTCGCCGACGCACTGAAGCAGGGCCACACCCCCGCCGTCGACCTCGGCCGGGCCGGGGACCGCTGGTTCGGCACCGTCCTCGCCTCCGGCTTCGACTCCCGGGTCAACGACCGCGGCAACCGGATGCGGCTGCCGCTCGGCCGCTTCACCTACGACCTGGCGCTCCTCGCGGAACTGACCGCCTTCCGGCCGCTGCCCTACCGCCTCACCCTGGACCGGGGCCCCGCCCTGGAACTGGAGGCGACCTTGGTGGCGGTCGGCAACGGCACCTCCTACGGGGGCGGCATGCGGATCTGTGCCGGGGCCGACCCGACGGACGGCCTCCTCGACGTCACGGTGGTCGGCGACTGTAGCCGCACCACCCTGCTGCGGGTGTTCCCCCGGGTCTACCGCGGCACCCACCTCGACCACCCGAAGGTCACCGTCCACCGCGCCGTACGGGTCGAGCTGGCGGCCCCCGGGGTCACCGGGTACGCGGACGGGGAACCGCTGGGCCCCCTGCCGCTGGCCGTCACCTGCGTGCCGGGAGCCGTGCGGGTGGCCGGCGCCCGACCGTCCCTGCCCACGTCCGCAGCCGGCTGACCGCTCGGGCGTCCGGCTGACCAGCCCGGATATGACGATCCGGATAATGATCGCCCTCTGTCAGGGGTGGCGGGTAATCTCGAAAGCACGATGACTGAGGACCTCTCCCCGGCCGAGCGGTACGCGGCGTCACGGCAACGTGCCGCCGAGCAGGCCACCGCGCTCGCCTCCTTCCGCGAGATGTACGACTTCGGTCTGGACCCCTTCCAGATCGAGGCATGCCAGGCCCTCGAAGCGGGCAAGGGCGTGCTGGTCGCGGCCCCCACCGGCTCCGGCAAGACGATCGTCGGCGAGTTCGCCGTCCACCTCGCACTCCGCCACGGCAAGAAGTGCTTCTACACCACCCCGATCAAGGCCCTGTCCAACCAGAAGTACGCCGATCTGGCCAAACGGTACGGAGCGGACAAGGTCGGCCTGCTCACGGGCGACAACAGCATCAACTCCGACGCCCCCGTGGTCGTGATGACCACGGAGGTGCTGCGCAACATGCTGTACGCCGGCTCGCAGGCCCTCCTGGGCCTCGGCCACGTGGTCATGGACGAGGTGCACTACCTCTCCGACCGGTTCCGCGGCGCCGTCTGGGAGGAAGTGATCATCCACCTCCCCGAGTCGGTGACCCTGGTGTCGCTCTCCGCGACGGTCTCCAACGCGGAGGAGTTCGGTGACTGGCTCGACACGGTCCGCGGGGACACCGCGGTCATCGTCTCCGAGCACCGTCCGGTCCCGCTGTTCCAGCACGTCCTGGCCGGGCGCCGGGTCTACGACCTCTTCGAGGAGGGCGAGGGCCAGAAGAAGGCCGTCAATCCGGATCTGACCCGGATGGCGCGGATGGAGTCCTCCCGCCCCACCTGGGGACGGGACAAGCGCCGGGGCCGCGGCGTCCGGGAGGCCGACCGCGAGCGGGAGCGCCGACAGCGCACCCGGGTCTGGACCCCGGGCCGCCCCGAGGTCATCGAACGCCTCGACGCCGACGGCCTGCTGCCCGCGATCACCTTCATCTTCAGCCGCGCCGGCTGCGAGGCGGCCGTCCAACAGTGCCTGTACGCGGGACTGCGGCTCAACGACGACGAGGCCAGGGCCCGGGTCCGGGCGATCGTCGAGGAGCGCACCTCGTCGATCCCCAACGAAGACCTGCACGTCCTCGGCTACTACGAGTGGTTGGAGGGGCTGGAGCGCGGCATCGCGGCCCACCACGCGGGCATGCTGCCGACCTTCAAGGAGGTCGTCGAGGACCTCTTCGTGCGCGGCCTGGTGAAGGCGGTCTTCGCGACGGAGACCCTCGCCCTGGGCATCAACATGCCCGCCCGGTCCGTCGTCCTGGAGAAGCTCGTCAAGTGGAACGGCGAGCAGCACGCCGACATCACCCCCGGCGAGTACACCCAGCTCACCGGACGGGCCGGCCGCCGCGGCATCGACGTCGAGGGCCACGCCGTGGTGCTGTGGCAGCGCGGAATGAACCCCGAGCACCTCGCGGGCCTCGCCGGGACCCGCACCTACCCGCTGCGCTCCAGCTTCCGGCCCTCCTACAACATGGCCGTCAACCTCGTGGAGCAGTTCGGGCGCCACCGCTCCCGGGAACTGCTGGAGACGTCCTTCGCGCAGTTCCAGGCGGACCGCTCGGTCGTCGGGATCTCCCGGCAGGTGCAGCGCAACGAGGAGGGACTCGAAGGCTACAAGGCGTCCATGACCTGCCACCTGGGCGACTTCGAGGAGTACGCGCGACTGCGCCGTCAACTCAAGGACCGTGAGACGGACCTGGCCCGACAGGGCGTCTCCCAGCGTCGGGCCGCCGCGTCGACCGCCCTGGAGAAGCTCAAGCCCGGCGACGTGATCCACGTTCCGACGGGCAAGTACGCCGGTCTCGCCCTGGTCCTCGACCCGGGACTGCCCGCCGGACGCTCGAACGGACACCGCGGCTTCGACCACCACGACGGCCCGCGCCCCGTGGTCCTCACCGTCGAACGCCAGGTCAAGCGGCTCGCCGCGATGGACTTCCCGGTCCCGGTGGAGGCGCTGGAGCGGATGCGCATCCCCAAGTCCTTCAACGCGCGCTCCCCCCAGTCCCGCCGCGACCTCGCCTCGGCGCTGCGCACCAAGGCCGGGCACCTCGTACCGGAGCGCCACCGCAAGCAGCGCGCCGCCGCCGCGGACGACCGCGAACTCGCCCGGCTGCGCACGGAGATCCGCGCGCACCCCTGCCACGGCTGCGCCGACCGCGAGGACCACGCCCGGTGGGCCGAGCGGTACCACCGTCTGGTGCGGGACACCACACAGTTGGAGCGCCGCATCGAGGGGCGCACCAACACCATCGCCCGCACCTTCGACCGGATCGTCGCCCTCCTCACCGAACTCGACTACCTGCGGGGCGACGAGGTCACCGGGAACGGCAAGCGGTTGGCACGGCTCTACGGCGAACTCGACCTGCTCGCCAGCGAGTGCCTGCGGGCCGGCGTGTGGGAGGACCTCAACCCGGCGGAACTCGCCGCCTGCGCCTCCGCCCTGGTCTACGAGGCCAGGGCGGCCGACGACGCCACGGCGCCCAAGCTGCCCTCCGGCCAGGCCAAGGCGGCCCTCGGGGAGATGGTGCGGATCTGGGGCCGACTCGACGCCCTGGAGGAGGACTTCAAGATCAACCAGACGGAGGGCGTCGGCCAGCGGGAACCCGACCTCGGCTTCGCCTGGGCCGCGTACATGTGGGCCTCCGGCGCGGGCCTCGACGAGGTGCTGCGCGAGGCGGAGATGCCCGCCGGCGACTTCGTCCGCTGGTGCAAGCAGCTCATCGACGTCCTGGGGCAGATCGCGGCGGCTCCCGCCAGCGGTGGGGCGTCGTCGACGGTCGCCAAGAACGCCCGGCGGGCCGTGGACGGTCTGCTGCGGGGCGTGGTCGCGTACTCCTCGGTGGGGTGAGAGCCCCGCGGGTGGAGTTCCCGGTCCGCACGAGACGGCCCGTCCCTCAGGGGGCGGGCCGTCCGGCGTTGCCGGGCGGGGCGGAGCGCCGTTGAGGAATGTCCCGTCCGAGTGACCGGGCGAAGGGGCGTGGACGCCTCCGCGTCCGTCCTCCCCGGGCGGGCACCGTGGCCCCGCGGGACGTTCCGCTCCCGGCCCAACCCCCGTCCGACCTGTGCGATCGGCCCGGAACGGCCGCTCCGCATCCCCGAAATCCGTCACTCCACGTGTCGGTGGGATTCCCCTGCGTGTAAATCGCCCGAGTGTAGTGGCCCGCGCGCCCGGATTTCAGGTGCTTCCCGAATATGACACGGCGATGAACCGGCCGCACTAAGCTCGCCCGCAGCGCCCTGAGTTGAGGCGTAATAAGGCTGAATCGTGCGTTTGTTCTCCGGGATTCCCGTTGGTGGGAATCGTTCCGGACGCTCCCGCACGCCCAGCGCCCGGAACTCACACTGGAAACCCGCACCGATCCACGCGAAACCCCCGAGTTCCTCCGGACGTACCGACCATCCCCGAGCCGACTCCCTCAGAGGGCATACATGGTGAGTGTTCAAGCGCCTCCCGGTGGCCGAAAGATCCCCCAGCTACGCGTACTGCTGCTGCCGACCTTCCTGATGGCCGCCGTGACCGGAGGGTCCGTCGCCGCCGTCGCGGAACCGGCCCGGCTCGCGGTGGGCCTGTGCGGAGCGATCGGCACCGTACTGGTCCTCGCCTCGGCAGGTGAGGCCGCCCGCCGGGGCCGGCTGCTGACGGCCCTGCGCGCCGACTTCGCCCGCCGGGCCGCGTACCTGGAGAAGCGTCTCGCCACCCAGGACGCCGAACTGATCCACCTGGGCCAGCAGCTCCTGCCCGACGCCCTGTTCCGGCTCCGCCAAGGGGAGTCGCCGGCCGACGTGGTCCGGGCCGTCGTCGACTCCGACCCCGCCTACCGCGACCTGCCCGACACCCAGCGCGCCCTGCTGAAGGACGTCCTCGACATCGTGGACAACGAGGAGGCGGTCCGCGAATCGACCCAGCGCGCCTTCGTCAACATCGCCCGCCGCGTCCAGGCGATCGTCCATCAGCAGGCCGCGGAACTGCGTGAGATGGAGGAGGACCACGGACGCAACCCGGAGGTCTTCGACGACCTGCTGCGCATCGACCACGGCACCGCGCTGATCGGTCGCCTCGCCGACTCCATCGCGGTGCTCGGCGGCGCCCGGCCCGGCCGCCAGTGGCCCAAGCCCGTACCCCTGTTCAGCGTGTTGCGCGGCGCGATGTCCCGCATCCTGGAGTACCGCCGCGTGGACCTGCACTCCATCGCCAAGGTCGCCGTCCGGGGCACCCACGTGGAACCGCTGATCCACGCCGCCGCCGAACTCCTCGACAACGCCACCCGCTACTCGCCGCCCCAGACCCGGGTCCACGTCACCGCGGTGGAGGTGCAGACGGGCATCGCCATCGAGATCGAGGACGGCGGGGTGAGCCTCAGCGAGGAGGCCCGGCTGCGCGCCGAGCGGATGCTCGCCCAGGCCCAGGCCGGCATCGACCTCAAGGACCTCGGCGAGACCCCCCGGCTCGGCATGGCCGTCGTCGGTCGCCTCTCGCAGATGTACGACATGCAGGTCTCGCTGCGGCAGTCCGCCTACGGCGGCGTCCGCGCGGTGCTCATCGTGCCCCGCGACATGCTCACCTCCGGCCCCGCCCCCGGCGTCGCCCACGGCATCGGCGCCACCGCCGTCCCCCGGATCAACGACGACGGCACCCCGGTCCAGGAGCCGCAGCGCAAGGCCAAGAAGCGTCGCCCCACCACCGGTCCGCGCCGCCCCGACGACGACCTGGTGCCCGCGGGGCGCGGCGGCGAGGACCTGCCCGTCGTCACCGAATGGACCGCGGGCGGTCTGCCGCAGCGCCGCAGCAGGGTGAAGACCCCGCTCACCCAGCGCTACGCCGAGGCCGCCGCCGCGGAGGCCGCCGGGGACCCGGACCTCTGGCGCACGTCCGTCCCCGCCCCGGCGCAGCCCGACGAGCCCGAGCCGGGCCTGTGGGTCGAGGCGTTCATGAACGGCATCAAGGGACAGCCCGACCCGGACCCCACCGCCGGGGGCCACCCGGAGGGCGCCGCCGGCGTCGTGAACGGCACCGGCGTGGGGCACATCGGCTCGTACCCGCAGGCACACCCGCAGAACGACGACCTCATGGACGAGGGAGACCGCACGTGATCCAGCAGCGAGCCAACTTTGACTGGATGCTCAAGGACCTCGCGGACGGAGTGCCGCAGACCCGTCAAGTGGTCGTGCTGTCCGCCGACGGACTGCGCATCGCCCGGTACGGCGGAGAGCCCGACGCGGCCGACCGCCTCGCCGCGGCCTGCGCCGGACTCCAGAGCCTCGCCAGCGCGGTCGCCGCGGAGATCCCCGACAGCGACGGCCGGATGCGCATGGTCATCATCGAGGTCAGCGGCGGCTACTTCTACCTCATGGCCGCCGGCGCGGGCGCCTTCCTCGCCGTCCTCGCCGACGAAACCGTCGACGCGGGCCTCATGAGCAACCGCATGCGCGACCTCGTGGTTCGGATCGGGGCCCACCTCACCAGCCCGCCCAGGCGTGACGGGCAGACCGTATGACTCCTCCGCAACGCCAACGCCACACCCCCCAACCGGGCCAGGAGAAGGATCCGGAGCGCCTCTACGTCATCACCGGAGCCTCCCAGGAGGGCGATCGGGCCGAAGTCGACCTGGTCACCCTCATCGTCACCCGCGCCGACCCCTCGCCCACCGCCCAACCCGAACAGGCGGCGGTGCTCCGCCTGTGCCAGTCCCCCCTGTCCGTGGCCGAGATCTCGGCGTACCTCAATCTGCCGTTCAGCGTCGTGACCGTGCTGCTGTCGGAACTGCTGACGGCCGAACTGGTGCAGGCGCGCTCGCCGATCGTGCGGTCCGCACTGCCCGACCGTTCCCTCCTCGAAGCGGTGATGCATGGACTTCAAAAACTGTGAGAACGCGGTGGACGACCCGTCCGGCGAGGCCCCGGTCGTCCGACACGGCCCGCGCGCCGAGGACCACCTCCCCGACACCGCCAACGCGGCCGTCAAGATCGTGATCGTGGGCGGGTTCGGGGTCGGCAAGACCACCATGGTCCGCGCGGTGAGCGAGATCCGTCCGCTCACCACCGAGGAGACCATGACCCAGGCCGGGATCGGGGTCGACGACGACTACGGCTCCGACTCCAAGACCGCCACCACCGTCGCCATGGACTTCGGACGGATCAGCATCACCGAGCAACTGGTGCTGTACCTGTTCGGCACCCCGGGGCAGGAGCGGTTCTGGTTCCTCTGGAACGGCCTGTTCGAAGGGGCCCTCGGCGCCGTCGTCCTCGTCGACACCCGGCGCCTGGAGGTCAGCTTCGACGTCATCGGTCGCCTGGAGGAGCGCGGGGTGCCGTTCGTCATCGCGGTCAACGACTTCCCGGACGCGCCCCGCTATCCGACGGTGGAGCTGCGGATCGCGCTCGACCTGCCGGAGTACGTCCCCATCGTGAAGTGCGACGCCCGTCGGCGCGCATCCAGCCGTGACGCCCTGATGACCCTGCTGCACTTCCTGCACTCGCTGGCCGGCGCGCCCGCCTGAGCGAGCCGTGACCGGGCCCGTGCCCCGCACCGTCGACCGCGCCCCCGGCGCCCCCGAGCATCTTGCCCATCCCGGACCCCGGCACCCGTCGAGGCCGCCGACCTCACGGGCCACCGGCCCGGACTCCTCGGAGCGATCACCGTGACCACGCCACCCCGTCTGCCCGACAGCCCACCCGGCACCGACGATCCCGTCCCGTCCGCGTCCCCGCCGCCGGGCTGCCCCGCGCACGTCCCGCCCGCCCGGCGGCGGCTGTACGGTCCCGATGCCGACGCGGACCTGACCAGCCTCTACGGCAAGCTGCGCGCCGAACACGGTCCGGTAGCACCCGTGTTGATCCACAACGACGTTCCCATGTGGGCGGTGCTCGGCCACAGCGAGAACCTGCACATGGTGCGCACCCCCTCGCAGTACAACCGGGACGCCCGCGGCTGGAGCGCGGTCAAGGACGGCAGCGCCGGGCCGACCCACCCACTGGCGCCCGTCTACTCCTGGCAACCCATCTGCAGCTTCGCCGAAGGAGCCGAGCACCAACGGCTGCGCGGGGCCGTGACCGGGGCCATCTCCGCCATCGACCACCGCGGCGCCCGGCGTTACATCAACCGCTACAGCCAACGCCTCGTCAACGACATCTGTGAACAGGGCCGCGCCGATCTGGTCAGCCAGTTCGCCGAGCAGCTGCCCATGGCGGTGATGTGCGAGATCCTCGGCATGCCCGAGGAGTACAACGAACGCATGGTGCAGTCGGCCCGCGACATGATCAAGGGCACCGAGACCGCCATCGCCAGCAACGAGTACGTGATGAGTGCGCTGATGCTCCTGGTCGCGCGCCGTCGGGCGAAACCGGCGGAGGACTTCACCAGCGCGCTCATCGGCCACGAGTCGCGGCTCACCGACGACGAGGTGGCCCAGCACCTGCGGTTGGTGCTCATCGCCGCCTACGAAGCGACCGCCAACCTCATCGCCAACGTGCTGCGGATGGTGCTCACCGACCCGCGGTTCCGCGCCCAACTCAACGGCGGACAGATGACGGTGCCGGAGGCGGTGGAGCAGACGCTGTGGGACGAGCCGCCGTTCTCCGCGATGGTCGCCTACTTCGCCAAGCACGACACCGAGTTGGGCGGGCAGCGCATCCGCGCGGGCGACGGCCTCATCTTCGGGATCGCCCCGGGCAACCTCGACCCGGCCGTCCGCCCCGACCTGACCGCGAGCATGCAGGGCAACCGCTCGCACCTCGCCTTCGGCAGCGGGCCGCACGAATGCCCCGGCCAGGACATCGGCCGGGCCATCGCCGACACCGGGGTCGACGCCCTGTTGATGCGGTTGCCCGACATCCGGCTCGCCCTCGACGAAGCGGACCTGCGCTGGCGTTCGACCATCCTCTCCCGGCACCTGGTCGAACTCCCCGTCACCTTCGTCCCCAGGCCGCCGCAGGACGTGCGGGCCCGCCCGAGCATCGGCAAGCCCGTGGGCGGCGCCGGTGACTGGCAGGTCTCGTCGCCTGCTCCGCTGTCCGCCCCGAGTTCCACCGCGGTGAGCGAGTTGGCCGGGGTCGGCTCGGTGCCGCTGCCGCCGACCACCGAGCCGGTGTCCCCCGAACCCCGGCCCGCGCGACCGGGGCTGTGGGGACGCCTCGCCCGGTGGTGGCGCGGCGCCTGACCGGGAACCGCCCGGCGGGCGGCCCGATCAGGCAGGGGAGCCGCCCGGTGCCCCGGGCGGCTCCCCGGTGAGGTCGCGGGCGCTGGTGAAGCGGTGCTCCAGGCCGGTGACCGGGTCCCTGAACTCCAGTACCCGGGCCAACAGCTTCAGCGGCTCACGGAAGTCCCCGGGCTCGGTGGCGTCCCGGACCACCGGGTACAGCGGATCGCCGATGATCGGCACGCCGAGCGCGTTCATGTGCACCCGGAGCTGATGGGTGCGGCCGGTCAGCGGGACCAACCGGTACCGGGCGACGGGGGTCCGGGCCGGGGGGAGCAGGTCGAGGAGTTCGACACGGCTGATCGCGTTCGGTTCGCCGGGCACCTCCCGCGCGGTCAACACCCCGCGCTCCTTCTCGATCCGGCTGATGACCGTGCGCGGCAGCTCCAGCGCCTCGTCGAAGGGCGCCAGCGCCTCGTACTCCTTGTGGACGCGCCGGTCCCGGAACAGGTTCTGGTAGGCGCCGCGCTCCTGAGGTCGGACGATGAACAGCACGAGGCCCGCCGTCAACCGGTCCAGACGGTGTGCGGCGCCGAGCCCGGGGACGCCGAGCTCCCGCCGCAGTCGGGCCAGGGCGGTTTCGGTGATGTGACTGCCACGCGGCGTCGTGGCGAGGAAGTGCGGTTTGTCCACCACCACGATGTGCTCGTCACGGTGGACGACCGGCAGCGGGAACGGAACGGGCGGCTCCGGCCGCAGCTCCCGGTGGAACCAGAGGGAGGTGCCGGGGGCGTAGGGCGCGTCGGGGGCCACCGGGCTGCCGTCGGCCGTGACGAAGGCTCCCGAGCGCAGCATCGCGTCGATGACCTCGGCGGGCGGGGCCAGCCGGTCGACCAGATGGTCCCGGATCGTGGTCCAGGGGCCGCCCGTGGTGGGCAGCCGGAGACGGGACGGGTCCACCCCCTGGCGCTGGGGGAGGGGAGCGGGTGGTGATCTGCGGGGCATGGTGGTGCCGAGCGTAGTCCGTGCGCGGCCCTGGTCGGACGGGTGACCTGAGGGGTGACCTGCCACCCGCCGCCCGTCGTGGGCCGGCGGCGGCCGGACGGAAAACCGGTGTCCCGCGCGCCGGGCCGCTGCGAGGATGCGGCCATGCCTTGGTTCATCGAAGACGTGGTGGCGGCCGGCACCTTGGCGGGCTCGCCCCAGCCGACGATCCCGGCGTCCGGGGGCCTGACCCTGCGCCCCTGGCAGGACGACGACGCGCCCGCGGTACTGCGCGCCTTCCAGGACCCGGCCGTGCAGCGGTGGCACTGCCGCTCCGCCGAGTCGTGGGAGGAGGCGCTCGGCTGGATCGGTGAGTGGCGGGAGGCCTGGCGGGGGGAGCGGACGGCCACCTGGGCGGTGACCGGCACGGACACCGGCGCGGTACTGGGCCGGGTGGCGCTGCGGGAGATCGTCCTGGCGGACGGCAGCGCCGAACTCGGGTACTGGATGCTGCCCGACACCCGGGGGCGCGGGATCGCCCCGCGCTCCGTCACCGCACTGTCCCGCTGGGCCTTCGACGAGGTCGGCCTGCACCGACTGGAACTCCTCCACGCGCTCGCCAACGACGCCTCCTGCCGGGTCGCGGCCAAGACCGGGTTCACCCTGGAGGGCACCAAACGGTCGGCGCTGCTGCACGGCGACGGCTGGCACGACATGCACCTGCACGCCCGGGTGGCGGGCGACCCCGATCCGCGCACCGACTGAGCGGCCTGCGCGCGTGACCCCGTACGCGAACGCGAAGAACCCCCAGGGGGCTCCGGTCCCTGGGGGTTCCGTTCGGGGGGGGCGGGTCGCCCGGGAGGTCAGGCCGCCGTCTCCTGCTCGGCCTCCACCTGGGCGTTCCATTCCGGCTTGGACGCCTGCCAGCCGTCCTCGTTGTGACCGAGGCGCCAGTAACCGGAGATCGACAGGTCCTCACGGGGCATCCGGTGCTCCAACCGCAGGAGGCGACGGAGTTCCTTCACGAACCCGGCCTCGCCGTGCACGAACGCCTGGCAGCGACCCGCGGGGAACTCCAGGGCGCGCACCGCGTCGAGCAGGGCCTCGCCGATCGGGCGGTCGCCCCGGTGTAGCCAGACCACCTCGGCGTCCGTCGCGATCTGCTGCTCCTCCTCGGGGCCGGTGACCTCGATGAACGCATGGACCGTGGCGCCCGGGGGCAGGGCCTCCAGCGAGGAGGCGATGGCGGGCAGCGCGCTCTCGTCACCGGCCAGCAGGTGCCAGTCGGCATCCGGGGAGGGTGCGTACGCGCCGCCCGGGCCGAGGAGACGGACCTCCTCGCCGGGCTGGACGCGCGCGGCCCAGGGGCCCGCCAGCCCCGCGTCGCCGTGGATGACGAAGTCCAGGGACAGTTCCCTGGCCTTGGGGTCCCAGGCCCGTACGGAGTAGGTGCGCGGGACCGGCCACTGGTCCCGCGGGAAGTCCGCGCGCACCTGCTGCACGTCGAAGGGCTCCGGGTAGCTGACGCCGGGCGGGGTGAAGAGGATCTTCACGTAGTGGTCGGTCCACTCGTCCGCGGAGAACGCGGAGAGACCGTCGCCGCCGAGCACCACCCGCTGCATGTGGGGGGTGAGCCGCTCCGTGCGCACCACGCGCCCCACATGCGTCATCGGTGCTTTGCGTGCCGGTCGCTCGGCCATGCGGACTCCCTGATCGCGTTAACTTAGGCTTACCTAAGTTAACATCTCATGCGGTGAGCGTGGCAAGCAGGCGGTGGAGGGACCCGCCGAGGCCCCAGCGCTCGGCGAGCCGGTCGAGCGCCGCCGGGTCGCGCGGGGCGTGCGGCAGGGTGGAGTCCACCTCCGGTAGGGGGACGTCCTCGGCGACCCGGACCACCCGCGGCGCGACGGCGAGGTACGGGCGCGACTCGTGCAGGCGCCTGCGCTGCGTCGGGGTCAGCTTCGCGGCCGGTCGGTCGATCGCGGCCATGATCCCGGGGAGGTCGCCGAACTCCGCGAGCAGCTTGGCCGCCGTCTTCTCGCCGATGCCGGGCACCCCGGGCAGTCCGTCGGACGGGTCGCCGCGCAGCAGGGCCAGATCGGCGTACCCGGAGCCCCCGACCCCGTACTTCTCGCGCAGCACCGCCTCGTCGGTGAGCTGGAGGGTGCCGACGCCCTTGATCGGGTACAGCACCCGGACGCCCCGGGCGTCGTCCACCAGCTGGTAGAGGTCGCGGTCCCCGGTCACGATGTCGACGGGGCCGGTCGCGCGGGCGGTGAAGGTGCCGATGACGTCGTCGGCCTCGTAACCGGCGACGCCCACCCGGGCGATGCCGAGCGCGTCGAGGACCTCTTCGATCACGGGCACCTGCGGGGACAGCGTGTCCGGCACCTCTTCCTCGTCGGGCTGTTCGGGGCCGGTCTCCACCGCCACCCGGTGCGCCTTGTAGGAGGGGATGAGGTCGACCCGCCACTGCGGACGCCAGTCCGCGTCCATGCAGGCCACGAGGTCGTCGGGGTGGTGGTCCCGGACGAGTCGGTCGATGAACTCCAGCAGGCCGCGCACCGCGTTGACCGGGGTGCCGTCCGGGGCCCGCACCGACTCCGGGACGCCGAAGTAGGCCCGGAAGTACAGGGAGGCGGTGTCGAGGAGCATGAGTCGTCGGGTTCGCTGCGTCACGTCCGCATCATGCCCCACACCGCTGACAGGGGGCCGTTCCGCGGTCCCGCGTGGGCCCGGGTTCCTGCGTTCCGGCGGTCCGTGCGCGCCGGACGGTGGTCCGTGCCCGCCCCGGACTCGTGGTCCGTGCCCGCCCGGGACGAGAGGGGCGGATGCGGACGAACAGTGATCCGTGTCACTTACACGTTTGTGTGCGGGGGTCCCGGGCAGGCGCGCGGCCGGAGTGAACCCGGCTCCGCACGTCCTCGCCGACGTCCGGACCGGCCCGCGGGCCGACCCCGCCACGCTCCACGGCCCGCCCGGGGGAAGACGGGCCGTCGTTGGCCCTACCCGAGAGGTTTATGTGTCCAAGCTAGAGGCCGCGCACCTGTACAAGGTGTTCGGAAGACGACCCGAATCCGCCGTCGAGAGACTCCGTGGGGGCGCCGACCGCGAGGAGCTGCGCGCCGACGGGGTCACCGCCGCCGTCATCGACGCCTCCTTCACGGTCGACCCCGGCCAGATCTTCGTCGTGATGGGTCTCTCCGGCTCGGGCAAGTCGACCCTCCTGCGGATGCTCAACGGGCTCCTTGCGCCCACCGCCGGACAGGTGCTGTTCGACGGCCAGGACCTCACCGCGCTCAGCCCCCGTGAGCTGCGCGAGGTCCGGGCCCGCAAGATCAGCATGGTGTTCCAGCACTTCGCGCTGTTCCCGCACCGCAGCGTCCTGGAGAACGCCGCCTACGGCCTGGAGGTCCAGGGCGTGCCGCGGGCCGCGCGCGAGGAACGCGCCGCCGAGGCGCTGTCGCTCACCGGCCTCGCGGGCTGGGAGAAGAGCTGGCCCGACGAGCTGTCCGGCGGCATGCAGCAGCGCGTCGGCCTGGCCCGGGCCCTGGCCACGGACGCCGACCTGCTCCTCATGGACGAGTCGTTCAGTGCGCTGGACCCGCTGATCCGCCGTGACATGCAGGACCAGCTCCTCGAACTCCAGACCCGGCTGAAGAAGACGATCGTGTTCATCACCCACGACCTCAACGAGGCCATGCGGCTCGGCGACCGGGTCGCGGTGATGAGGGACGGCCGTATCGTGCAGACCGGAACCGCCGAGGACATCCTGCTGACCCCGGCGAACGACTACGTGGCCGCCTTCACCCAGGACGTCGACCGCTCCCGGGTGCTGACCGCGGCCTCCGTCATGGACGGCGACCCGGTCGGTGACGAGGCCGACTGCTCCTGCGTCACGGCTCACGTGGACACCCCGTTCGCCGAGCTGTGCGCGCTGAGCGCCCGCGTTCCGCACCCCGTCGCGGTGCTCGACGCCCAGCGACGGCTGGTCGGCGTGGTGCCGCGCCGACGGCTGCTCGGCGCGTTCGGTGATGCCGACGGGCCCCCGCCGCCCGCCGCGCCCTGCAACGCACCCCGGAACCCGGCCGCGGCCCACGGCGCCGCGACCGCCACCCGCACCGGGGCGGTGAGCACCGATGCCTAGGCTGCACCTCGGGGACTGGGTCGACAGCGGCGTCGACTGGTTGGTCACCCACATGGCCTGGCTCTTCGACTCGCTCAAGAGCGTGGTCGAGGGCCTGTACGACGGGGTCAACGCCGTGCTCGGCGCCCCCGAACCCCTGATCCTCGCGGGTCTGTTCGCCCTGTTCGCCTGGTGGCTGCGCGGTCTGCTGGCCGGTGTGCTCGCCTTCGGCGGCTTCGCGTTGATCGATTCGATGGAGCTGTGGGACAAGTCGATGTCGACGCTGTCCCTGGTCCTCGTCGCCACGCTGATCGCCCTGGTCATCGGGGTGCCGCTCGGCATCTGGGCGGCCCGTTCGCAGACCGTGAGCGCCGTCGTCAGGCCGGTCCTGGACCTGCTCCAGACGATGCCGTCGATGGTGCTGCTGATTCCGGCGATCCTCTTCTTCGGCATGGGCGTGCCGGCCGGCGTCGTCGCCACGCTGATCTTCGCCCTCGCCCCCGGCGTCCGGATGACCGAACTCGGCATCCGGCAGGTGGACGCCGAGCTCGTGGAGGCGGCCGAGGCGTTCGGCACCACGCCCCGCGACACCCTGCTGAGGGTGCAGCTGCCGCTCGCGCTGCCCACGATCATGGCGGGCGTCAACCAGGTCATCATGCTGGGCCTGTCGATGGTCGTCATCGCCGGCATGGTCGGCACCGGTGGCCTCGGCGGGGCCGTCAACGAGGCCATCGGCCAGCTCAACATCGGCCTCGGCTTCGAGGCGGGCCTGGGCATCGTCGTCCTCGCGATCTACCTCGACCGGATGACCGGTGCGCTGGGCGAACGCGTCTCACCGCTCGGCCGGCGCGCCGCCGCCAAGGCCCGGGCCGGCGGGAACCTGAAGATCTGGCAGCACCGTCCGCGGCCGGTCGTCGCCGTGGTCGGCGTCGTGGTCCTCGCCCTCGTCGCGGGCGGCATGGGCGTCTTCGGCCGCGGTGAGTCGAAGGGCGAGGTGGCCGCCGGCTCCGACGTGGGTCGGGGCGAGAAGATCGAGATCGGCTACATCCCCTGGGACGAGGCCATCGCCTCTACCTTCCTGTGGAAGGAACTGCTGGAGCGCCGCGGCTTCGAGGTGGAGGCCACGCAGTACGCCGCCGGGCCCCTCTACACGGGCCTGGCCCAGGGACAGATCGACTTCCAGACCGACAGCTGGCTGCCGATCACCCACGCCGAGTACTGGAAGAAGTACGGCGACCGGCTCGACGACCTCGGGTCCTGGTACAGCCCGACCTCATTGGAGATCACCGTCCCCTCGTACGTGAAGGGCGTGGACTCGCTCGCCGACCTCAAGGGCAAGTCCGACCTGTTCGACGGGCGGATCATCGGGATCGAGCCGAGCGCCGGGATGATGGGGCTGCTCAAGAAGGACGTCCTCGGGGCCTACGGCCTGGACGGGGAGTACGAGGTCGTGGACGGTTCCACCCCCGCGATGCTGGCCGAACTGAAGCGGGCGTACGCCAAGAAGGAACCCATCGCGGTCACCCTCTGGTCCCCCCACTGGGCGTACAGCGACTACGACCTCAAGAAGCTCGCCGACCCCGAGGGCTCCTGGGGCGAGGGCGACGGCGTGCACACCCTCAGCCGGGACGGCTTCGTCGAGGACCACCCGGAGGCCGGGCGCTGGCTGAAGGACTTCACGATGACCGAGGAGCAGCTGACCAGCCTGGAGGCCGACATCCAGAAGGCGGGCAAGGGCAAGGAGCAGGCAGCCGTCCGCGGCTGGCTGGACGAGCGTCCGGACCTGCTCGACACCTGGGCTCCGCTCCCCGCCGACAGCTGATCGACACCCGGGGCGTCAACACGACGCCCCGCCTCCCCGGGGGAACGGCGTACGGACGTGGACCCGAGCTGTCAGCGTTCGCCGTGGACGGGGCGGGCTTCGCCGTTCCGGCGGGGTCCGCCCCGTCCACGTGCTCTACTGGCGACGGCTGTTTGCCGAACATGCGTAGGGTGCAGAAACCCCACGGGGGGTCCGCAGCGGACCCCGGTGCCACGACGAGCGGGGGAGGGAGCTGTGACGATGGACGAAAAGGAATCCTTTCGGGTGGGTGCGGCCGTCCGACGACGGCGCCGTTCCCTGGAGCTGACGCTCGCCGCGGTCGCCGCCCGCAGCGGGCTGTCCGTCCCCTTCCTCAGCCAGGTCGAGAACGAGCGCGCCCGGCCCAGCCGGGCCTCCCTGGAGAAGGTCGCCGACGCGCTCGGCACCACCGCCGTGGAACTGCTGGCCGCCGCCGACCCCGCCTGCACGGTGGACGTGGTCCGCGACGAACTCCCGACGGACGACCCCCGCGCCGACGGGCCGTCCGGCAGCCGGGTCCGTTCCCTGGTCAGGGGCCATCAACAACTCCACGCCACCGAATTCACCGGCGACCACGACACGGCCCGCGAGTTCCAGCACCGCAACGACGAAGTGCTGTACGTCGCCGACGGCGCGGTGGAGATCGAGGCGGAGGGCCGGGCCTACCGGCTCGGACGCGGTGACACCCTCTACCTCACCGGGGGAGTGCGGCACCGCTGGCGTGCCACGGAACCCGACACCCGGGTCCTGGTGGTCGCCGTCGCGGAGCACATCGACGCCGTGCAGGACCGGAGGAGATGAGGTCGAGACGTCCGACGGGCGGCCGTGCGCTCACTAGGCTGATCCCGTGAATTCTGTCCGGATCGTCTCCCTGGTCCCCTCGCTGACCGAAGCCGTGGCGGTGACCCTGCCCGGCGCCCTCGTCGGCGTCACCGACTGGTGCACCCAACCCGACGGGCTGGACGCCGTGCGCCTGGGCGGCACCAAGAACCCCGACGTGCCGCGCATCATCGCCCTCGGCCCCGATCTGGTGGTCACCAACGAGGAGGAGAACCGCGCCCGGGACATCGCCGACCTGCGGGCCGCCGGCATCGAGGTCGTCGTCACCGAGATCCGCTCGGTCCAGCAGGCGTTCCGTGAACTCGACCGGGTCCTGCGGGCCTGCGGCGGCGACCGGCGGCCCGGCTGGCTGGACCTCGCCGAGTCGGTGTGGTCGGGGATGCCGGAGCCCTGGGAGCGCGTCACCGCCGTGATCCCGGTCTGGCGGCGGCCCTGGATGGTCATCGGCCGCGACACCTTCGCGGGGGACGTCCTCGCCCGCCTCGGCGTCGACAACGTGTACGCGAACCACCCGGACCGCTACCCCCACGTCCCGCTGGACGAACTGCGCGACTCGGGCGCGGAGATCGTGGTCCTGCCGGACGAGCCGTACCCGTTCGGCGCCGACGACGGACCCGAGTCCTTCACGATGCCCGCTGCCTGTGTGAGCGGACGCCACCTCACCTGGTACGGGCCGTCCATGGCGCAGGCGCCCGGCATGATCGGCGCCAGTCTGCGGGGCGTGCTGCGGGCCCTGTGAAGCCGCAGCACCCGCGCCTGCCTGGTGAAGCCGCAGCACCCGTGCGCACCGCCGGTTCAACGGGGCGGGGCCAACAGCCGTCCGTGCGCCAGCTCCAGGACCGTCCGCGCCGCGACCACCGTCCACGCCGCCGCCAGACCCGCGCCCAGCAACGCCGCCACCACCTCGTAGGCGCCCCACCCGGTCCGGTCCGCCAGCGCCGCCGCGCCCGTCACACAGGTGCCGACGGGGAAGGTGAACGCCCACCACGTCATCGAGAACCGCATGCCCCGGCGCCGGGCCCGCACCACCAGGGCGGTCGCCAGGGCCAGCCACAGCAACGCGAACCCCATCACCGGCACCCCGTACAGCACGGCGAGCACCCCGAACCCGTCCGCGAGCCCGGGCCCGGTCACCGCAGGCGCGGCGTCCGCGAGCCGACCGAGCGCGGTCGTCGACTGGCCGAGCGGCCCGAGCACCAGGAACAACGTCGGGGTCAGCGCCGGCGCCGGCGGACCGTCGGCCACCAGCCCGGCGAACACCGAAGGCAGCAGGACCAGCGTGCCGAGCAGCCCCACCCCGAGCAGCGCGAA
Organism: Streptomyces sp. NPDC059816; assembly: GCF_042732055.1. Classification (NCBI taxonomy): domain Bacteria; kingdom Bacillati; phylum Actinomycetota; class Actinomycetes; order Kitasatosporales; family Streptomycetaceae; genus Streptomyces; species Streptomyces sp. NPDC059816. The sequence continues at coordinate 104,705 of NZ_JBHWIQ010000015.1, forward strand.
CGAGCCGAACAACAAGGTCTCCCCGGCCCCCGCCGGGAGGTGCGGGACGAACAGCGGCCCGGTCGCCGCGGACACCACCGGCGCCACGACGACCAGCAGCCACACCGGCGTCACCCGCACCGCGCCCCGCCCCACGATCAGCCGGTACGGGACGCCGACCGCGACCACCAGACCCACCGCCGTACCCACCACGAACAGCAGCAGCCCCAGGCCCACCGCGACGCCCTCGCCCAGCACGTCCCGTCCGACCCCCACCGCACCGCCGCCGACCGCCAGCAACGCCATCGAGAGGCAGCCGTAGAAGGGCGCCGTCGCCGGGTCGTCGAGGTGGACGAGGGCCCGGTCGCGGTGGTGGCGCCAGTGCAGGAACCGGGCCGCCGCCAGCAGCACCAGCACCACCAGCGACAGCGACCAGATCGCGACCCACCACGGGCGGAGCCCGGGCAGCCGCCCGGTGAGCTCGGCCCCCGCCGACGCCAGGATCGCGGTGCCCATCACCGTGGCGTACCAGTTCGGCCCGAGGTACCGGACCGCCCGGCGCACTCGGACCGCCAGCGCGGAACGCGGCGGGCGGGGCGCGGGCGCCCGCGACGGCAGGGGCGCTTCGGTCGGAGTGCGGGTGGCGGTGGCCATGGGACCACCGTCGCCCCCCGACCGGGCGCCCACCAGGGGTCTTCCCCCTATGAGGACATAAGCTGGATTGATGAGTGGACCGGACGGCGGCACGGGGCGATCGGTACCTCTCGCGCACCGCGTACCGGACCTCGGGGCGATGGAACTGCTGCTCGCGGTGGCGCGGCTCGGCAGCCTCGGCCGCGCGGCCAGGGAACTCGGCATCACCCAACCCGCGGCGAGCAGCCGCGTCCGGGCCATGGAACGGCGGCTCGGAGTGGCCCTGGTGGACCGCTCGCCCCGGGGCTCCCGGCTCACCGAGGCCGGGGCCCTGGTCACCGACTGGGCCCGTCGGGTGGTCGAGGCGGCGGAAGCGTTCGACGCGGGGGCGCAGGCCCTGCGCGACCGGCGCGACTCACGGCTGCGGGTCGCCGCCAGCATGACCATCGCGGAGTACCTGCTGCCCGGCTGGCTCCTCGCCCTGCGCGCCGCACGGCCCGACACGGCGGTGTCCCTGCACGCCGGGAACTCCACGACGGTCGCCGAGCGGCTGCTGTCCGGCGCGGCCGACCTCGGGTTCGTCGAGGGGGTGCGGGTGCCGTCCGGGCTGGACGCCACGGTGATCGGCCACGACCGGCTCCTCGTCGTCACCGCGCCCACCCACCCCTGGGCCCGCCGCCGCCTCCCGGTGCCGGCCGCCGAACTGGCCCGGACCCCGCTGATCCTCCGCGAGGAGGGCTCCGGGACCCGGCAGGTGCTGACGGCGGCCATCGGCGAGCCGGCCCGCCCCCTGATCGAGCTGTCCTCCACCACCGCGGTCAAGGCCGCCGCGGTCAGCGGGGCCGGGCCCGCGGTCCTCAGCGAACTCGCCGTCGGCGAGGAGTTGGCCGCCCGGCGGCTGGTCGCGATCCCGCTGCGGGACGTCACCCTCACCCGCGCCCTGCGGGCCGCCTGGCCCAAGGGCCCCCGCCCCACGGGCCCCGCCCGCGACCTGCTCGCCCTGACCCGGTCGCCGTAGACTCCGCCGCATGACCGGGCAGACGGAGCAGACGGAGCAGACGGGGCGGCTCATCGTCCTGACCGGGGGGCCGGGGTCCGGCAAGAGCACCCTGATCGACCACTTGCGGGAGCAGGGCTACGCCAGCTCGCCGGAGGCAGGACGCGGGATCATCCGGGAACAGGTCGCCATCGACGGACCCGCGCTGCCCTGGAAGGACCCGGCCCTGTTCGCCGAGTTGATGCTCGGTTGGGAGATGCGCTCCCACCGCATCGCCTCGGCGGGAGCGGCACCCGTCCTCTTCGACCGGGGCGTCCCCGACGTCGTGGGTTACCTGAGGACCCAGCAGCTGCCCGTACCGGGCCACCTCCACACCGCCGCACAGCGGTTCCGGTACCACCGCCGCGTGTTCATCGCACCCCCGTGGCCCGAGATCTACGGACGGGACGCGGAGCGCAAGCAGTCCTACGACGAGGCCGTGCGCACCTACGAGTCGATGGTCGAGACCTACCCCACCTACGGCTACGAGCTGGTGCGCCTGCCGTTGGCGCCCGTCGCGGAGCGTGCGCGGTTCCTCGTCGACGCCCTGCGCTGACCGCTGCGGGCCCGCCCCGATCAGACCCCGGCGCTCGCCGCGACCAGACCCCCCACGACCCGCAGGTCCTCACCCATCTCGGGGTGCCACTGCACCCCGAGCACCCACCGCGCCCCGGGCAGTTCCACCGCCTCCACCGTGCCGTCCGGTGCGTGCGCCGAGGCCACCAGCCCCGCACCCAGCCGCGCCACGGCCTGGTGGTGGTACGTCGGCACCTGCGACGCACCCGGAGCCAACGCCCCGTACCGGGTGCCCGGCACCGCGGTCACCGGATGCGTTCCGAAGACCCCCACCGCCTCGGCGTGCCCCTCCAGGTGCTGGACGAGGGTGCCGCCGAGGGCGACGTTCAGCAGCTGCATCCCCCGACAGATCCCCAGCAGTGGGGTCCCCGCGGCGAGCGCCGCCCCGATGAGGGCCAACTCCCAGGCGTCCCGGTCCCGGCCGGGCGCCCCGGTCCCGGGCTCCGGCTCGGCCCCGTACCGTGCCGGCTCCACATCGGGGCCGCCCGCGATGACCAGCCCGTCCAACCGGGCGACCGCCGCCACCGCGTGCGCCGGGTCGTCGGGCGGCAACAGCGCGGCGAGACCCCCGGCGGCCTGCACCAGCCGCGGATAGCCGGCCGGGAGCAGGGCGGCCGGCAACTCCCACACGCCCCAGCGCGCGATCTCCCGGTAGGTGCTCACTCCGATCAGCGGCCTGTTCACCACGCACACTCCTCACCCTCTGTGCCCCTCGTGCCCCTGTGTCCCTGAGGCCCCTCCCTCCCCACCAGTCACGGGGTCACTCCCCCTCCCGGTCGCGGACGACACCCGGTGCCGTGGCATCCGGATGCATTCGCCCGCACTCCCTTCCCCGCCCCTGTCCGGCAGGACTACCTTGCATGCGCCGGCTGACCCAAGGAGGCCCTTCCCGTGGCAGACCGCACACCCCCGCTCACCGTCGAGCGGCTGCGCACCCTCGTCGCCCACGGTGAGATCGACACGGTCGTCCTGGCCTTCCCCGACATGCAAGGACGGCTCCAGGGCAAACGGTTCGCCGCCGGCTTCTTCCTCGACGAGGTGGTGCAGCACGGCACGGAGGGCTGCGCCTACCTGCTCGCCGTCGACACCGAGATGAACACCGTCGACGGGTACGCCATGTCCTCCTGGGACCGTGGCTACGGCGACTTCGTGATGCGCCCCGACCCGGCCACCCTGCGCCGCGTCCCCTGGAACGAGGGCACCGCCCTGCTCCTCGCCGACCTCGCCTGGCAGGACGGCTCACCGGTGGTCGCCGCGCCCCGTCAGGTGCTGCGCCGCCAACTCGACCGGCTCGCCGACCACGGCTGGCGGGCCCGGGTGGGAACCGAGTTGGAGTTCATCGTCTTCACGGACACCTACGAACAGGCGTGGGACGCCGCCTACCGCGGACTGACCCCGGCCAACCGGTACAACGTCGACTACTCCGTGCTCGGCACCGGCCGCATCGAACCGCTGCTGCGCCGCATCCGCAACGAGATGGCGGTCGCCGGCCTCACCGTCGAGTCGGCCAAGGGCGAGTGCAACCCCGGGCAGCACGAGATCGCGTTCCGCTACGACGAGGCCCTCGTCACCTGCGACCAACACGCCCTCTACAAGACCGGGGCCAAGGAGATCGCCGCGCAGGAAGGCGTCTCCCTCACCTTCATGGCCAAGTACAACGAGCGCGAGGGCAACTCCTGCCACATCCACCTCTCCCTCACCGATGCCGAGGGCCGGCCCGCGATGGCGCCGGACGACCCGTCCCACCCGCACGGCATGGCGCCCGTGATGCGCCACTTCCTCGCCGGGCAACTCGCCGCCCTCCGGGAGTTCTCGCTGCTCTACGCCCCGAACGTCAACTCGTACAAGCGCTTCCGACCCGGCTCGTTCGCGCCGACCGCCGTCGCCTGGGGTCACGACAACCGGACCTGTGCGCTACGGGTCGTCGGTCACGGGCCCTCGCTCCGCTTCGAGAACCGGCTCCCCGGCGGCGACGTCAATCCGCACCTCGCCGTCGCGGGCCTCGTCGCCGCCGGACTGCACGGCATCGAGCAGGGGCTCGACCTCCCCGAGCCCTGCCCGGGCAACGCCTACACCGCCGACTTCCCCCGGGTCCCGGCCACCCTGCGGGAGGCGGCCGACCTCTGGGCGGGCAGTACGATCGCCCGCGCGGCCTTCGGCGACGAGGTGGTCGACCACTACCACCACGCGGCCCGCGTCGAACTCGACGCCTTCGACACCGCGGTGACCGACTGGGAACTGCGCCGCTCCTTCGAACGCCTGTGAGGAACGCCTTGCCGAACGCGTCCGACCCGCACCGCCCGCCCCGGCTGCCCGCGCCCGACGAGCCCTACGACCTGACCGTCCTCAACCCGAGCACCGAAGAGGTGGTCTCCACCGTCCCCGGCGCCACCGCCGTCGACGTGGACCGGGCCGTCACCCGTGCGGCCGCCGCCGGGCGCCACTGGGCGGGCCTGGCACCCGGCGACCGGGCCCGCGCCCTGCGCCGGTTCGCCGCCGCGGTCGACGCCCACCTCGAAGAACTCGCCGACCTGGAGGTCCGCGAGGCCGGCCACACGATCGGCAACGCCCGCTGGGAGGCGGGCAACGTACGGGACCTCCTCGACTACGCGGCCGGCGGGGTGGAGCGGCTGAGCGGGCGACAGATCCCGGTCGCCGGCGGACTCGACGTCACGATCCTCGAACCGCTCGGGGTCGTCGGGGTCATCGCCCCCTGGAACTTCCCCATGCCCATCGCCGCCTGGGGGACCGCGCCGGCACTCGCGGCGGGCAACGCGGTCCTCCTGAAACCCGCCGAGACCACTCCGCTCACCGCACTGCGGCTGGCCGAACTCGGTCGCGAGTCCGGGCTGCCGGAGCACCTGTTCCAGGTGCTGCCCGGTGCGGGGAGGATCGCGGGCGACGCACTGGTGGCCCATCCGGGCGTCGCGAAGATCGTGTTCACCGGCTCCACCGCCGTGGGCAAGGCGATCATGGCGAAGTGCGCCGACCGGGTGAAGCGGGTGACCCTCGAACTCGGCGGCAAGAGCCCCAACCTGGTCTTCGCCGACGCAGACATCGAGGCCGCCGCTGCCGCCGCGCCCCCGTCCTTCCTCGACAACAGCGGCCAGGACTGCTGCGCCCGGACCCGCATCCTGGTGCAGGACACGGTGTACGAGCGCTTCCTCTCACTCCTCGCCCCCGCGGTGGAGTCCGTGCGCGTCGGCGACCCGGCCGACGAACGCACCCAGATGGGGCCGTTGATCTCCCGGGCGCAACGCGACCGGGTCCGCGGTTACGTCCCCGACGACCTGCCCGGCATCCGGGGCCGGTGCCCCGACGGGCCGGGCTTCTGGTTCGCGCCGACCGTCCTCACCGGCCTCGCTCCCGACGCCCCCGCCGCCACCGAGGAGGTCTTCGGGCCCGTGGCCGTGGTGCTGCCCTTCCGCGACGAGGCGGAGGCCGTCCGGCTCGCCAACGCCACCGAGTACGGCCTGGCCGGCTCGGTGTGGACCCGCGACCTGGGCCGGGCCCTACGGGTCTGTGGCGCGGTCGCCGCGGGCAACCTGTCCGTGAACTCCCACTCCAGCGTCCGCTACTGGACCCCGTTCGGCGGGTTCAAGCAGTCCGGGCTCGGGCGTGAACTGGGCCCCGACGCGCTGGCGGCCTTCACCGAGACCAAGAACGTCTTCCTGAGCACGGAGGTCTGACCCATGACCGAAACCCCGGCGGCCGACCCCCGGCCGCCCGCCGCCGAGCCCGTCTGCCGACGACTGGTCGGCCGCACCGCCGTGATCACCGGAGCGGCCAGCGGGATCGGCCTCGCCACCGCGCGCCGGCTGGCCGCCGAGGGCGCCCACGTCGTCTGCGGCGACATCGACGAACGGGCCGGCACCGCGGTGGCCGAGGAGGTCGGCGGCACCTTCGTCGCCGCCGACGTCACCGACGCCGAACAGGTCGAGGCACTGTTCCGGGCGGCCCACGACACCTACGGCTCGGTGGACGTCGCCTTCAACAACGCCGGGATCTCACCGCCGGACGACGACTCCATCCTCGACACCCCACTTGCGGCGTGGCAGCGCGTCCAGGAGGTCAACCTCACCTCCGTGTACCTGTGTTGCAAGGCGGCCATCCCCTACATGCGCAGCCAGGGCAAGGGCTCGATCATCAACACCGCCTCGTTCGTGGCCCGGATGGGCGCGGCGACCTCGCAGATCTCGTACACCGCCTCCAAGGGGGGTGTCCTCGCCATGTCCCGCGAACTGGGCGTGCAGTTCGCCCGTGAGGGCATCCGGGTGAACGCGCTGTGCCCCGGGCCGGTCAACACCCCCCTGCTCCGGGAGCTGTTCGCCAAGGACCCCGAGCGGGCCGCCCGCCGGCTGGTGCACATCCCCGTCGGGCGGTTCGCCGAGGCCGAGGAGATCGCCGCCGCCGTCGCCTTCCTGGCGAGCGACGACGCGTCGTTCGTCAACGCCACCGACTTCCTGGTGGACGGCGGGATCTCCGGCGCCTACGTCACCCCGCTGTGAGCGCCCCGCGGCGCGCTCACACCGAGCCGAGATCGGCCGTCATCCAACGCTCCGGGCGCATGTGGACGATCAGTTGCTCGCCGTGCTCGCGTTCGGCGAAGTCGAGGTACCCGGAGACCTTGTCGGCGGGCAGGTAGCGGGCCGCCAGCTCCCGGATGTGTTCCCGGTCCGCGGGTGCCGTACTGATGACGGGCCCTTCGACGGAGACGTACCGCGTGGTCGGTTCCACCCGGTCCACCAACAGGGTGAACCGGCCAGCCGCCGCGATCAGTTCGGCCTTGCGCGAGGTGGTTCCGGTGAGGATCCAGAGGTCGCCGCCCGGCGCGTACTGGTACCAGATGGGGACGGAGACGGGGGCGCGGCCCGGGTCGCCCGAGTCCATCGAGATCGCCGCGACATGGGGCTCGGCGAGGAACTCTTCGCGTTCGTGACGGGTCAGCGGCATGCGGGATCTCCTGGGTGACGTGGGCCGCTCCTGGTCGGGGAGCGGGCGCGTTCGGGGGAGCACGGACACGGTTGTCGTACGACGGTACCGGTCGGTCATACGGTAGCCCACGCCGTACCGCCGTACCGGTCGGCTGTACAGTCGGCCGGTCCAGCGACCAACGAGCAGCAAAAGGGGCCGGTAGTGGACAACGAGCGGGGGCACCGCCGTCGGGCCGGTGGCGAACGGCGCGTCGAGGTGCTGCGGGTGGCCGCCTCCGTCCTGGCCGAACGGGGCTACGACCGGACCCGGTTCAGCGATGTGGCGAGTGCCGCGGGCGTGGCCGTGAGCACGCTCCAGTTCTACTTCGGCTCACGCGACGACATGCTCGTCGCGGCCCTCCACCACTCCACCGAGGAGGAGGTCCGGGTCATGGAACGCTGCGCCGCCCAGGAGGACGGGCCGTGGGAGCGCCTGCTCCGACTCCTGGAGCGCGGACTGGCCAGCCAGCCGGAACAGACCTGGCGGATGTTGCTCGAATTCTGGTACGCCGCGGTCCGCGACCCCGAACTGCGGGCCCACAGCGCCGATCTCCAGCGCCGCTACCGGCGGCCGTTCGTGGAAGCGGTCCACGAGGGCGTGCGGACCGGCCGGTTCACCACCGACCAGGACCCCGAGGACCTGGTGACGGTCGTCCTCGCCCTCCTCGACGGCCTGGTGGTGCCCCGCCTGTGCGCCCACGACTACGTTCGGGAGGAACGGGTCCGGGTGATCGCCGTCGACGCCGTCGCCGGACTGCTCGGCGTGGACCGCTCCACGGCGTGAGCGCCCACACCGCGGGGTGCCCGGCCCGCCGCACCGGGACTCACAGGAACGTCCGGCCCTCGCCCCGATAGGTCGGCACCGCGGCGGTCACCCGATCGCCCCGCACCAGGTGCAGCGCATCGAAGCGCTCACACAGCTCACCCGCCTTCGCATGGCGGAACCACACCTTGTCCCCGAGCAGCAGGTCGTCCGCCGGCGAGCCGAACAGCGGGGTCTGGACCTCACCGGCGCCCTCCGTCCTCGCGTACCGCAGCCCTTCGGGCAGGTACGGGACGGGCAGTCGGTCCGCCCCCGCCGGGCCCGACGCCGGGTAGCCACCGCCCAGCACGGTCACCACGCCGACCCCCGGGCGCCGGACCACCGGTTGGGCGAACAGGGCCGCCGGGCGCCCCGTGAACGACGCGTAGTGGTCGAACAGTCGGGGCACGAACAGCCCCGACCCCGCGGCGACCTCCGTCACCGCGTCCTCCGCCGCCGTGTGCTGCACACTGCCGGTCCCGCCACCGTTGACGAACTCCAGGTCCGGCGCGACCGACCGCACCGCACGCACCGCCTCCGCGCGCCGCACCGCCAACTCCCGCCTGGCCACCGACTGCATCAGCCGGACACCGCGCGACAGCACCGGACGGCCCGCCACCGCGTCACCGACCCCGGCGATGTGCCCCTCGTACGCCATCACCCCCACCAGCCGGAACCCGGGCGTCCCGGCCACCGCGCGGGCCACCTCCGCCAGTGCGGCGGGGGAGCGCAGCGGCGACCGGCGCGCCCCCACCCGGACCAGGCCGCCCGCCCGCCACAGCGAGGTGTCCCACTCCAGACACACCCGCACCTCCTCCCGACCCCCGCGCGCCGCGTCGATCAGCCTCAACTGCGCGGGGTCGTCCACCATCACGGTGACCGCCCGGGCCAGCTTCGGATCGGACGTGAGCTCGGCGAAGGCGGCGCGGTCGGTGGACGGGTAGGCGAGCAGGACGTCATCGAAGCCGGAGCGCGCCAGCCAGAGCGACTCGGCGAGGGTGAAGGACAGGACGCCGGCGAAGCCCTCCCGTTCCAGGACCCGCTCCAACAGCGCCCGGCAGCGCACCGACTTGGTGGCCACCCGGACCGGTGTGCCGCCCGCCCGGCGCACCAGATCCGCGGCGTTGGCGTCGAAGGCGTCCAGGTCCACGATCGCCAGCGGGGCGTCCAGCCCGGCGGTGGCCCGGTCGTAACGGGCCCGGTCGGCGGCGCGCGCAGTCATGCCCGCAGCCTGCCAGATGCGGTTACCGGGGGGTAGGGGGATGTACCGGGCAGATGCCGCCGGTGGCCGCTCCGGCTCCCCGATGAAGGTCATCAGCCCGTAGAGTGACGCGAACGCAAACGAACGACCGGGCCCGGGAACCACCCGCCGGACCGGTCGGCCGCATCGTCCGCCGCACGACCCGGTGGGACCGGTCGCGGTGGCCGGCCCCGTCACCGGCGGGTTCCGCCGCGGTCCCGTTGCCCGGTCGGCCCGGCCCGCGGCCGGGAGCCGGACGGCCCGACCGCCGAGGTCTTCGCGGGCGCGAGCCGTGCAGCGGTCGGCAGTGACCCGCCCGGGGCACGCACCGTCCCGGGCCCGCGGTGGGGTCCGGGCGCGGGCCGCTGGAGAGGAGCCGGGCAGCGGGCCCGGCACGGGTGACCCGGTCCCAGGGGGACCGGCCAGGAAACGGGGGGCGCATGAGCACGGACACGACCGGGCCTGCCCCCGCACACCCACCCGCCCCCCTGAACCCCCCTGTACCGCCCGCCCCCGCGCCGACCCGCGCCTTCCCGATGGACCCGGTGGGCGCGATGGACCTGGTGGGCCCGCCGCCCCCGCCGCTCCACCCACCACGCCCCTCGGCACCCCCGCGCCCCACCGGTGCGCCCCTCACGCGCCCCGGCGTCGATCTGCCCGCCCCCGCTCCGGACCGTCCGCCGACGGCGAGTTCCCGTACCCGCACTCCCGGAACTCGCAAGTCACTGGATACTCAAGGGGTGTTCGACGTTCGCGGAATGGCTGACGACAACCCGTTGCCGGACGGCCCGGGATACGCCGGCGCTCCCGGCCGGACCCGGCCGGGCCACGGCCCCCACTTCGGTGTGCCCGCACCCCCCACCGTCCCCCTGAGTCCACCCGGCCCCCCGGGCCCCACCCTGCCCCCGCCCCCGGTCGCCTCGGCCCGTTTCCCCGACGAGCCGCCGCCCGAGCCCCGCACCCCCGGCGCCCCGTCCCCGGGCGCCGCCGGGTCCGAACTGCCGGGCGCCGGGCCCGTGCACCCGCCCCGCCCCCCGTACCCGGGCCGACCGGCCGCGCCCCGCCGACCGACCCGGCCGGGACCGCGCTCGCCCCGCCCCCCGTACCCCGCGGTCGAGGAGCACCACCCCACGCCGCCGCCCGACCACCGCACCGGCGGCGGGTACTGGGACGACGACCCCCACGGCCCCCTCCCGCCCGGACCGGGCGACCCGCGCACCTGGCCCGCCCCGACCGGCCCCTACGAACCGGGGCCGTTCGACGACGAACCGGTGCACCGACTGCCCGGCGACGGACTGCGCGACCCCGCCGACCGGGACCCGGACCACCAGCCCGGCCGCTTCGCCCGTTACCGGGCCGCCACCGCCGCGAGCTGCATCATCCTCGGACTCGGCCTCATCGGCGGTGCCGTCACCGGCAGTTGGCTCACCGGGGACAGCACCGCGGCCCCCGGCCCCGCCGATCGTTTCGCCGCCCTGGCCGAGCTGTGGCACAGCACCCCGGTGGACGAACTCTTCCCCCGGACCGTGCGCGGCGAGGAAGCGGGCCCCGGCGGGGCGGACCGCCTGTGGCGCCGCGTCGCCGTCGCCCCCGACAGCACCTGCGCCAAGGGCCTCGACCCCCTGCTGCACAAGGCCCTCGACCCCGCCGGCTGCGAACGGTTGGTGCGCGCCACGTACACCGACGACACCCGCAGCCACCTCACCACCGTCGGCCTGCTGTTCACCGAGGCGGACGCCAAGGGAATGCGCGCGCTGCGCACCCGCGTCACCGAACAGGGCCTCGACCGGAGCCGCGAACTGATGCCCCGTCCGTACGCCGTCGCGGGCACCCCCGCCGCCGGCTTCGGGGACCAGCAGCGCGCGACCTGGACCCTGTCCGTCCTCACCGACGCCCCCGTCATCGCCTTCGCCGTGTCCGGGTTCGCGGACGGCCGCACCGTCACCGACCCGGAGCCCGCCACCGAGGCCGCCCGCGGCGACGGCACCTCCGCCGCCGCCCAGTCCGGACTCGGCCACGAGGCCAAGGGACTCGCGGACCGCATCGAACGCGGTCTGCGCGCCCGGGTCACCGCAGCCGCGGAGAAGACACCATGACCTCCCGTCACCGACCGGCCCGCCGCGCCACCACCGCCCTGGTCTGCGCCGGCCTCGCCACCGCCCTCACGCTCCTGCCCACCGCACCGGTCCACGCCGACAACATCCGGGCCCGCCAGTGGAGCCACGAGGCCCTCCGGGTCGAGGAGGCGTGGCGCACCACGAAGGGCGAGGGCATCACGGTCGCGGTACTCGACACCGGCGTCGACGACTCCCACCCCGACCTGACCGGCAACGTCCTGCCCGGCAAGGACCTGATCGGCTTCGGCGCCCAACGGGGCGACCGGCCCTGGGCACGGCACGGCACGGCGATGGCCGGGATCATCGCCGGCCACGGACACGGCCCCGGCAACGCGGACGGGGTCCTCGGCATCGCACCCGGGGCCAGGATCCTCCCGATCCGGGTGATCCTGGAGGACGGGGACCCGTCCCGCAAGAAGGCCCGCGACACCCGGGGCACCGCCCTCGCCGAAGGCATCCGCTGGGCCGCCGACCAGGGCGCCGACGTCATCAACCTCTCGCTCGGCGACGACTCCGCCTCCGCCCACCCCGAGCCCGCGGAGGACGCGGCCGTCCGGTACGCCCTGAAGAAGGGTGCGTCGGTCATCGCCTCCGCGGGCAACGGCGGCGAGAAGGGCGACCACGTCTCGTACCCCGCGGCCTATCCCGGGGTCATCGCGGCCACCGCCGTGGACCGGTTCGGGACCCGCGCGCCCTTCTCGACCCGCCGCTGGTACGCGACCGTCAGCGCACCCGGTGAGGACGTCGTGCTGGTGGACCCGGACCGCCGCTACTACGAGGGCTGGGGCACCAGCGCCGCGGCGGCGTTCGTCTCCGGTGCCGTGGCCCTGGTCCGGGCCGCCCACCCCGATCTGAGCCCCGCCCAGATCAAGCGCCTGCTGGAGGACACCGCCCAGCACCCGCCCGAGGGCGGTCGCGACGACTCCCGGGGCTTCGGCCTGGTCGCCCCCGCTGCCGCGATCAAGGCGGGCGCCGACCTGGGCCCGGAGCCGCGCGCCGCCGCCCAGGGCCAGCGGTACTTCGGACCCGGCCCCGACCGTCCCGTGAAGAAGGAGGGCAACGGGTGGGTCGGGCCGTTCGCCGGGGGCGTCGGGGTCGTCCTGCTGGCCGTGGCGGTCGTCCTGTGGCGGCGTCGCCCCGCCGACTGAGCTCCGGGAGCCGTCGGGTCCGTCCGGCTCAGGGGGTGGAGGGCGCCGGAGCAGCCTGCGACCCGTCCGCCGTCGTCCCGTCCGCCGCCGACCCGTCCTCCAGCGCCTCGACCGCCAGTGAGGCGACCTTCTCCACCAGTCGCACGCCCTCGTTCATCGAGGTGTGACCGTCCGACAGCACGGCCACCAGATAGCTCCGCCCCTCCACGGACACCCGCCCCACGCTGTTGATCACCCACAGTCCGGTCGCGGTCCGGGGCAGCCACCCGTTCTTCAGCGCCCGCTCGGAGCCGCCCGCCGCCGAGACCCCCCAGTCCTGGCCGGACACCACCCGCCCCATCAACTGCTGCACGTAGGCGCGTGAGGCCGCGCTCAGCGCCGAACCGCCCTGCGCGTCGAACACCGCCCGCAACAGGGCCACTTGGTCCACGGCCGTGGTCTGGGTCAGCCCCCACCGCCCGGCCGCGCCACCCGCGGTCCTGGTCAACCCGAGCCGTTCGTTCGCCGCGTCGAGACCCTGGGCCCCGCCTATCTCGGTCCACAGCGCGCTCGCGGAGGCGTTGTCGCTGCGCTCGATCATCGCCGTCGCGTTCCCCCGTTCGCCCGGGGTGAGCCGCCGCCCCGACCGCTGGGCGCCGAGCAGGAGGGCCGCCAGTATGTCCACCTTCACTATGCTCGCCGTCGCGAACGCCGTCGTGCCCCGATAGGCGACCGGGGCGCCGTCCCCGTCCAGCGGGGCCAGCGCCACCGAGTACCGGGACTTGCCCCGGGTGCGTACGGGCTCCAGGGCGCGGGCGAGCCGCTCCTCCTGCTCCACGGTGGTCTCCTCGGGCCGTGCGCTCGGGGTGGTCGACGGTGAGGGCACGGTCGACGGCGAGGATAAGGAGGGTGACGACGCCGGGGCGCCGGAGTCGGGCGGCCCGCCGGACCCCTGACGGGTGTGCCCGGGGGACGAACACCCCAACAGGACGACCAGCAGGGAGCCGACGAACGTCAACAGGACGACAGGGCGCGGGGACGGCGTGCTGGTCCTCGCCGGGTTGGGTGAGCGCGGGAACATGCGGGGATGCTCCGGTGTCCTCGTGTGGGCGCCGTGAGATGAATCTCAGCTTCCGCTGAGAATGTCGGACCGTGACCCGGGTCCTCCCGCCCGGTGGGCCCCGCGTCGGGCCCACTAGGATCGTGCCCCGTGGCGAAGAAGAACATCCCGCAGCCCGGCTACTCCGACGACGACGGCTCCGCCGACCCCCGGCTGAGCGCCGCGCTCACCGCCTGGGCCGCCGACCGCAGCGCGGAGGGCCCGCTCCTCGAAGCCCTCCGGGGCACCCGCCTGCTGGTGCCGATGGTGGCCCTGCTCGGTGAGGTCGAGGAGGACGAGAACGGGTTGCGCCGCGAGAAGACGAGCGAGATGGCCGTCCCGACGCTCAAGGCCCGGGGCCGCACCGCCCTGCCCGCGTTCACCTCCACCGCCTCCCTCGCCCGTTGGGACCCCGCGGCCCGGCCCGTCGCGGTGCCGCTGGAGCAGGCGCTCCAGGCAGCCGCCCACGAGAAGGCCGACACGATCGTCATCGACCTGGCCGGGCCCGTCCCGTACGAGCTCACCGGGCCCGCCCTGCTCGCCCTCGCGGAGGGGCGCACCAGCACCGATCCGCTCGCCGACCCGGCGGTCGCCGAGGCGGTGCGGGCCGTGGTCGCGGCCGAGCCCACCGTGGTCAGCGCCCACCTCGGCGCGGGTCACGCGGACGCCGTCCTCGCCCTCGTCCTCGACCCGACGGCGCCCGCCACCGACGTGGTGCGGGCCCTGGCCGAGCGCCTGGCCGATGACCTGACCCTCCGCGCCCGGCTGGTGCGCGGTCTCGACCTGGCGCTGTTGCCGCCGGGTAGCACCCCGCCGGGGGAGCCGCTGTACGCGCGCGTCTGAACGCCACGGACATGAGGAGAGGGGCCCCGCGGGGCCCCTCTCCTCATGTCCGTGGCGCTGCGGGTGCGCGGGTCAGCCGTAGACCACGCCCGTGTACTTCTCGCCCGGCCCCTGGCCCGGCGCGTCCGGGACGGTGGACGCCTCGCGGAAGGCCAACTGGAGCGACTTGAGGCCGTCGCGCAGCGGAGCCGCGTGGAAGGAGCTGATCTCGGTGCCGCCCGCGTCCACCAGACCGGCCAGTGCGTGGATCAGCTTGCGGGCCTCGTCGAGGTCCTTGTGCTGGTCGCCCTCCTGCGCGAGACCGAGGTTCACGGCGGCGGCACTCATCAGATGGACCGCCACCGTCGTGATCACCTCGACCGCGGGGACATCGGCGATGTCGCGGGTCATGGTGTCGAAGTCGGGGGCCGGGCCCTCGGCGTCCGCGGTGGCCGGGCCGGCCGGGTTCTCTGGGGTGGCGTCACTCATGCCCCACACGATAGGCCCAGCACCCCGCGACCAGGGCGCGCGGCCCCCGTGGCGCTGATTGGCCGTGCTGTCGGGGAACTGTTAACCTGAGTGAACGACCGGCTGGGCATTCGCGTGCCCGGCCCACAAGTGGAGGCTCCGCTCTCCCACCTGACCGCCCCCCGGGGCGGCGGGTCACCGGTCAGGCGATCACGTCCCCGAGGTGTGATCAGCCCGAATGTACGCCCCGCGCTGTCGCGGCGGTGTTCCGGTACGTGAGGAGCCCCGCTGTGATCGTCCGGGGCATTTTTCGTGTGTCGGCGCGGTTAGGTCTAACGAAAAGAGACGTTACGCGGCTGTCCAGCCAGGCCGCCGCGTGGTGCTACCGAGGAGGATCCATCAGCGCCGAGCCCCGCATCAACGACCGGATTCGCGTTCCCGAGGTGCGACTTGTCGGTCCCAGCGGCGAGCAGGTCGGGATTGTCCCGCTTGCCAAGGCCCTGGAGCTTGCGCAGGAGTACGACCTGGACCTGGTCGAGGTCGCGGCGAACGCCCGTCCGCCGGTCTGCAAGCTCATGGACTACGGGAAGTTCAAGTACGAGTCGGCCATGAAGGCCCGTGAGGCGCGCAAGAACCAGGCGCACACGGTCATCAAGGAGATGAAGCTCCGGCCGAAGATCGACCCGCACGACTATGACACCAAGAAGGGTCATGTCGTCCGGTTCCTCAAGCAGGGTGACAAGGTCAAGATCACGATCATGTTCCGTGGCCGTGAGCAGTCCCGGCCGGAGCTCGGCTACCGCCTGCTCCAGCGGCTCGCGCAGGACGTCCAGGACCTGGGTTTCATTGAGTCGAGCCCGAAGCAGGACGGCCGAAACATGATCATGGTCCTCGGTCCGCACAAGAAGAAGACCGAGGCGATGGCCGAAGCCCGGGAGGCCCAGGCCGCCCGCAAGGCCGAGCGCCAGGCCCTTCAGCCGGGCCGCACGCAGCAGCCCGCCGCTGAGGATGCTCCGGCTGAGGAAGCTCTGGCTGAGGATGTTCCGGCTGAGGAAGCTCCGGTCGAAGAGGCTCCGGTCGCGGAGACTCCGGCCGAGGCGCCCGCCGAGGCGTGATCCCGGGACTCGCGTCCGGGGATGTCCATCAACACACATGACGCTCCACCGTGCCCGGTCTCCGGACCGGGCACCGGGGCGCCACCGACGAGGAGATAACGGCGCTATGCCGAAGAACAAGTCGCACAGCGGTGCCAGCAAGCGCTTCAAGATCACCGGCTCCGGCAAGGTGCTCCGCGAGCGCGCCGGCAAGCGCCACCTGCTCGAGCACAAGTCGTCCCGTTTGACGCGTCGTCTCACCGGCAACGCCGAGATGGCCCCGGGCGACGCCAAGAAGATCAAGAAGCTTCTCGGCAAGTGACGTCGCGGGCCCCCCAGGGGGCCGTGCGACGCCAGGACCGGGACCCAATCGATACCGGGCCGCGTGACGAACACCGCGGCCCCGCTACAAGGAGCTAACAAGTGGCACGCGTCAAGCGGGCAGTCAACGCCCACAAGAAGCGCCGGGCAATCCTGGAGCAGGCCAGCGGTTACCGCGGTCAGCGTTCGCGCCTGTACCGCAAGGCGAAGGAGCAGGTCACCCACTCCCTCGTCTACAACTACAACGACCGCAAGAAGCGCAAGGGCGACTTCCGTCAGCTGTGGATCCAGCGGATCAACGCTGCGGCCCGCGCCAACGGCATCACCTACAACCGCTTCATCCAGGGTCTGAAGGCCGCCAACATCGAGGTGGACCGCAAGATCCTCGCCGAGCTGGCCGTCAACGACGCGAACGCCTTCGCGGCGCTCGTCGAGGCCGCGCAGAAGGCGCTGCCCAGCGATGTGAACGCGCCGCGCGCGGCTGCCTGAAACACCGCTCCCGCCGCACCCAGACGGTGACGCCCGGACCCGTGGACCGACCCGGTCCACGGGTCCGGCTGCGTCCGCACCCGCCGCCCGTTCCTGGCCCCGTTCCCCCGGCCGAAGCGCCGGACCGCCGGTCCGCCGCGGGGAGCGAGCCGGTCCGCACCGAACCCAGGGAGAGCCCCGATGTCCACCGGTCCCGAGCCGATCTCCGCGCGATCCGCGCGGGTCACGGCGGCCAAGCGGCTGGCGCGCCGCAACTTCCGGGGCAAGGAGCGCCTCTTCCTGGCCGAGGGACCCCAGGCCGTCCGGGAGGCGGCGGCCCACCGCACCGCGGGGCAACCCACCCTGGTGGAGATCTTCGCCACGCCGGACGCCGCGGACCGCTACCCCGACATCGTGGCCGACGCCCGTCGCGCGGGCGCCCGCGTCCACCTCGCCGGTGAGGAGGTCATCGCAGAGATCTCCACCACCGTCACCCCGCAGGGCCTCGTCGGCGTCTGCCGGTTCCTCGACACCCCCTTCGAGGACGTCGTCGCCGCCCGCCCCCGCCTGGTCGCGGTCCTCGCCCACGTCCGCGACCCGGGCAACGCCGGTACCGTCCTGCGCTGCGCCGACGCGGCCGGCGCCGACGCCGTCGTCCTCACCGACGCCTCCGTGGACCCCTACAACCCCAAGGCCGTCCGTGCCTCGGTGGGTTCCCTGTTCCACCTGCCGGTGGCCGTCGGCGTACCCGTGGAGGTGGCGGTCGCCCGGCTGCGGGAGGCGGGCGTCCGGATCGTGGCCGCCGACGGCGCGGGCGCGGACGACCTCGACACCGAGCTCGACCGGGGCACCATGGGCGGACCCACCGCCTGGGTGTTCGGCAACGAGGCGTGGGGCCTGCCCGAGGAGACCCGCGCCCTCGCCGACGCCGTGGTCCGGGTCCCCATCCACGGCAAGGCGGAGAGCCTGAACCTCGCGACCGCCGCCGCGGTCTGCCTCTACGCCTCGGCCCGGGCACAGCGCACGCGGGGCGGTTGCCAGGCGTAGGGCGCGCCCGGGGCGCACACGCACCGGCGTGCCCGCCCGCCCCGTGCCTCGGGTACCTCCCCGGGCGGCCGGCGGTTTCTGGCAGTCGGGGACCGGCGGCTAGTAGGGTGACGAACTCGGGGGCCCACTGCACCAGTTCGAGAGGTGGGGTACGGGGTTATGGCTGTCGGCACCAGCAGCGCCGCGGACACGGGCGGCGCGCCCGGTCCGGACGCGCCGTCCTGCCCGGACGCGCACGGGATCACCGCGGACGACCTCCCCGACGGGCTGGTCATCGCCGACGAGACCGGGCGGGTCATCTGTTTCAACGCCGCCGCCGCCCGGATCACCGCCGTCAGCCCCGCGGCCGCCCTCGGCGCCCCGCTGGAGCGCGCCCTGCCGCTGGAGGACCTGGAAGGCCGCCGCTGGTGGCGCCTGACCGATCCGTACGGCGGGCTCGTGATCCGCGGCGGCCAGCCCGAGCGCAACCTGCTGCTCCCCGGGGGCCGGGAGGTCATGGTCACCGCGCGCTACGTCCGCACCGAGCCGAGGGGCCCCGTGCGCCGGGTGGTCGTCTCGCTGCGGGACACCGAGGCCCGCCGGCGCACCGAGCGCAGCCACGCCGAGCTGATCGCCACCGTCGCCCACGAACTGCGCTCCCCGCTGACCTCCGTCAAGGGCTTCACCGCGACCCTGCTCGCCAAGTGGGAGCGCTTCACGGACGATCAGAAGAAGCTGATGCTGGAGACCGTCGACGCCGACGCCAACCGCGTCACCCGGCTCATCGCGGAACTCCTGGACATCTCCCGCATCGATTCGGGACGGCTGGAGGTCCGGCGCCAGCCCGTCGACATCGGCGCCGCCGTGGGCCGCCACGTCCAGGCGCACGTGGCGGCCGGGCAGCCCGTCGACCGGTTCCTCGTCCGGCTGCGGCAACCGCTGCCCGGACTGTGGGCGGACCCCGACAAGATCGACCAGGTGCTCAGCAACCTCCTGGAAAACGCGGTGCGCCACGGCGAGGGAACTGTCAGCATCGACGTGGAACCCTCGCCGTCCCCGCGCGAACCCGGCATCACCGGGACGTCGGTCACGGTCAGCGACGAGGGGCCAGGCATCCCGGAGGAGTCCATGAACCGTGTCTTCACCCGCTTCTGGCGGGGGAGCAAGCGCGGCGGCACCGGGCTCGGCCTGTACATCGTCAAGGGCATCGTCGAAGCCCACGGCGGCACCATCACCGTCGGCCGGGGCCCCGCGGGCGGCGCCGAGTTCCGATTTACGTTGCCCGTGGCCACCCCCGCCTATCTGGTCTGAGGGGTCACGGGCACGCTCCGCGCACACGCGCGGTCAGGGCAGCCGCCCGCCCCGACGGGTCCCCGCACGACGGGCCTACGGCGCGGGGGCGGCTCCCGACCCCGTTAGACTCGGCCTTTGGCACCTTTGCGTCCCCACGGTCCGGGGCGGCAACGTCCCCCACCGGGGACGGGGCGTCCACGAGCCGGGACGGGGACCATCCGCCAGCCAATCGGAAGCACGGGAAGAGATGTCGGCACCGAACAAGTCGTACGACCCTGTCGAGGTCGAGGCACTGAAACCGGAAGAGATCGAGCGCAGGCGGGACGAGGCGCTCGCCGCCTTCGCCGCCGCCGGTGACCTCGCACAGCTCCAGGAGGCGAAGATCGCCCACACGGGCGGCACCTCCCCGCTGGCGCTCGCCAACCGGGAGATCGGCGCCCTGCCCCCGCAGGCCAAGGCCGATGCGGGCAAGCGCGTCGGCCAAGCCCGGGGCGCGGTGAACAAGGCGTTCGCCGCCCGCCAGACCGAACTGGAGGCCGAGCGGGACGCCCGGGTCCTCGTCGAGGAAGCGGTCGACGTCACCCTGCCGTACGACCGCGTACCGGCCGGTGCCCGTCACCCGCTGACCACCCTGATGGAGCGGGTCGCCGACGTCTTCGTCGACATGGGCTACGAGATCGCCGAGGGCCCCGAGGTCGAGGCCGAGTGGTTCAACTTCGACGCCTTGAACTTCACCCCCGACCACCCCGCCCGGCAGATGCAGGACACGTTCTTCGTCGCCGGCCCGCAGGGCGAGGACGTCGACTCGGGCGTGGTGCTGCGCACCCACACCTCCCCGGTGCAGGCCCGTGCGCTGCTCGGCCGTGAACTCCCCGTCTACGTGGTTTGCCCGGGCCGGGTCTACCGCACCGACGAGCTGGACGCCACGCACACGCCGGTCTTCCACCAGATCGAGCTGCTCGCCGTCGACGAGGGCCTCACCATGGCCGACCTCAAGGGCACCCTCGACCACATGGTCCAGGCGCTCTTCGGGGCCGGGATGAAGACCCGACTGCGGCCCAACTACTTCCCGTTCACCGAGCCGTCCGCCGAGATGGACATGCTCTGCTACGTGTGTCGCGGCGAGTCCATCGGCAACCCGGACCGCCCCTGCCGCACCTGTGGCAGCGAGGGGTGGATCGAGCTCGGCGGCTGCGGCATGGTCAACCCGCGGGTGCTCGTCGCCTGCGGCGTCGACCCGGAGAAGTACAGCGGATTCGCCTTCGGGTTCGGCATCGAACGGATGCTGATGTTCCGCCACAACGTCGAAGACATGCGAGACATGGTCGAGGGTGACGTCCGCTTCACCCGGCCGTTCGGGATGGAGATCTGATGCGGGTCCCGCTTTCCTGGCTGCGGGAGTACGTCGACCTCCCCGCCACCGAGACCGGCCGTGACGTACAGGCCCGGCTCGTCGCCGCCGGCCTGGAGGTCGAGACGGTCGAACAGCTCGGCGCCGGCCTCAAGGGCCCCCTCGTCGTCGGTCGGGTCCTCACCATCGAGGAGCTGGAGGGGTTCAAGAAGCCCATCCGCTTCTGCACCGTCGACGTCGGCACCGCCAACGGCACCGGCGAGCCGCAGGAGATCGTCTGCGGCGCCCGCAACTTCGCGGTCGGCGACAAGGTCGTCGTCGTGCTGCCCGGTGCCGAACTGCCCGGCGGCTTCGCGATCGCCGAGCGCAAGACGTACGGCAGGGTCTCGCGCGGCATGATCTGCTCCGGCGACGAGCTGGGCATGGGCGACGACGGCACCAAGGGCATCATCGTCCTGCCGCCCGAGCACGAGGTCGGCACCGACGCGATCGCCCTCCTGGAACTCGTCGACGAGGTCCTCGACATCGCCGTCACCCCCGACCGGGGCTACTGCCTGTCGATGCGCGGCGTCGCCCGGGAGGCCGCCACCGCGTACGGGCTGCCGCTGCGCGACCCCGCTCTGCTCGACGTGCCCGGCCCCAACGCCTACGGCTACCCCGTCCAGGTCGCCGACCCGCGTGCCTGCGACCGGTTCACCGCGCGCACGGTCACCGGGCTCGACCCCGAGGCCCGGTCCCCGATCTGGCTGCGCCGCCGCCTCCAGAAGGCCGGGATGCGTCCGATCTCCCTGGCCGTCGACATCACCAACTACGTGATGCTGGAGCTGGGCCAGCCGCTGCACGCCTACGACCGCAGCCGCGTCCACGGACCCGTCGGGGTGCGTCGCGCCGAGGCCGGCGAGCAGCTGACCACCCTGGACGACGTCCGGCGGACCCTCGACGCCGAGGACCTGGTGATCACCGACGACCGCGGTCCCATCGGCCTCGCGGGCGTCATGGGCGGCGCCCACACGGAGATCGCGGACGCGGTCGTCGACCCGCAGACCGGCGCGGTCACCGGCACCAGCGAGGTCGTGATCGAGGCCGCGCACTTCGACGCCGTGACCATCGCGCGGACCGCCCGCCGCCACAAGCTGGCCACCGAGGGGTCCAAGCGCTTCGAGCGCGGTGTCGACCCGCTCGCCGCGTCCGCCGCCGCACAGCGCACCGTCGACCTGCTGATCCTGCTCGCGGGCGGCACCGCCGACGCGGGCGTCACCGAGTTCATCGGCCCGGACGCCCCGCACACCATCCGCATCCCGGCCGACCACCCGGACAAGGTCGCGGGCGTCACCTACGGTCGGGAAACGGTCGTCCGCCGCCTCCAGCAGGTCGGTTGCGACGTGTACGGGCAGGACGAGCTGACCGTCACCGTGCCCACCTGGCGGCCCGACCTCACCGACCCGAACGACCTCGCCGAAGAGGTCATCCGGCTGGAGGGCTACGAGAACCTGCCCTCCACGCTGCCCCGGCCCCCCGCGGGCCGCGGGCTCACCGACCGGCAGCGGCTGCACAGCCGGGTCGGCCGGGCGCTCGCCGGGGCCGGCTACGTCGAGGCGCTGAACTACCCGTTCATCGGTGAGCAGGCCCTCGACCAGCTCAGTCTCGCCGCCGACGACCCGAACCGTCGGACGGTCCGGCTCGTCAACCCGCTGAGCGACGAGGAACCCGCGCTGCGCACCACGCTGCTGCCGGGCCTCCTGAACGCGCTGCGCCGCAACGACGGGCGCGGCAGCCACGACCTCGCGCTCTTCGAGACCGGGTTGGTGTTCCACCCCCGTCAGGAGCAGCGGATCGCGGGCCGGCTGCCCGTCGACCGCCGCCCCTCGGACGAGGAGATCGTGGCGCTCACCGCAGCGCTGCCCGTCCAGCCCCGGCACCTCGCCGTGGTCCTCGCGGGCGCCCGCGAGCAGGCCGGCTGGTGGGGCGGTGGCCGCCCGGCCGGGTGGGCCGACGCGGTCGAGGCGGCACGCACGGTGGCCCGTGAGGCCGGTACCGAACTCGCCGTCGAGCAGGGCCAGTACGGTCCCTGGCACCCGGGGCGTTGCGCGGCGCTGTTCGTGGCGGTCGACGGGGTGAAGACGCCCGTCGGGTACGCGGGCGAACTGCACCCGCGGGTGGTCAAGGCGTTCGGGCTGCCCGCCCGGACCAGTGCGATGGAGCTGAACCTCGACCTCCTCCAGCGCGCGGGCGAGGGGCTGCCGCAGGCGCCCCGGATCTCCACCTTCCCGGTGGCGACCCAGGACGTGGCGCTCGTGGTGGACGCCGCGGTTCCCGCCGCCTTCGTGGAGCACCAGCTCCGGCTCGGCGCGGGTCCGCTGCTGGAGTCCGTCCGCCTGTTCGACGTCTACACCGGCGACCAGGTCGGGGAGGGCAAGAAGTCGCTCGCGTACGCGCTGCGCTTCCGGGCGCCCGACCGCACGCTGACCGTCGAGGAGGCGTCGGCGGCCCGTGACGCGGCCGTCGCCCGGGCGGCCGACGGAGCGGGTGCGGTGCTGCGCGGAGTCTGACCCGAGCGAGGGTCCCGCACTCCGCGGGCCCTCCTCCGGTAGGTGCCTCTCAAGGGGCGCGTTCGATGACTCGGACGCGCCCCTTCTGCATGCCCGCACTCTTGCTCACTCGTTCGGGTGGCACAGCCGGGCGAAGCGGCCCGAACGGCCGACCGGGTCGCCAGAATCGATCCGGCCGTAAGGGTTTCGACCCGAATTCAGGGCCTACGAGGGGGGCCGTCGGCATGATCCGTAGCAGCGCGGGGGTTCCGCCCTGGGTCCGTTCCTCCGCACGGGTGCTCGGTCTGCCGACCCTCTGGGGTGCGATCGCCGTCACCTACAAGCTCGTCTGCCCCCTGGCCCGGGAGGCGGGCATCGAGGCCCGGCTCGTCAACGGCGCGGTGTTCTTCGCCGTGGGCACCGGGTTCGTCGTCCACGTCCGCACCGTGGTGCGGCGGGAGGTCCAACAGGCCCTGCGGGTCGCCCGCGCCGCACAGAACGCCCTGCTGCGCCCCCTTCCGGCACGGATCGACGGCCTCACCCTCGCCGGTGGACGGCTCTCGGTGGAGCGCGGTGCGTGCGTCGGCGGCGACCTGTACGACGTCCTCGCCACCGAGCACGGAGTGCGGATCGTCATGGGCGACGTACGGGGACACGGCCTGGCCGCCCTGTCGACGGTCGCCGCGGTGCTCGGGAGCTTCCGCGAGGCGGGGCACGACGAGCCCGAACTCGCGGGGGTCGTCCGCCGGTTGGACCGCGCCCTCGCCCGTCACCTGGACGACCGCGCCCGGCTCGACCCCGCACCGGACAGCCCGGTCGCCGAGGAGTTCGTCCGCTTGCTGGTCATGGAGATCGACCCGGCCGGCGAGGTCGTCGCGGTCAACTGCGGCCATCCCTGGCCCTACCGACTGCGTGCCCTCGCCGGTCCGCGGGGGCCCCGGGGACGTGCGTTCCCCGTCACCGAGGTCGATCCGCTGCCACCGCTGGGGCTCTTCCCGCTGCCCGCCGAACTGCCGTTGGTGCGCTGCGGGCGGCTGTTGTCCGGCGAGGCGCTGTTCCTGCACACCGACGGGGCGGCGGACGCCCGGGACCGGCGCGGTCGTTTCTTCCCGCTGGAGGTGGTGCTGCTGGACGCCATCCGTAGCGTCCCGCTCTCCCCGGACGGGGTGGTCCGCGCCGTCTTCGGGCAGTTGACGCGGCACGTCTCGGGGGTGCCCGCCGATGACGTGGCGCTGCTGGTCCTGCGCAACGACCGGGTGGGCGCGGGTACCCGGTCGGGCCCGCCGTCGCCGCGGCCCGCCCACCGGGTCATCTGACCGCACCCGACGGGAGCGTGCTCGTCCTCCCGCCGGCGACGAGCCCGGCGGGAGGCGGCGGCGCGTCAGCCGTAGGGGTAGAACCCGAAGCCGGACTTGCGGCCCAGTCGCCCCGCGTCCACCATCCGCTGGAGCAACGGCGGCGCGGCGTAGAGGGGTTCCTTGTACTCCGCGTACATCGAGTCGGCGACCGAGGCCACCGTGTCCAGGCCGATCAGGTCCGCGAGCTTGAGCGGCCCCATCGGATGGGCGCAGCCCAGCTCCATGCCGTTGTCGATGTCCTCGCGGCTGGCGATGCCCGACTCGAACATCCGGATCGCGGACAGCAGGTACGGGATCAGGAGCGCGTTCACCACGAAGCCGGAGCGGTCCTGCGCCCGGATGGCGTGCTTGCCCAGCGCCTTCTCGACCATCAGCTGGGCGCGGCTGATGGTGGCCTCGGAGGTGGTGAGCGCCGGGATCAGCTCGACGAGCGCCTGCACGGGCGCCGGGTTGAAGAAGTGGATGCCGATGACCTGGTCGGGGCGCGAGGTGGCGACCGCGAGCCGCACCAGCGGGATCGAGGACGTGTTGGAGGCGAGGATCGCGTCCGGGCGGGTCACCACCTGGTCCAGCACCTGGAAGATCTCGGTCTTGACCTGCTCGTTCTCGACGACGGCCTCGATCACCAGATCGCGGTCGGCGAAGGCGCCGAGGTCCGTGGTGAAGGTGAGCCGCGCCTCGGTGGCGGTGCGCTCCTCCTGGCTGATCTTCCCGCGTTCGACGGCCTTGGCCAGGGAGCCGTGGAGCCGGGTGCGGCCGAGCTCGAGCGCCTCACCGGTCGTCTCGGCGACCTTGACGTCCAGGCCGGCGCGGGCGAAGACCTCGGCGATGCCCGCGCCCATCTGGCCGCAGCCCACCACTCCGACGCGGGTGATGTCGGTCAGCGTGTCCGTCACTTGGTCCCTTTCGTGAACTTCGTCCAGACAGGACCCTTATGGCCCAGGTGCCTGCCTTCCCCCGCACGGTACTCCGGATCCTCCCGGGACCGGGGCGCCGGGTCGGGCATGCTGGTCGGACGGGGCCGCGGTCGGCACCGGTCGCCGGGCGAAGGTCGCCGCGCGCGTGGGCAGCCCACGGAAGGGCGGATGCATGGGGTTCGTGAGCCGTAGGGCGTTCACGGTGGGCACGATGACGGCGTTGACCGGGCTCGCGGTGGCCGGCGACGCGGCGGCGGGCCCCGAGGTGCCCGCGCCCGTGCCACGGGAGGGCCCCGAGACCCGGGGCATGTGGCTCGCCAGCGTCACCAACCGGGACTGGCCCTCCGCGGCGGGGCTCACGGCAGCGGAGCAGCGCGCCGAGCTGACCGACTTCCTGGACGTCGCCGTGGAGCGGCGACTCACGGCCGTGATCCTCCAGGTCCGCCCCACCGCCGACGCCCTGTGGCCGTCACCGCACGAGCCGTGGTCGCAGTACCTCACCGGTACCCAGGGGCGCGACCCCGGCTGGGACCCCCTGGGCACCGCCGTCGAGGAGGCCCACCGCCGGGGACTGGAACTGCACGCCTGGTTCAACCCGTACCGCGTGGCCTTCCACACCGACCCGACCCGGCTCGCCGCCGGGCATCCCGCGCGCCGACACCCCGACTGGGTGGTGCCGTACGGCGGCAAGCTCTACTACAACCCGGGCCTGCCCGAGGTGCGGGCCTTCGTCCGGGAGGCGATGCTCGACGCCGCCCGCCGCTACCCGATCGACGCGATGCACTGGGACGACTACTTCTACCCGTACCCGGTCGCGGGGGAGGAGTTCGACGACGACGCCGCGTTCGCGGAGCACGGCGACGGCTTCGACTCCCGGGCCGACTGGCGCAGGCACAACGTCGACCTGCTGGTCCGGGAGACCGCCCAGCGGCTGCGCGAGGTGCGGCCGGGCACCCGGCTGGGGGTCAGCCCCTTCGGGGTGTGGCGCAACGCCGCGACGGACCCGCGCGGCTCGGACACCCGCGCCGGGGTGCAGACCTACGACGACCTGTACGCGGACACCCGCACCTGGGTGCGCAAGGGTTGGATCGACTACCTGTGCCCGCAGCTGTACTGGAACATCGGCTTCGAGCCCGCCGACTACGCCGAGCTGATCGGCTGGTGGGCCCGGGTCGCCGAGGGCACGGACGTGGACCTCTACATCGGCGAGGCCCTGTACAAGGCGGGCGACCCGAAGCAGCCCGCCGCCTGGCAGGACCCCGCCGAACTCTCCCGCCACCTCGCACTCGCCCGGGAGCACCCGCGCGTCGACGGACACGTCTTCTTCTCCGGCCGTGAGGTCCGCGACGATCCGTTCGGCGCCATGGCCCGGGTGGTCGCGGACCACTACCGGACCCGGGTGCGGGGCCGACGGCGTCCGGCTCAGCGGTAGCCGTCGTCCGTCCGCCGGTGCGTCTCGTGCCGGACCACGCAGTCCGGCCCGGGGGACTTGACCGACTCGTGCCCGTTGTCGTAGCGGACGCGGTACGGCGGGCCGCCCGCGTCGCCCATCACCTCGACGATCTCCGCGACCCTGTCCTGCTGACCCACGGTCCTGCCGTGCACCACCAGGTGGTCGCCCTTGGTTGCCCGCATCACGGTGCCCTCCTCGTACCGCCCGGGGAGCGTCGTACCCGGTGGGGCCCGTGCACCGCCCGGTCGGGCGGCCCGGACGGGCGCCGGGGCCGACGATCCGTGCCGTGTTCGTCAGTCTACGACCGGCCGCGTCCACGGGTACGCGCGTACGGGTCGCCGCCCCTCGTCCCGGTCGCCGCCCCGGGGCCGCGGCTCAGGCCCGGGCGCGTTGGGTGACCGCGATGCACACCAGGACCGCGACCGCGGTGAGCGGCGCGGTCCAGCCGAGGGGCTCGCCGAGCAGCAGCACCGACCAGCCCAGGGTCAGCAGTGGCTGGGCGAGCTGGAGCTGACTGGCGCGCGGAACGCCGATCGCCGCCATGCCCCGGTACCAGACCACCAGTCCCAGGAACTGGGAACCCACGGCCACCCACAGCAGTCCGGCCACGCCCCGCCCGGTCAGCTCCACCGACTCGTGTCCCAGGGCGATCAGGGCACCCGGCACCGTCAGCGGCAGGCACATCACCAGGGCCCAGGCGATGACCTGCCAGCCCGGGATGACCCGGGCCAACCGGCCGCCCTCGGTGTAGCCGGCGGCGCAGACCAGCAGGGCACCGAAGAGGTACAGATCGGCGGTGGTGAGGGCGCCGCCGCTGCGGGTGACGGTGAACGCGAGCACCGCGGCGGCACCGGCCCCGGCGGCACCCCAGAACGCGGGGGAGGGGCGGCTGCCCGTGCGCACGGCCGCGAAGCCCGCCGTGGTCAGCGGGAGCAATCCGACGACGACGGCCGCGTGCGCGGTACTGGCGGTCCGCAGCGCGAGGGTGGTGAGCAGGGGGAAGCCGAGCACCGTGCCCGCTGCGACGACCGCCAGGCCCGGCCAGTACCGCCGGTCCGGTACCGGCACCCGTAGTGCGAGCAGGCAGCCGCCCGCGATCAGGGCGGCCAGTGCGCTGCGGACCGTCACCAGGGACCAGGGGCCGAAGCCCTCCAGCCCCCAGGCGGTGGCGGGGAAGGTGAGGGAGAAGGCGAGGACACCGAGGGCTGCCAGCACGGTGCCCCCGCGCCGGGACGCCCCCGCGCCGCCGTCCCGCGCTCCATCCGGATCCGTGTGTACGGGCGCACCGGCGGACGCATGGGCGCAGGTGCCGGCGGGCGGAGGGGCAGAGGCCGAGGAGCGCCCGGCGACCGCTATCGACTCATCGACGGTAGCGCTATCGTTGTCTCTCATGAATGAGCGTAGCAGTGTCGATGAGCTGGTCGATCTCCTGCGAGCGGAAGTGAAGCGCTACTCGTTCGACGAGAAGCTGCCGTCGAGTCGTGCGATGGTCGAGCGCTACCGGGTCAGCCCCGTCACCGTGTCGCGGGCCCTCGCCCGACTCGCGACGGAAGGGTGGGTGGTCACCCGCCCCGGCGCCGGTGCCTTCCGCGCCGGCGGCCCGGCCGCCCCGGTCGCCCCCGCCGGGGACACCTCCTGGCAGGAGGTCGCACTCAGCGCCGACGCCACCGCCGACCCGGTGCCCCGCTCGGTGGACGCCTCCGGGGTCCTCGTCACGCTCGCCGCACCGCCGGCCGGGGTCATCGAGTTCAACGGCGGCTATCTGCACCCCTCCCTCCAGCCGGAACGTGCCATGGCCGGGGCGCTGGCCCGCGCCGGACGCCGCCCCGGGGCGTGGACCCGCCCGCCCGTGGAAGGGTTGCCGGAACTGCGCGACTGGTTCGCGCGGGAGATCGGCGGCGCGACGACTGCGGCCGAGGTCCTCGTCACCTCCGGCGGGCAGTCCGCGCTCACCACCGCCCTGCGCGCCCTGGCCCCGCCCGGTGCCCCCGTCCTCGTGGAGTCGCCCACCTACCCCGGGATGCTGGCCATCGCCCGCGCCGCCGGGCTGCGCCCGGTCCCCGTCCCCCTCGATGCGGACGGGGTGCGGCCCGAACTGCTCGCCGACGCGTTCCGGGCCACCGGGGCCCGGGTGTTCGTCTGCCAACCCCTGTTCCAGAACCCGACCGGGGCCGTGCTGTCCGCCGCCCGCCGCCCCGAGGTGCTGCGCATCGCGCGCCGGGCGGGCGCCTTCGTGATCGAGGACGACTTCGTGCGTCGCCTCGCCCACCAGGACCACGGCCCGCTGCCCCGACCGCTCGCCGCCGACGACGCCGACGGCGTGGTCGTCCATGTGGACTCGCTCACCAAGTCCACCTCGCCCAGCTTCCGGATCGGGGCACTCGCCGCCCGGGGACCCGTACTGGAACGACTGCGGGCCATCCAGGTCGTGGACACCTTCTTCGTCCCGCGCCCCCTCCAGGAAGCCGCGCTGGAACTCGTCGGATCGCCGGCCTGGCCCCGCCATCTGAAGGCCGTTTCCGAGGCGTTGCGGGTGCGGCGGGAACGGATGCGGCTGGCCCTGGAGTGCTCGCCGGCGGTGACGGGGGGCGCCCCACCGCCGCAGGTGGCGCTCGGGGGGTACCAGATGTGGCTGCGGCTGCCCGACGGCACCGACGAGGCCGCCCTGACCGCTGCGGCGCTGCGCCGCGGGGTGGCCGTGGCGCCCGGCCGACCCTACTTCTGCGCCGAGCCCCCGGCGCCGCACCTGCGACTGAGCTACGCCGGGGTCGCCGGCCCCGACGAGATCGCCGAGGGCGCCCGCCGGTTGGGCGCCGCGCGGGAGGACGTGGCACGCGACGGCGCCCCGCACGGCTGAGCGGCGCCCCGGCGGACTCCACGGGCGGGCGGTGGTGGCCGTGGATGCCCGCCGGGTGGCGGGTGGGTGCTTCGGGCGGTCGGCGGGAAGCTGCGGGAGCCCGAGGGTGCGGAAGATTACCTTCCGTGAAGTCTTGACCTTGGCCTTGCGGGACTCCACGATCACCGCATGCAGGTTCGGGTCACGCTCATCGCCGCCGCCCGCAGCTCTCCGCTGCTCGCGGAACGCTTCGACGAGGACCGGCCGCTCGACGAGGCCGGCTGGCAGGACGTACGGCTCGCCGCCCCTGCGCTCGTTGCGTTCGGGGCCGCCGAACTGCGCTACTGCTCACCGACTCCGCGCAGCCGTTCCACCGGTACCGCACTCGGGTTCGCCCCGCTCGTCCAACCCGCCCTCAGCGACTGCGACATGGGCCGGTGGCGCGGGTGCACCCTGGCCGAGGTGGCCGGGCGGGAACCCGGGGCGTTCGACGCGTGGCTGCGCGATCCGCGCTCCGCCCCGCACGGCGGCGAGTCCCTGCTGACCTTCATCACCCGGGTCGGGCACTGGCTCGACACCCGCCCCGCCGATGCCGGAGTGTGCATCGTCGCCGTCGCCGAACCCGCCGTCGTGCGCGCTGCCCTGGTGTACGCGCTCCAGGTGCACCCCAGCACCTACTGGAGCATCGACGCACGCCCCCTGTCGGCGGTGACCCTGGCGGGCGGCGCCGGCCGGTGGAGCCTGCGGCTGGGCGACGGCACCGCCCCGTAGCCCTCAACTCCTCTCGCGCGGCCTCGACCTCGGGGTCCGGTGCCGGTACCGACTGGTCGGCGTGGGTGAGCGGTCCCGCCCCGATCATCAGGAACGAACTTGCGACGCGTCTTCCGAACGGCGTACGGTCCCGGCATCGCAAGGTGACGTGCGAGGGAGGGGAGGTCCTCGTGACGGTGGTGACGGCTCCCGCCGGGACGTGGCGGGGCGAGCGGCAGGACGAGGGTTGGACCTTCCGGGGCCTGCGGTACGCCCGCGCCGACCGGTTCGCCCCACCGGAACCCGTACCCCCGCACGAGACGACGGTCGACGCGACCCGGTCCGGCCCCGGTGCCCCGCAGACGCCCTCCCGACTGGCCGCCGTGATGGGCACCCCGGCCCCCGTGCCCCAGTCCGAGGACTGTCTACGGCTCACGATCACCACCCCCGACCCGCAGGGATCGCGGCCGGTGCTCGTCTGGTTGCCCGGCGGCGCCTATCTGACCGGCAGCGGCGAGTGGAACTTCTACGACGGCCGGCGACTCAGCGCCGAGGGCGACCTCGTGGTCGTCACCGTCAGCTACCGGATCGGCGCCCTCGGATACCTGTACGCACCCGGCACCAGCGACGGCAACCTCGGACTCCAGGACCAACTCGCCGCCCTGCGCTGGGTCCAGGAGAACATCGCGGCCTTCGGCGGCGACCCGGACCGGGTCACCCTCGCCGGCCAGTCGGCCGGAGCCCACTCCGTCGCCGCGCTGCTCGGCGTCCCGGACGCCGCGCGTCTCTTCCACCGGGCCGTCCTCCAGAGCGCGCCCCTGGGCATGCCGTTCATCCCGCCGCACGCAGCCGAACGGACCGCCGGGACCTTCCTGGAGCACCTGGGCACCGACCCGCTGGCCGCGTCCGTGGAGCAGGTGCTCACCGCCCAGACCCGCACCGTGATCCAACTCGCCGGCCGGTTCGGCCTGAACACCGCGCCCGCGTTCGGCCCGGTAGCCGACGCCGGGCCGCTGCCCGCCCCGCCCGCCTGGCACCGCGCCCTGGTGCGGCGCGCGGGCCAGGGCCTCGCCGTCCTCCTCGGCACCAACCGCGACGAGATGCGCGCCTTCCACCTGCGGCACCCGCTGTTCACCCGGGTCCGCGCCCTCCCGGTGATCGGCGACGGGCTCGCCGACCGCGCCCAACGGCGGGCGCAGGAGCAGGCGTTCGACGGCCCGAACCGTCAGTTCGCGGATCTGTTGGCCTCGTCCGGCGCGGACACGTACCGCTACGTCTTCGGTCGGCTCGCCCCCGACAACCCGCTGGGCGCCTGTCACTGCGCCGAACTGCCGTTGCTCCTCGGAGACGACGCGGCCTGGCGGGACGCGCCGGTCCTGACGGGGGCCCCGGACGGGAACTTGGCCGCCGCCGGAACCCGGATGCGGTCCCGGTGGTCCGCCTTCGTGCACGACGGTGCGCCCGGCTGGCCCCGGCACACCCCGGGCGCCGGAGCACACCCCCTGCCCTGAGCGCCCGTTCCGCGTCCAGGGCAGGGGGTGCGTCACAGCGGGCCCAGCACCTCCTCGGGCGCGGCTGCCAGCTCCAGGGTTTCGAGCACGGAGAGCAGTTGCCGCTCCTCGTAGCGGAAGTGGTTCTCCATGATGGCGGCGATGCCTTCGAGGTGCTGGTCGAGCTCCTCGGGCGGTGCGGCCCGGTCGACAGCGTCACGCAGGCCGCCCAGCAGATGGGCGATCATCGAGTGATCCTGTTCGAGCGAGCGCAGCACCGGCCGGAGCTCGGGGTGCGCTGCGGCGATGGCGGGGAACAGGGTGCGGTCCTCGCCCCGGTGGTGGCCGTCGAGAGCCGCGCAGAAGCCGTGGCAGTACAACAGCAGTTCCCGGGTGGCCGCCTCGCCGGCAGTGCCGTCGGCAACGGAGTCGCGGGTCACGGCCAGCGCTTCCCGTAGTCGTTCGTGCACCTGGCGGAGTTCTCGGCTCCAGGCGACGAGCCTGGTCGTCTCGCGCTCAGTCACGCGAGAACGAAGGATGCGACGCGGACAACGTCGACCTCCTTGGATCCGGCGCCTCCATGCCTGACACGGTCTGTCATCGGCACGCGACGCTTCCCCCCACACTACCGTGCCCGCTGTCGGTCGAAGTCGCTGTCCCCCGCTCTGTGAGCCGTGTAGCCGCACCACTCCTGTTGCTCCGGCCGCGACCTGAACTCCCTTTCCCCATAGGTAACATGAGCAGATCGAGGGGGAGTGGGGCGGGTGACGGGTCTCCCGCCGCGGAAGGGGAAACGGTGGGGGTACGGTCGGACGGCAGGCGGCGGACGCTGGCCTTCGCCGTTGCGGCAGCGGTGCTGAGCACCGCGGGCTGGGGGGCCACGGAGTTCCTCAACAGCACCGCGCCCGGGACCAGTCCGCCCGAGCCGTACGCCAGCCAGGACCCCACGGGATGCGCGGCCGACCCCGCCGGCCTGTGCGCCCACCCGAGGGAGGCGACCTGCGCCGAGGTGGTCGCCGAGCTGCGCGCACACGACCGGGAACGGGCGACGCGCCGACCGACTCCGGGACTTCTCTCGGCGGAGAGCTACGCGGTCCCCGAGCGGTGTCTCCAACAGGTCGAGGACTACCGGAACGGCTCCCGTCCCCGGCCCTGACCGGCCGGGTTCCGGTGACGGCAGCGCCGCCGTGCGGGGCCGATCGTGCGGGCCTAGCCTGGGAGAGCCTTTGTCCCCGGTCAGCAGGGAGGCCCCATGAGGTTCCCACGCAGGCACTGGCGAGGAGCGTGCATCACCGCGGCGGCGGCCGGCCTGCTGGTCGCGCCGGTTTCCTCGGGCAGCGCCTACGCCGGCGCAGCGGCTCCGGCGTACGCCGCCTCGGACACCCCTTCGCCGCCGCCGACGGTGACCAGCACCGCGTTCCCCGAGCTCGACCCCGCCCTCGCGGCCCGGATCGACTCCGCCGTCCGGAAGGTCATGGACGAGACGAACGTCCCGGGCGTGACCGTCGGACTGTGGGCGTCGGGCAAGGGCAACTACGTCCGGTCGTTCGGCGTCGCCGACAAGTCGACGGGCGAGGCGATGGACCCCGACCTCTACACGAGGATCGGCAGCGAGACCAAGACGTTCACCGTGACCGCCCTCCTCGAACTCGTCGACCAGGGCAAGGTGGGCATCGACGACACGATCGACCGGTACGTCGACGGGGTGCCGAACGGCGACCGGATCACCCTGCGGGACCTCGCCAGCATGCGCAGCGGACTGTTCAACTACTCGATGGACCCGGACTTCTTCAAGGCCCTGACCTCCGATCCACGGCGGCCCTTCACTCCGCAGGAACTGCTCAACTATTCGTTCAAGCACCCGCTCCAGTTCGAGCCGGGCAGCCAGTTCGAGTACTCCAACACCAACCTCATCCTGGTGGGGCTCGTGGTGGAGAAGATGGGCGGCAAGCCCCTGAACGAGTACATCCAGCAACACGTGTTGGACCCCGCGGGGCTGCGCAACACCGTCTTCCCGACGGACGCGGCCTTCCCCAGCCCGCACGCGCAGGGCTACACCGACCAGACGGCCACCGGCAAGGTCGAGAACGCCACGGACTGGGACCCCTCCTGGGGCTGGGCCGCCGGCGCGATGATCTCCAACCTGCACGATCTGCGGATCTGGGCCCCGGTGCTGGCCAACGGAACCCTGCTGACGCCACAGACCCAGGCGGAGCGACTGAAGACCGCTCCGACCACCATCCCGGGCGCCGGATACGGACTCGGCATCTTCAACGTCCAGGGCTGGATCGGCCACAACGGCTCACTGCCCGGGTACGAGTCCCTGACGATCTACCTGCCGGGACCGAAGGCGACCCTGGTGGTGCTGCTCAACACGGACATCCTGCACGACGGACAGGAACCGAGCACCCTGTTCGGCCAGGCGATCACCAGGATCGTCACCCCTGCGCACGTGTTCGACCTCCCCGTGCAGAACCCGCCCTCCTCCTCTCCCTCCGAGTCGTCCTCCCCGTCCGCGGATTCCGCGGCGGCGTCCACCCGGTAGTACCCCACCGCCGCACACGCCCCCCACCGGGCCGCCGTGCAACGTCCCGCCCCATCCGCTCCGCCCCGCGGTGCAGCGGGCACCGCGGGGCGGCCCCGCCACGGGGAGGGCGAATCGGCCATCCACACCGCCGATGGGCTCCGGGCGACGCGGCCCCCGGCCCGTGGACCGACGGTCGCCCCTGGTGGACACCGACGCCAACGAGAGGCGTGGGCGGGGTGTGGCGGGTCCGGTGGCACGGCTCGTGACCCCGGCCGGGCCTGCGAAGATCGGGGGCCGCCCGGGCGGGGAGGGGCACTTCGGCCAACTGCGCGCAGTCGTCTCGACGGTCGTCGGGGGCCGGCACATCATGAAAAGATGCGGTATCTCATATTGGGTGGAACTGCCTTCCTCGGCCGCTCGGTCGCCCGGCACGCACTCGCCGCCGGCCATGACGTCACCTGTCTCGCACGCGGTTCGTCCGGCGCCCCGGTCGCCGGTGCCCGGTTCGTCCGGGTCGACCGCGACGACCCCCACTGTCTGGACGCCGTGGAAGGGGAGTTCGACGCCGCGATGGACGTCTCCCGGCGCCCGAGCCACGTCCGTCACGCGATGCGCTCCCTGGCCGACCGCGTCGGCCACTTCACCTTCGTCTCGACCGGCTCGGTGTACTCGGACAACGAGACGCCCGGTCAGCGCGCGGACACCGCGCCCGTGGTGCCCGCCGCACCACCGGAGGACGACGACCCCGGTATGGACCCCGGCGTCTACGGTCCCTGCAAGGTCGCCTGCGAGCAGCTCGCGCGGGACGGCCTGGGCCCGGACCGGGTGTTCGTGTGCCGGGCCGGACTCGTGGTGGGACCGGACGACCCACTGGGACGGTTCGACTACTGGGTCGCGCGGGCCAGCGCCACGGCCTCGCTGCGCTCCCTGGCCGGCGAACTCTTCGTGGTCCGGGGCGGGGAGATCCTGGTCCCCGGCGCCCCGGACGACCTCGTCCAGTTCGTCGACGTACGCGATCTGGCCG
Organism: Streptomyces sp. NPDC059816; assembly: GCF_042732055.1. Taxonomy (NCBI): domain Bacteria; kingdom Bacillati; phylum Actinomycetota; class Actinomycetes; order Kitasatosporales; family Streptomycetaceae; genus Streptomyces; species Streptomyces sp. NPDC059816. The sequence goes on from NZ_JBHWIQ010000015.1 coordinate 140,013, forward strand.
CCTGGATCGTCGAGGCCGGCGAACGCGGGCTGAGCGGCACCTTCGATGGCGTCGGGCCGCCCATGACCTGGCACGCCTTCCTGACCGGGCTGGCCGGCGACGCGGTCACCCTGACCTACGTACCGCAGGAGTTCCTGATCGAACAGCGGGTCCGGCCGTGGGCCGGGCCGCGTTCGCTGCCGATGTGGCTGCCCCTGCCCGAGTGCGCCGGGTTCATGAGCCGGGACGTCACCCCCTCCCTGGAGGCGGGGCTGCGTCCGCGACCACTGGCCCGGACCGCCCGCGACAGCGCCGGGTACGGCGGTGGACTCGAACACCGGGGCACGTACCCGACCGCCCTGACGACGGCCCAGGAGGGCGAGGTGCTCAGGGCCTGGCGCGAGCGGTCCTCCCCGCAACTCGTGTCCGGGGCGGCCGTCTGACGCCCCGACAGGTCCCCGTGGGCACCCCGTCGGAACGGTTCGGGTGCCCACGGGGACCGCGATCCGTCAGCCGCCGGCGATGACGCGGGGCAGGTCCGCCAGGATCGCGGTCAGCTCCCCGGCCGGGACGCCGCCGCCCTGGGCGACCTCGGCGGAGCAGCCGTCCTTGCCGCCGAGGAGCGCCTTGACCAACGCGGCGGCGTTGCGGCCCGTCGCCCGGGCCGGAGCGTTGACGGTCAGCACCAACCCACCGGTGGCGGTGGCGACGGCCACCACACCGGGGCGCGCCAGCGGGAGGCGGTCACGGACCGCGAGCGCGAGGGCGCGCGCCTCGTCGACCGCGCCCTCGACGGTCGTGGTGACCACGAGCACGTCGCCCACCTCGCCCGCCCGCCCGGCCAGGTCGACGGCGCGCGCCGCGGTGGTCTGCGCCTGGGCAGCGGCGCACCGGGGACCACGGTGTGGCCGCGTACGGCGAAGTGGTCGAGGAAGCGGCTGCGGATGTCGGCGGTGCGCAAGGGACGCTGCTCAGTGGGTCGGTGGATCAGGCGGTGGGGGCTCGGGCGGGGCGGGGGAGGGCTGCCGGGGTGCTCAGGCGGCTCTCGCCCCGGCCGCCGGAAGCGGGGTCAGGGCGGCGAAGTCGAGCGGGGCGGACGGATCGATCGACACGTCCAGCGGTGCGGGTTCGGCTCCGGAGCGCACGAGCAGGTCGCCGACGGCGGCGATCATGGCGCCGTTGTCGGTGCACAGGGTGAGCGGCGGTACGCGGAGCTCGATCCCGGCGCCCGCGCAGCGCTGCTCGGCCAGGGCGCGCACCCGCGAGTTGGCCGCCACCCCGCCGACCACGATCAGCGTCTTCACGTCGTGGGCGCGGCAGGCCGCGAGCGCCTTGCGGGTCAGCACGTCCGCGACGGCCTCCTGGAGCGCGGCGGCGCCGTCGGCGACCGGCGGCTCCACGCCGCGGAGGCGGTGTTGCTCGACCCAGCGGGCCGCGGCGGTCTTCAGCCCGGAGAAGGAGAAGGCGTACGGGTCGTCGCCCGACCGGGTCAGCGGCCGGGGGAAGGCCACCGCCGTCGCGTCGCCGTCCCGGGCCGCCCGGTCGATGGCCGGTCCGCCGGGGTAGGGCAGGCCGAGGATGCGGGCCACCTTGTCGAAGCACTCGCCGGCCGCGTCGTCGCGGGTGTCGCCCAGGTGCAGGATCGGCTCCCGCACCAGGTCCCGTACCAGCAGGAGGGAGGTGTGGCCGCCGGAGACGATCAGCACCACGCAGGGGTCGGGCAGCGGGCCGTGCTCCAGCGTGTCGGCGGCGACGTGCCCGGCCAGGTGGTGCACCCCGTACAGCGGCACCTCGGCCGCGTAGGCCAGGGACTTGGCGCCGGCCAGGCCCACCTGGAGGGCCCCGGACAGACCGGGCCCGGTGGTGACGGCGACGGCGTCGATCTGGCTCAGCCGCAGCCCCGCCCGGTCGAGGGCCCGGCGGACGACCGGGGTGAAGGAGTGCAGGTGTGCACGGGCCGCGATCTCCGGCACCACTCCGCCGAACCGTGCGTGCTCGTCCATGCTGGACGCGACCACGTGCGCCAGCAGCCTTCCGTCCTGCACGATCCCTGCGCCGGTCTCGTCGCACGACGACTCGATCCCCAGGACCACCGGTCCGCCCATGACGCCACTCCCTCTTGCCTAATTCCTGCAACTGCAATATATGTGCAATAGGGGGGGTGGGGGCGCACGCCGAGCGGGGTCGGGCGGTCGGAGGGCACGGCCCGGGGCGCCCGGGCGGTCGGGTCGGGGCGGTCAGAGGGCGGCGAGCAGGTCGTCGAGGGGGGCCGGGACCCGGTCGGGTTCGAGGGCCTCGACGAGGACGCGGCCGTAGTGGATCTTGCGTCCCTTCTTCGTTCCGAAGAAGCGCCTGAACTGCTGCTGCGGGCTCCGGTCCCGTTGCGCCGGCTGTTGCAGGAAGGTGCGCAGGGCCCGCAGATCGCCTTCCGCCCGGACCAGCTCCTCCACCCGGGCCACGCCCAGTACGCGGATCAGCTCGTCCTCCAGGTCCGCCCCGCAGACGAAGAAGTCCTGCGGCCGGGCACCCGCGCGGGTGAAGCCGCGGGCGTAGTAGGGCCGCTCCGCCGCGTCGCACAGCCCCGCCAGGCGCAGGCCCAGACCGGGCGGGCCGAGCAGCTGGGCGTAGCGTCCGACGCTCATCGCACCGCCGATCGACAGCACGCAGACTCCCTCGGCCGTCAGGTCCCGTCCGCGGCGCCCGGCCAGCGCGTCGACCGCCGCGACGTCGCTCGGCCCTTCGAGCAGGACGGCCGCCCGGACGGTGAGGCGCGCGGCCAGCTCGTGTGCCGGGTCGCCGGGGCCACCCGCCGCCCATGCGGTGACCGCGTCCCGGAACGCCCCCATGTCAGCCATGGGACGAGTCTCGGCCCGTGGTGGCCGCGGCGCGAGGGAATTTCCGCTGGCGGGCCACCTCCGAGCACGTGGACGTGCAGCGCGCCGTCACCCGATGCGCCCGGCCGGTACGGGTGAGCGGCGGGTCCGCACCCAGTACGAGCGGGCGCAGACGGTCAGCGCCAGCCCGTAGACGGCGAACGCGGCCGTTCCGATCCAGGCGACCAGCAGGGCGTCGTCCGAGGAGGGGAAGTCGCCCCGCCGCATCGTCATCACGCCCGCCGTGGCCAGGGCCGAGTAGGCCGTCCCCAACACGCCGTACGGAGCGAGCGTGGCGGCCCCGAGCAGGGCCGGGGTCAGCGGCAGCCAGCGCGGGACGCGACGGCCGCGCAGGGCCGGTGTCCATCGGGGGAAGACCTGCCCCCAGGGGCGGACCAGCCCCCAGAGCAGGAAGACGCCGACCGCGGCCAGCAGCACCGTGGCGTCCAGCCCCCGGGATTCCAGGGCGAGCCAGAGGTCCGAGGCGCCGTTGCGTCGGGAGACCTCCCGCATCTGCGCACCGGACACCCCGGCGAACGTGCCCCCACACGCCCAGACCAGCTTCATTCCCGCGTAGGGGAGGAAGGCCAGCGTGCCGGCCCAGGCGGCGAGGTGGACGGCCCCGGACGCGGCCGAGGGGGCGGGCGCGCGGTCGTCGTCGCGCGGTCGGTCCACCGGCCGGGCGGCGGTCGCGAGCAGGAGCGCCCCGGCCGCGGCCAGCACGTGGTTCGCCGCTGACGCCCGACCGTCCACCCCCTGACCGAACAACAAGGTGATCACGTCCATCAGCAGGCCGAAGGCGGCGAGCCCGGCCAGTGCGCACAGCGCCAGGAGCAGTCCGCGGAGCGCCGGTCGCAGCCCGTAGCGCAGCACCGCCGCGCCGGACAGCGTGCTCAGCACCCCGAGGGCGACGCCCGCCCATCCCAGCCAGGAGGGTTCCGAGGCGGCCGGGCCGAGGAACAGCGGGGTCCCGCTCCGTACGCAGACCAGGGCGAAGCCGGCGTACGTCACCCCCCACAGAACGGTCGACCGGACCGCCCGGTGCGGCTGCCCCGGCCCTCGCGCGTGCCACGGCGTGTTCGATCCCGCTGTCGATGAGGTCATGGCCCGAATCTCGCACCGCCGCCGGCCGCCCGGCATCGGCCCGCCGGGGTACGTCGAGCCCTCGCCTTCCCCCGGTGTGATGAGCCCCTCTCGCCCTGTGGGGCCACCCGGCTCCGTCGCCGGGCGCTCGGTCTCGGAGGCGGCGCTGCGGGGTCAGAGCGTGAGCACCGGCCGGGTGGTGAAGTCCTCGTAGAGGTCTTCACCGTCCGGTCCGTACACGAACTCGGCCATGTGCGGGTTGCGATGGGCCGTGGCCAGCGGCAGCCACGCCAGCAGGTGGCCGTAACCTCCGCACACCGACTCGCCGCCGTCTCCGCCGTGGACGCCGGTGACGTCGCTGGTCAGCTCCGTGCGGTAGGTGTCGTAGGCGATGCGCAGGCCGAAGGCGTTCAACTGCTGCTGCGGGCCGGTGCGGTCCCCGTACGGGACGCGGTCGAGGGGGCAGTCGTCGCCCCACCGGAAGAGGGTGTCCGCGCCGGCTCCGCAGGCGTGCTCCCACTCGTCGGAACTCGGCATCCGCAGGCCGCGGGCCGCGAGGGAAGCCGGCATGTCGGCGGGCGGCTCGGTCAGCTCCTCGTCCTCCACGGCCATGAGCACCGTCGGCAGGACGACGCTGCGGCGGGGGCTGAGCACGTGTGCCAGGTGGGCCCGGAGATCGGGGCCGTGACCGAAGCCCTGATCCAGGCTCTGCGCGTAGTCGGCGGTCTGTCGGGGCGTCGGCTGCCAGGCGTCGAGGTCGAAACCGAGGGTCAGCGGACCGCCGGGAACCAACGCGAACTCCTGTGCCTGCCGCTCGATCCGCACGCGGTGCAGCGGGGCGCCGAGGTGATCGACGGTCTCGACGAGGGTCACCCGACCGTCCACCAGATCCGCCGCCTCCTGCGCGAGACGACGTGCGGCGGGCGGTTCGAGGGACCGCCACTGATCAAGGGTGAGGTCGGCGAGGGACATGCGCCGCAGTGTGGCACGCACCTCTGACAGGGATGACGGTCGGCCGGAGCACTCCGTCACACGGGGGGTGACCGAGTCCCCTCACGCGGGCTGAAGACCGAGCGCGGTACGGGTTTCGCCCACGAGGCGCAGCGAGCCGAAGACGACGATCAGGCCGCTGGGTCCGGCGAGTTGGGCGGCCCGGCGCAGCGCCGATGGGGCGTCTTCGGCTGTCAGGCAGGGCGCCTGGCGGCCCGGGGCGAGCCGGCTGTGCAAGCTCGCGGTGCCCGCGGCCTCGTGCGAGCCGGTGCGGGTGAGGACGAGAGGCCAGTGGGAAGGGAGTGGGGCGAGCATGCCGACGACGTCCTTGTCGTCCATCGCGGCGAAGACCAGCACGGGCGGGCAGGAGTGACCGTCGGCGCGGGCGTGGCGCAGGATCTCCGGGGCGACGGTCGCGGCACCTTGCGGATTGGTGGCGCCCTCCAGGAGGACGCGGCCCGTCCAGTCGTCCAGTTGGGCGTGGGGGACCAGTTCAAGGCGGCCGGGCCAGGATGTTGCCGCCAGTCGTGCACGGAGTCGTTCGCTGTCAGGCTCGCGGACGTGCCCGCGTTCGACCATCGCGTCCATCGCGGCGATGGCGACCGCGAGGTTGTGGTGCTGGTGTGCGCCGGACAGTGGGCAGGGCAGATCGCGGTGCACGGCGCGGGGAGTGGTGACGTCGACGAGCGTCCCCGGGCCGCGGTTGCCGTCGCGGCCGGCCGCACGGGCCGTGTAGCGGATCTCCTGGTCCATACGCCACACGGCCAGTCCCGTCCGCTCCTTGAGGACTTGCTCCGCAACGGTGGACGCTTCGGGGGCCAGCCGTCCGAGAACGACATGGTCCCCGTCCTGCGCGGCTGCGATCTTGGCCTGGGTGATCCGTGTCAGGGAGTCGCCGAGCAGTCGGGTGTGGTCGAGCCCGATGCCGGTGAGAACCTTCACGTCCAGGCCGAGTTCCGCAGCTGCGGCCTTGCTCCCGCCGATGCTCGCCTCGGCCACCGCCAGCCTCACGCCGGCCCGTCGGAAATGTACGGCCGCGGTCGTCGTGAAGATGCCCTGGGCCAGGACGGGCAGGCCGTGCCGCTCGATCGTCTGCCAGACCTCGGCGAACGCCGCGGTGTACTCGGCACGCGTGACGGGGCCCCCGTCGATCCGGATGCGCTCCCGGGGCTCCTGCAAGTGCGGGCTGGGCATACTGCCCACGCGTGCGCCGGTCGCGGCCACCGCCGACACCGCGAACGCGCAGGTCGACCCCTTGCCGTTCGTCCCGACCACCAGCATCCCGCGCATCCCCCGCTGAGGACGGCCCAGCGCCGCCAGCAGCCTGGAGACATTCGCCTGACGCACCTCCCGAGGAAGCCCCTGGGTGTTCTCATGCACCTTTGCCAGAATGTCCACGCAACGTGAGTAGTCCACGCACCGGATCATGCCACCCAGCGTGACGGATCCGACACGCTGACCGAGGGACTCCGGGGCCCGGCTGCTGCCCTTGTCGTAGTCGAGGTCAGGGGCCGCTGTTCCCCTCGAAGTCGCCCAGGTTGATAAAGCTCACCCGGTCCTCCCAGGCGTCCCACCTCACATGCTTCCGAGCACCCCAGTAGTAGGTCTCGTAGCTCAGGAGGTCGCCGTATGCCTCATTCTCGTGTATTCGATCAGGCTGGCCGAAGACACTCAGGAACTCCTCGTACGAGGTCAAGTACGCGAAGTGGGAGAGATACGGGCCGCTGATCGCGAAGCCGACCACCGCTCCGGCGCACACTTTGTAGTTGATCTTGTCGGCGCCGTAGAGGAATCCGTTCGACCGGACAACGTCTTCGACGACCTCGTCCAGCGTCAGACTCCGTCCGTCAGCTGCGTAGTACTCGCTTGCGATATCGGTCCCACCGCGATACCGGGCGATGGCGGAGGACAGGCCGCCCACGATGCGCTGCCGTGGAACGGTGACAGCCGGCGCCCCCAGGGCGATGCCGTTCACCTCGACACTGGCGAGGTCGAGGTTCGGCCGGGACAGGAGGTCCAAATTCTCGAGGATCTCGATCACCGTGGGAGTTTAAGGGGCCCATCTGAGCCTTGACCCTCGCGACTCATGAAGGGTAGTGGGCGAGTAGACCTCGTCCTTGATCAGATGGCCGGGCCGGACGTCGACCAGCACCGCTGTCCCGGACGGCAGCACCAGGAGGTCCGGGGTGTGGTCCTCGGTGCCGTCGGCGGTGGTGAACCGCAACCTGAACGGCCGGGCCAGCGCCTCCTCGACGCCACCCGCGAAGTCCAACGCCAGCAGCAGGCGACGCTCAGCCGGGCTCTCGAAGCCATGCATCCGGCCCGTGGCCAGCATGTACTGCAATCCGGGACGGTGCCGCTGCCCCGCCTGCCAGGTGAAGGCGCGTACCGGGGCCGACACGAACGCCGGAAAGCCGGCCAGGTCCCGGACGGGCAGATCACCTCAGTCCGAGCCGCCTTCCACACCGTGATCCACCGACGCGTCCACCCCGGACCCGTCTCCAGGAAACCCCGCAGGTGAGAGCGGCGACCGCTACCCTGCGGGCCACCCCAGACGCTCACGGGCCAACTCGACCGCTCATGGGCCGACTGAAAGACTCAGTCACAAAGGGGGCAGTGGTCCGGAGTTCCGGCCGTTGTATAAATGTGCGCTACTGCGTATAGTCATGTCATCCAGAGGAGAGGAACGGCATGACTACGCGGGTTGCGGTGGCCGGAGCCAGTGGGTACGCCGGGGGAGAGGTGCTGCGGCTGCTCGTCGGGCACCCGGAGGTCGAGATCGGAGCGCTGACCGGCAACTCCAACGCCGGGCAACGACTGGGCGCCCTCCAACCGCACCTCGGGCCGCTCGCCGACCGCGTGCTGGAGGTGACGACCGCCGAGGTGCTCGCCGGGCACGACGTGGTGTTCCTCGCCCTGCCGCACGGCGAGTCCGCCGCCGTGGCCGAGCAGCTGGGCCCGGACGTGCTCGTCATCGACATGGGCGCCGACTTCCGCCTGCGGGACGCGGCCGACTGGGAACGGTTCTACGGCTCCCCGCACGCCGGGACCTGGCCGTACGGCCTCCCCGAGCTCCCCGGCGCCCGCACCGCACTGGCGGGGTCCAAGCGCATCGCGGTCCCCGGCTGCTACCCGACGGCCGTCACCCTCGCCCTGTTCCCCGCCTACGCGGCCGGCCTCGTCGAGCCGGAGGCCGTGATCGTCGCCGCCTCCGGAACCTCCGGCGCGGGCAAGGCGCCCAAGGCGCACCTGCTCGGCAGCGAGGTCATGGGCTCGGCCTCCCCGTACGGGGTCGGCGGCGTCCACCGGCACACCCCCGAGATGAGCCAGAACCTCGGCGCGGTCGCCGGCGAACCGGTGAGCGTCTCCTTCACCCCCACCCTCGTCCCCATGTCCCGCGGCATCCTCGCCACCTGCTCCGCCCGCGCCCGGGCCCAGGTCAGTGCCGAAGCCGTGCGCACCGCCTACGAGAAGGCGTACGCGGACGAGCCGTTCGTGCGACTGCTGCCCGAGGGCCAGTGGCCCGCCACCGCCTCCGTGTACGGCTCCAACGCCGTCCACCTCCAGGTCGTCCTCGACGAGGCCGCCCACCGGGTCATCGTGGTGAGCGCGATCGACAACCTCGCCAAGGGCACCGCGGGCGGCGCCGTCCAGAGCATGAACCTCGCACTCGGGCTGCCCGAGACCACCGGACTGCCGACGGTCGGCGTGGCCCCCTGAGCCCGCCGCACCCCGCACCCACCCGTCACCACCCAGGAACCGCGCCCCCGTCGCCGCCGACCGAGCGGCCGGCGGACGCCCTCCGCCGCCCCGCAGCGGCGTTCGAGAAGGAGATGCAGTGAGCGTCACGGCAGCACAGGGATTCACCGCGGCCGGAATCGCCGCCGGGATCAAGAGCAGCGGCGACCCCGACCTCGCCCTCGTCGTCAACACCGGGCCCCGCCTCGCCGCCGCGGGCGTCTTCACCTCCAACCGCGTCAAGGCCGCTCCCGTCCTCTGGTCGGAGCAGGTCCTCAAGGGCGGTCAGGTCTCCGCCGTCGTCCTCAACTCCGGTGGCGCCAACGCCTGCACCGGCCCCCAGGGCTTCCAGGACACGCACGCCACCGCCGAAGAGGTCGCCTCGGTCCTCGGACTGAGCGCGGGCGAGGTCGCCGTCGCCTCCACCGGCCTGATCGGTCTGCCCCTGCCGATGGACAAGCTGCTGCCCGGCGTCACCACGGCCGCCGCGCAGCTGAGCGAACACGGCGGCGAGAAGGCCGCGATCGCCATCAAGACCACCGACACCGTCCACAAGACGGCCGTCCGGGGCGGCGACGGCTGGACCGTCGGCGGCATGGCCAAGGGCGCCGGCATGCTCGCACCGGGCCTCGCCACCATGCTCGTCGTCCTCACCACCGACGCCGACGTCGACAGCGCCGGGCTCGACCGGGCGCTGCGCGACGCCACCCGCGTCACCTTCGACCGGGTCGACTCCGACGGCTGCATGTCCACCAACGACACCGTGCTGCTCCTCGCCTCCGGCGCCGCCGGCGTCACCCCCGACGCCGCCGCGTTCGCCGCCGCGGTGCGGGAGGTCTGCGACGACCTCGGCCGGCAGCTCATCGGGGACGCCGAGGGCGCCAGCAAGGAGATCCGGATCGACGTCGTGGGCGCCGCGACCGAGGACGACGCCGTCGAGGTCGGCCGGTCCATCGCCCGCAACAACCTCCTCAAGTGCGCCCTGCACGGCGAGGACCCCAACTGGGGCCGGGTGCTGTCCGCGATCGGCACCACCTCCGCGGCCTTCGAACCCGACCAGCTCAACGTCGCCATCAACGGGATCTGGGTCTGCAAGAACGGCGGCGTGGGCGAGGACCGCGACTTGGTCGACATGCGCTACCGGGAGGTCGTGATCACCGCCGATCTCGCGGCGGGCGCCGAGTCCGCGACCATCTGGACGAACGACCTCACCGCCGACTACGTCCACGAGAACAGCGCGTACTCCTCCTGAACCCGGCGGGCCCGGACCGCCCCGGCCACCCCGGGGCGGTCCGGTGTTCCCGGCCGACGCACCACCGCGACCGGGTCCGCCCGCGCCCACCGGGGCGGAGCGGGCCGAGGACCCCAGGACCCCAGAGGAGCCATGAGCACCCGCAAGCACACCGCCCTCCCCAAGGCGCAGACCCTCATCGAGGCGCTGCCCTGGCTGACCCGGCACCACGGCAAGGTCGTCGTCATCAAGTTCGGCGGCAACGCCATGGTGGACGACGAGCTGAAGGCCGCCTTCGCCCAGGACGTCGTCTTCCTGCACCACGCGGGCCTGCGCCCGGTCGTCGTGCACGGCGGCGGCCCCCAGATCAGCGCCCAGCTCGACCGTCAGGGCCTGGTCAGCGAGTTCAAGGCGGGACTGCGCGTCACCACGCCCGAGGCCATGGACGTCGTCCGGATGGTCCTCGCCGGCCAGGTGCAGCGCGAACTGGTCGGCCTCCTCAACCAGCACGGGCCGCTCGCGATCGGGCTCACCGGTGAGGACGCCCACACCATCACCGCCCGTCAGCACCGGCCCGAGATCGACGGCGAACTCGTCGACATCGGCCGGGTCGGCGAGATCACGGACATCGACACCGGGGCGATCGAGGCGCTGCTCGCCGACGGTCGCATCCCCGTCGTCTCCTCCATCGCCCGCTCCGCCGACGACACGCACGTCTACAACGTCAACGCCGACACCGCCGCCGCCGCGCTCGCCGCGGCCCTCGGCGCCGAGACCCTGATGGTCCTCACCGACGTCGAGGGGCTCTACGAGGACTGGCCGCACAGCGACGAGGTCATCAGCCGCCTCACCGCGCAGCAGTTGGAGAAGCTGCTGCCCGAACTGGCCAGCGGCATGGTCCCGAAGATGGAGGGGTGCCTGTACGCGGTGCGCAACGGAGTGCGCACCGCCCGCGTCATCGACGGCCGGGTACCCCACTCGATCCTGCTGGAGATCTTCACCGACGAGGGCATCGGCACCATGGTCGTGCTCGACGACTCGGTGCGCCCGCGCCGGACCGTCACCACGGACGAGACCACCACCACGGACGAGACCACCACCGAAGACCGGAACACCACTGAAGGAGGAACCCGGTGACCACCGCCAACGAGGCCCTGACCCAGCGCTGGCAGGGCGCACTCATGGACAACTACGGCACCCCCGCACTGCCTCTCGTCCGCGGTGCGGGAGCCCGGGTGTGGGACGCCGACGGCACCGCCTACCTGGACTTCGTCGGCGGGATCGCCGTCAATGCGCTCGGCCACGGGCACCCGGCCGTGGTCGAGGCCGTCAGCCGGCAGATCGCCTCCCTCGGGCACGTCTCCAACCTGTTCGTCGCCGAGCCCCCCGTTGCGCTGGCGGAACGCCTCCTCCAGCTCTTCGGGCGTCAGGGGCGCGTGTACTTCTGCAACTCCGGTGCGGAGGCCAACGAGGGCGCCTTCAAGATCGGTCGCCTGACCGGACGCACCCATGTGGTGGCCACCGACGGCGGCTTCCACGGCCGCACCATGGGCGCCCTCGCCCTCACCGGCCAGCCCGCCAAGCGCGACCCCTTCCTGCCGCTGCCCGGTGACGTCACCCACGTGCCCTACGGCGACGCGGACGCGCTGCGCGCGGCGGTCACCGAAGAGACCGCCCTGCTGATCGTCGAACCGATCCAGGGCGAGAACGGCGTGGTGGTCCCGCCGGCCGACTACCTGGTCCGGGCCCGCGAGATCACCGAGGCCACCGGCACCCTGCTCGTCCTGGACGAGGTGCAGACCGGCGTGGGACGCACCGGGCACTGGTTCGCGCACCAGGCCCACGAGGGCGTGCGCCCCGACGTCGTCACCCTCGCCAAGGGCCTCGGCGGCGGACTGCCGCTGGGCGCCACGGTCGCCTTCGGCCCCGCCGCGGAACTGCTGCGGCCCGGCCACCACGGCTCCACCTTCGGCGGCAACCCCGTGGTCTGCGCCGCCGGGCTCGCCGTGCTCGACACCATCGCGGGGGAGGACCTGCTCGCGAACGTGAAGCGGCACGGCGCCCACCTGCGTGACGCGATCGAGTCGCTGGGACACCCCTTGGTCCGGCGGGTCCGGGGCGCCGGGCTGCTGCTGGGTATCGTGCTCACCGAACCGCGTGCGGCCCAGGTGCAGCGCGCGGCCCAGGACGCCGGTCTCCTGGTGAACGCGCCCGCCCCCGATGTCGTCCGGCTGATGCCGCCGCTGAACCTTCGCGACGACGAGGCGGAAGCGTTTCTCCAGATCCTGCCCGGCGTTCTCGACGCAGCCCACGGGACGGACTAGCCGGAGAATGAAACGACGATGACGCAGGCGCAGGGCAACGAGCAGACCGGGCCCGCCGTACCGCAGACCCGCACCGCGCGGCACCGCAGGATCGTGGACATCCTCAACCGGCAGCCAGTGCGCTCCCAGAGCCAGCTGGCGAAGCTGCTCTCGGACGACGGGCTGAGCGTCACCCAGGCGACGCTCTCCCGGGACCTCGACGAGTTGAACGCGGTGAAGATCCGCGACTCCGACGGGGACCTGATCTACGCGGTGCCCAGCGAGGGCGGGTTCCGCACGCCCCGCGCCCCGCTCGGCGAGTCGGCGAAGGAGGAGCGGATGCGACGGCTGTCCGGTGAACTCCTGATCTCCGCCGAGGCGTCCGCGAACCTCGTGGTCCTGCGCACCCCGCCCGGCGCGGCGCAGTTCCTCGCCTCCGCCATCGACCAGGCCGAATTGCACGACATCCTGGGAACGATCGCGGGCGACGACACCCTGCTGCTCATCAGCCGGGAGCCGGCCGGCGGACAGGCGCTCGCCGCGCACCTGTTGCGCCTGGCGCAGAACGCCCGCTAGCCCGGTCCCGACGGCCCGTTCGCCCGCCCGTCCGCCCGGGGCGGGCGAACGGGTCCGCCGTCCGGCCGTCAGTACCGGGTGACGGCGGTCGCGCCGGACTCGGTGCCGATGGCGAGGTGCGGGCGACGGGCGGGTTCCGCCCAGCGCAGCAGCGCGGCCATCGCCGCCGCCGGGACGGACACGCAGCCCGCCGTCGCGCCCTCGCCGTTGACGTGCAGGAAGATCCCCGCTCCCCGGCCGCGCTCCGGGCGGTGGTAGTTGAAGCCGATCACCAGCGCGTGCGCGTACGAGGGGCCGTAGTCGACGAGGTGTTCGGCCTCGGTGGCGCGGCAGTCGGCGGGCCGCGGGTCGGTCCACCGGTTGTACGCGGTGGACTCGTTGTCCTGACACCACCAGGACGAGTCGCGCACCGGCCGGTACGGGGTCCGGGTGCCGAGCGGCGGGGCGGCCGTCCCGAAGGCGTAGGGCAGGTCGTACAGGCCCGTCGGGGTGGTGCGGGTGCCCTGCCGGCGGGTGGTGCCCTCGGTGAGGCCGCCCGCACCGAACCGCGCGGGGGCCGTGCCGGTCGCCCGCCAGCGCCCTCCGCGGCGGTCCCACCAGGTGAGCGTGCCGCGCGTGGCCCCCGCGGTGGCCGCCGTCGCGGTGACGAGCTGGCTGCCGCCGCCGGTGTCCGCCATCCGCGCGGGCAGCGGACGCGCCGGCCCCGGGTCGGCGACGGCCGGTGGCGGGAGCGGTCCGGCGAGGGCGACGAGGGTCACGGACACGAGGGCGACGGCACCGGTGCGCATGGCCCAGACCGTAGTGCGGGGGCGGGTCCGCGGCAGCCCGCGTGGGCCGTCCGGGCGGGCCCGATGGTCAGGTCCGCGTCATCGATGGCGTGATCCCGTTCCCGGCGTTGACGAAACATGCAGAGAACTGCATACTCATGCATGTCAGCGAATGCACTGTGAGGAGAAACCCGTGACCGAGCGCGTCGTACTCGCCTATTCGGGCGGCCTTGACACCTCCGTCGCCATCGGTTGGATCGCCGAGGAGACGGGCGCCGAGGTCATCGCCGTCGCCGTGGACGTCGGTCAGGGCGGTGAGGACCTGGACGTCATCCGCAAGCGCGCGCTCGCCTGCGGTGCCGTGGAAGCCGAGGTCGCGGACGCCCGGGACGAGTTCGCCGACGAGTACTGCCTCCCGGCGATCAAGGCCAACGCCCTCTACATGGACCGCTACCCGCTGGTCTCCGCCCTCTCCCGGCCGGCCATCGTCAAGCACCTGGTCGCCGCGGCCCACAAGCACGGCGCCACCACCGTCGCCCACGGCTGCACCGGCAAGGGCAACGACCAGGTCCGCTTCGAGGCCGGCATCCAGGCCCTCGGCCCCGACCTCAAGTGCATCGCCCCGGTCCGCGACTACGCGATGACCCGGGACAAGGCCATCGCCTTCTGCGAGGAGAAGAACCTCCCGATCGCGACCACCAAGAAGTCCCCGTACTCCATCGACCAGAACGTCTTCGGGCGCGCGGTCGAGACGGGCTTCCTGGAGGACATCTGGAACGCCCCGATCGAGGACATCTACGAGTACACGCAGAACCCGGCGCTGCCCCGCGAGGCCGACGAGGTCCTGATCTCCTTCAAGGAGGGCGTGCCCGTCGCGATCGACGGCAAGCCCGTCACCGTCCTCCAGGCCATCCAGCAGCTCAACGAGCGTGCGGGCGCCCAGGGCATCGGCCGGATCGACATCGTCGAGGACCGCCTCGTCGGCATCAAGTCCCGCGAGGTGTACGAGGCGCCGGGCGCGATCGCCCTGATCACCGCCCACCAGGAGCTGGAGAACGTCACCGTCGAGCGCGAGCTCGCCCGCTACAAGCGCCAGGTCGAGCAGCGCTGGGGCGAGCTGGTCTACGACGGCCTGTGGTTCTCGCCGCTCAAGCGCGCCCTGGACGGTTTCATCAACGAGGCCAACCAGCACGTCACCGGCGACGTCCGACTGACCCTGCACGGCGGACGGGCCGTCGTCACGGGACGCCGCTCCCCGGAGTCGCTGTACGACTTCAACCTCGCCACCTACGACTCCGGCGACACCTTCGACCAGTCCAAGGCGCAGGGCTTCATCGACATCTTCGCGCTGTCCGCGAAGATCGCCGCCAAGCGCGACCTGGTCTGAACCCCGCCGCCCGGCGCGAGCCGTGCGGAACCCGGCGCGAAGGGCACTCCGGTCCGCCGCCGCCCAGTAACGTGCACGCCGCCTCCTCGCCGTCCGGGCCGGGAGGCGGTGGCGCATCACGACCACCGGTCCGCACGAGCGGCCCCGCACCACCCGTCGCAAGAGCCAAGGAGCAAGTGCAGTGAGCAGCAACAGCGGTGACGTCCGGCTCTGGGGCGCGCGGTTCGCCGACGGTCCCGCCGAGGCCCTGGCGAAACTCTCCGCCTCCGTCCACTTCGACTGGCGGCTCGCCCCGTACGACATCGCCGGCTCCCGCGCCCACGCCCGGGTCCTGCACTCCGCGGGCCTCCTCAGCGACGACGAACGGGAGCGGATGCTCGCCGGACTCGACCGGCTGGAGGCCGCCGTCGCGGACGGTTCCTTCACCGGGACCGTCGCGGACGAGGACGTGCACACCGCGCTGGAGCGGGGGCTCCTGGAGCGGCTCGGCCCCGACCTCGGCGGCAAGCTGCGCGCGGGACGGTCCCGCAACGACCAGATCGCCACCCTGTTCCGCATGTACCTGCGCGACCACGCCCGGATCATCGGAGGGCTCCTCGCGGACCTCCAGGAGGCGCTGGTCTCCCTCGCCGAGGCGCACGCCGACGTGGCGATGCCGGGCCGTACGCACCTCCAGCACGCCCAGCCGGTGCTCTTCTCCCACCACGTACTGGCCCACGTCCAGGCGCTGTCCCGGGACGCCGAGCGGCTGCGCCAGTGGGACGAGCGCACGGCCGTCTCCCCGTACGGCTCCGGGGCGCTCGCCGGGTCCTCGCTCGGGCTCGACCCGCTGGCCGTCGCCCGGGACCTCGGTTTCGAAGGCGGTTCGGTGGCCAACTCCATCGACGGCACGGCCTCCCGGGACTTCGCGGCGGAGTTCGCCTTCATCACCGCGATGATCGGCGTCGACCTCTCCCGGATCGCCGAGGAGGTCATCATCTGGAACACGAAGGAGTTCTCCTTCGTCACCCTGCACGACGCGTTCTCCACCGGCTCGTCGATCATGCCGCAGAAGAAGAACCCCGACATCGCGGAGTTGGCGCGCGGCAAGAGCGGGCGGCTGATCGGCAATCTGACCGGGCTGCTCGCCACGTTGAAGGCGCTGCCCCTCGCCTACAACCGTGACCTCCAGGAGGACAAGGAGCCGGTCTTCGACTCCTGCGACCAGTTGGAGGTGCTGCTCCCGGCGTTCACCGGGATGATGGCGACCCTCACGGTCAACCGGGAGCGGATGGCCGAGTTGGCACCCGCCGGGTTCTCGCTGGCCACCGACGTCGCCGAGTGGCTGGTCAAGCGCGGGGTGCCGTTCCGGGTGGCCCACGAGGTCGCGGGCGAGTGCGTCAAGGAGTGCGAGGCCCGGGGGATCGAGCTGGACCAGCTGACCGACGAGCAGTTCGCGAAGATCTCCCCGCACCTGACGCCCGAGGTGCGCTCGGTGCTGGACGTGGCCGGTGCGCTCGCGGCGCGCAACGCCCGGGGCGGCACCGCGCCGTCCGCGGTGGCGCTGCAACTCGTCGAGGTGAAGTTCGACCTCGCGGTGCAGCGTTCCTGGGCGACGCCCGAGGTGTCCGCCGGTAGCGAGCAGTCCGCCGGCGCCGGGGAGTAGTCCGCCGCCAGCCGTCCGACCCCAGGGGCCCGCCGATCCGGCGGGCCCCTCGTCGTGCAGGTCCAGCGGTGCAGCGGTCCAGCTGTGTCGCGGTGCACCGGTGTCGCGGTACAGCGGCCCGGTACGTGCAGATGATCGATACGTTCATGTTCAGAATGAGACATCGATGTCTCATGTGGGTTATGGTTGTCTCATGGCCGTAGATCGAGAAGCAGTCCTGCGCAGTGCTGCCGCGCTGCTCACCCGGAAAGCCACCGCCACCATGGACGAGGTGGCGAAGGCCGCCGGGATCAGCCGGGCGACCCTGCACCGACACTTCGCGGGTCGCGACGCCCTGATCCGGGCCCTGGAGGACCTCGGTCTGCGCGAGTGCGAAGCCGCCCTCGACGAGGCCAGGCTCCACGAAGGCACCGCCGAAGCGGCCTTCCGACGGCTGGTCACCGCCTCCGAACCCTCGGCCGGCCTGATCGCCTTCCTGGTCACCGAGAACCAGCTGTTCGAGGGCGAGGGCGTGAACGAGGGCTGGGACCGCCTCGACCGCCGGATCGAGGAACTGTTCCGCCGGGGCCAGGAGGACGGCGAGTTCCGGATCGACCTGAGCGCCGCCTGGCTCACCGACGCGTTCTACGGCCTCGTCAGCGCCGCCGCCTGGGCCATCTCCAGCGGACGGGCCGCCGCCAACGACTACCACCCCATGCTCGTCGAGATGATGCTCGGCGGCGTACGACGGAGAGTGACCCCATGATCAGCGAGAACCGGCCCGCCACCGGGTCGGAGGAAGTCGAGCGTCGGCCCGGGAGGTGGATCGCCCTCGCCGTTCTGGTCCTCGCCGTGCTGCTCGTCGCGGTCGACGCGACGGTGCTGGGCCTGGCGACGCCCTACATCAGTGAGGACCTGGGCCCCACGGGCAACCAGCTGCTGTGGATCGGTGACGTCTACTCGTTCGTCATCGCCGGTCTCCTGGTCTCGATGGGTAGCCTCGGCGACCGCATCGGCCGCAAGAAGCTGCTGCTCATCGGCGCCAGCGCCTTCGGCGCGGTGTCCGTGCTCAATGCGTACGCCACCTCCCCCGAGCTGCTGATCCTCGCCCGGGCGCTGCTCGGTGTCGCCGGCGCCACCCTGATGCCGTCCACCCTGGCCCTGATCCGCAACCTCTTCCACGACCCGCGCGAGCGCAGCCTCGCCATCGGCATCTGGGGCGCCACCGCCTCGGCCGGCGCCGCCCTCGGCCCGGTCGTCGGTGGATTCCTGCTCGAACACTTCTGGTGGGGCTCGGTCTTCCTGATCAACCTGCCCGTGATGGCGGTACTGGTCCTGGTCGGCATCAAGCTGCTGCCCGAGTCCCGCAACCCCGAACCGGGCCCGTGGGACATGACCAGCGTGGTCCTGTCCCTGGTCGGCATGATCGGTGTCGTCTACGCGATCAAGGAGGCCGCCTCCCACGGACCGTCGGCCGGCGCGGCCGGCGCCGCGGTGGTCGGGGCGCTCGCCCTGTTCCTCTTCGTCCGGCGCCAGTTGTCGCTGCCGTCACCGCTGCTGGACATGCGGCTCTTCCAGCACCGGGGCTTCTCCGGGGCGGTCCTCGCGGACCTGCTGACCATCCTCGGCATGGCCGGCACGGTCTTCTTCCTGTCGCAGTTCCTGCAACTCGTCCAGGGCCGGCGTCCGCTGGAAGCCGGCCTCGCCGAACTGCCCGCCGCGATCGGCGCGGTGATCGCCGGCCTGATCGCCGGAACCATGGCGCGCCGCTACTCGGTGCGCGCCGTGGTGAGCGGGGGACTCGCCGCGATCGGACTGGGGCTCGCCGCGCTGACGGCCCTCAGCCAGTCCACCGGCTACCCGGTGCTCGGTGTGGTGCTCCTGGTCGTCGGCGCGGGCGCGGGCTTCGCGTTCAGCGTCACCGCGGACGTCATCCTCTCCAGCGTCCCCAAGGAACGCGCGGGTTCCGCCTCGGCGGTCTCCGAAACCGCCTACGAACTCGGCGCCGCCCTCGGCATCGCCCTGCTCGGCTCGATCCTGACCGGTGTCTACCGGGGCTTCCCCATCCCCGCCGACACCCCGCCCGAGATCGCCGCCGCGGCCCAGGAGTCCCTGGGCGGTGCCGTCGACGTGGCGCGGGCCCTGCCGCCGTCCGAGGCGGACGCCCTGGTGTCGGCAGCGCAGTCGGCCTTCGTGGACGGCATGCAACTCGCCGCCGGCATCGGAGCCGTGGTGCTCCTCGTCACCGCGGTGGCCGCCTGGTTCATGCTCCGCGGTCAGCAACTGGAGGGCGCCCCCGCCGACGAACCGGCGAAGGCGCCGGCACACGCCTGATCGGCACACAACCGCCCCGTCACTCGGGCGGGTGACACCGGGCCGGCTCCCGCACGGGAGCCGGCCCGGTGTCCTGTCCCCGCAGCCGAAACGCCCGCAGCCGAAACGCCCGGGGGCGCACGCCAGCGAAGCCGTCCGGCCCGTGACCCGCCACGCGCCGGACGCAGGCCGTGGTGGGCTCCGGCGGTCGGCCGCCGTGGCCCCGGCGCCCCTTGAGAATCGCGGGCCCAGGGGGCATGTTGGAACGGGGCGACGCCGGGGGAGGCGACAGCGTGACGCGCAAGCGGGGGAAGTTGCGGAAGCCGGGCGTGGCGCATCCCGGGTGCGGCATGATGAGGCGCCCGCACCGACGGCGTCCGCTCCCGACCGGCCGCGGGTCGGCACCGCCCGACCCGCCCGGCGCGTTCCCGTTCCGGACCCGTCCCACGGGTTCCACGGGTACGGGCTGATCCGGTACGACCGCATCGTGCACGAGGAACGGGGGAACCACTCGTGAGGAAGCGCCTCTTACGCCGCGTGGAACCGCGCGCCCTGCCCGGGGTCCTCCTGGCCGCGTCCGGTGCCGTGGCCGTCGGGGTCGCCACCGGACACCTCATCGGGTCCCGTGCGCTCACCGAAGCGTCCTGGTACCCACTGCTCGCCGGACTCCTCCTCGCCCTCGGCCTCTACGGCAGCACCCACGAGATCGACCTCCGGGAGGTCCGCCGCGACCTGCGGGCCCTCGTCCTCACCGTGACCCTGGGCGTCCTGCTCAAGTCGGCCCTCATCGCGGGCGTCATGGTCGCCGCCTTCCAGGAACCGGAGTACCTGGTCCTCGGCATCGCCGTCGCCCAGATCGACCCGCTGTCGGTGGCCGCGATGAGCCGCAGCAGTCGCATGTCGCCGCGGGCCAAGAACCTGCTCTCCGTCTGGGCGTCCTTCGACGACCCGGTGACCGTCCTGCTCACCCTCTACTTCTCCGTCCTCGCCTTCCGCCTCTCCGGCCGCTCGGGATCCCCGGGCACCGGGCCGGTCGGGGACGGGGCGGGCGCCTACGCGGCCAGCCTCGGCGGGAACCTGCTGCTGCTCGCCGCCGCCGTGGGCCTGTGGTACCTCCCCGGACTGCTGTGGCGCCGCGCCCTGGACCGCGCACGCGCCCGGTCCGGACGGCCACCCGCCCCGAAGGGGCGGGCGACCCCCGCACCGTTCCCGGGACTCCCCGGCCTGCGGGACCTGCTCTGCCTGTTCCTCGTCACCGCGGTGCTGGTGGTGGCCGCCCAGACCATGCTCATGCTCGCCGTCGCCGTCCTCGGCCTCGTCGTCCGCACCGGCCGCCACACTGCCCTGATCAACCACGCGGTCTCGGTCGCGTTCGTCCTCGCCGCGCTGGTCCTCGGACTGCTCCTCGCGGGCGGCGTCTCCCCGTGGCGCGGCCTGGCCCTCGGCCTCGCGGCGTTCGCAGCGCAGGCCCTGATCGGGCTGCTCGTCGCGCCGTTGCTCTTCCGCGGGCTGAACCGGTCCGACCGGGTCCACCTCGGGCTCGGCCAGCAGAACGGCATCACCGCGATCATCCTCGCCCTCGCCCTGGAACCCGACTTCCCGGGCACGGTGGCCATCGTCGGACCGGCCATCCTCACCATCAACACCCTGCACTACGCGTCCAACCGCGGCTGGCACGCCCACCGGGACCGCGTTGACCGACGCGCCCCCCACGGGCCCCCGCCCGAGCACCAGCGCACCGCACGGCCGGGTACCGACGACGAACCGCTGGAACACCCGACCGGCCCGCCCCCGTCCGACCCCGCCGACCCGCACCGCACGCGCGTGGTCCACCGGTCGGCCACCGACGGGCACGGCACGGACCGGACGGTCACCCCCGCGCCCCCGGACCCGCCCGCCCCCACCCTGCCGGCCAGCGACACCGCGCGGCCCTGACCGGACGGGAACCCCCTGATGAACCTGGGCGCACGCACCGCCGTCGCCACCCTGCTCCTGGCCGGCGCCGCCCTCGCCCTGACACCCCCGCAGACCGCCCGCGCCGACGGCCGCGAAGACGACCTGCACCGCGTCTACTGCCTGACCGACGAGCGCCGGGCGGACGTCGTCGAAGCCGCCGTGCGGCTCGGCGTCGCCACCGCCGTGCCCGGGGAAGCCGAAGAGCTGCGCACCGGTCCGGGCACCGACGGCGAAGTCACCGTCGAACAGTGGGCGGACCGACGGCCGGGCGACTTCCGACGGGTGTGCCGGACGGTCATGGCGGCCCGCGGGGACGCCCCCGACAAGGGCGGCGGCGACAGCCCCGGGGCGCTGGGCACCGGACTGCTGCTCGCGGCCGTCGCCGCCGTGTTCACCCTGCTGGGCAGCGCGGTCGAACGGGGCGCCACCTACCGTCGACAGCGCGACGAGGCCCTGGCCGCCGCGGTGCACGCCTACTCCTACGCCGCCGAGTCGTACCTCGCCGGCTGGCAGACCGGGGCGGCCACCCCGCACGAGGAGGTGGCCCGCTGCCGAGCGGAACTCGCCACCGCGCTCCGCGGGCTGCGGGACACCGGGAGCCGCCGCCGGCACGCCCAGCGCCTCGCCGTGGACCTCCCGCTGTCCGATGCACCGGCCACCTCGGTGCGCGCCGGCGCCGGGGGCTTCCATCCGCTCGGCGCTCAGGAGTTGCGGGCCGAGGCCACCCGGCAGCGCGGACTCCTCGCCGATGCGGTGGCCGGTGTCGAGGGGGTGAACGCCTCGTTCCCCGTGTGGCACCTGCGCCGCACCGGCCGGGGCGCACTGCGCCTGCGGTCAGCCGGGGCGCGTGCGCTACGACGGCGCTGGGGACGATCCGAAGGAGGGGGTGACGGCCGATGAGTCCGTACGAGGAGCCGGAACACCGGCGTCCGCCGCAGGACGGGGAGTCGTTCAACCCCTTCGGGGTACCCGTGACCTACGAGCGCCCCGGACGCCGCGACCTGGTCCGCTGGGAAGCGGACGCCCCGCTCACCCCCTGGTGGATCCGGGGACACGCGGACCTGTGGGTGCCGGTCGACCACACCGAGGCACTGTTCAAGCACTTCGTGGAACGGGGACCGGACCCGGTGGTGTTGGCCGACGCCGGCAACCACGGGCACGTCGTGGTCGCCAGCGGTGCCGCGGGCACCGGAAAGACCTCGTTGATCAACCGGTGCGTGGACGACCTGGCCAGGCGGCTCGCCCCGACCACGGCGGGGCTGCCCCCCGACGGGCCGTCCGACGGGGGACAGAGCGGCGCCGGGCCGTCACCGGGCGCTTCGGGGCTCTGGCTACCGCGGGACGGCTATCCGGGCGTGGAGATAATCGCCGTGGGCGGATTCCGCAACGCCGACAACGGATTCAGCAGGCGCAACGGCCGCCGAAGCGGTGTCGACGAACTCAACCGGAAGATCGCCGACCGTGTATTGGAAAGGCTCAGGGCCGACGAGGAATTCTGGCAGGGTTTCGACGAGCGTCGCACGCAGGCCGATGATCTGTCCTACCTCTATGAGGACATCAGCCGCCGACTCAACTTCGTCCGCCGCATTCTTCTGATCATCGTGCCCGATATGAGATGGCTGGACTCCGGATTGACGACGCAGTTCGTCAGCAGTTTCCACAGCTGGGCCCAACCGTCCATTGTCTTCTTCCTGGAGACCTCGCACACCACGCTCCGGGAAGAGCTGAAGGAAGAGTTCGAGGGTGTGCACCAACCCCACCTCACCCTCCTGGAGTTGGGGTCGGTGAACGCCGAGGACTGGGATGTGTTCATTACACGCCGTACAGTGGTGGATGGACTTCCGGGGGACAGCATTACCTTTGCGGAGGAAGTCATTCAGAACCGCCCAGGGCGGCATCTGTACAGAAATGTCAGACAACTACAGGGATTCCTGTACGACATGTCGGACGAGGCGATTCGGAATCGGGAAGCGGCGGTGAGGATGAATCGGCTGCTCCGCTTCGCCGAACGCCGGGACTCGGACGATCTGCCGGACCTGGAGTTCTGAAGCCGACCGCACGGCCCCCCGGGAGGACCACCGAGATGAGTCAGACCGACACCTTCCTGCGCAACGACAACCCCTTTCCCTTCAGCCCGGTCGTGCAGTTGGGCGGGTTCGCCGACGCGGTGCGCATGGGCGTCCGACCGCCCAAGCGGTACCCGACGATCGTCACGGACGAGCTGACCCGGCTGCGCCGCCAGGTCGCGGACTACCTCGAACGCCCCGGACCCGGCGGTGACCTCGGCCGGGCGGTGGCCCTGGTCGGGGACTTCGGAGTCGGCAAGAGCCATATGGCGCGCGAGGTGACCGCGGCGATCCGGGCCGACGCCTCGGTCCCGCTGTGGGTGATCAACCAGCCGACCCTCGACCTCGCGGTTGTCTACCGCAACCGCATGTTGAGCCTGCGCGACGACACCGAGGCCCGCATCGCGTTCGAACGGGTGGTGTCCGCGTACTACGCCAACGTGGTGGTGGAACTCCTGCGCAGCTCGGACGCGGCCGAACTCCACATCGGGCCCCAGCACCAGGCCGTGATCGCCGGACTGAGCGACGGCACCTTTGACCCGCGCAAGGTCATCCAGGCGTTCGGGATCGACAAGGAACTGATGCACCGCCATCTGCGCGAACACCTGCGGGTGGCCGTCGACCACCGCAAGTTCGCCGTGGGGCTCTCCCTGCTCCTGGAGGGGGACTTCAAACGGGAGGTGTGGGACTGGCTGACCGCGGAGGAGCCCAGCCAGGCCCTGCGCGACCGGGGCATCGGGGGCGCCATCGACAGCACCGAGGCGGTGTTCGACGCGCTCTGCGTGTTCAGCTTCCTCCACGGCCGCGTCGGACAGCGCTACGTGCTGGTCGTCGATGCGCTGGAAACCGTCCTCAGCTGGCCCCGGCGCGACCGCAGCGAGTTCATGAACGGCTTCGAGAAACTCGTCAACACCTATGTCAACCAGGACGGGCTGCTGGTCATGTGCATCCAGCCCGAGCCCTGGAGCCGGATGCCCCAGGGGCTGCACGAGCGGGTGCTCCAGATCTGGCCCACCGGACTCGACGGGACCGAGACGGCCCGGCTGATCAGCGGCTACCTACGGGTCAGCGGTGTGCACGACCAGCCGACCGCCACCGACCGCCCGGGCGAGGACCCGCAGTCGGGGTCCGGGGCCGCCCGCGCCCTGGACGACGCGGCGGACAGCGTGCCCACCGAACCCGCCGACTACCAGACCGTGGTACCGCCCACCGACGACGACACCGGAGACGTCGTCACGGCGCCCTTCGCTCCCGACGCCGTCGCGGAGGTCGCCGAGCTGTCGAACGGCGTGCCCCGGGAGATCCTGAAGATCTGCCGCCAGGCGTGGCAACTCGCCCGGGACGCCCTCGCCGCCCGGATCGCCGCCACCGCCACCCCACCGGACAGCGCGACCGGCCCACCGGGCGCCGGTGAAGCCCCCACCGACGCGGCGGACGCAGCCGTCGACACCGACGCGGCCGACAGCGAGACCCTCGTGGACGTGGCCCGGGTCCACGAGGCCGTCCGCCACATGTACGAACAGCGGGCCGGGGCCGACGTCCTGCGCACCGTCGAACGCTCCCTCGCCCAGGGCCAGTGGCGGCGCGAGGCCCAGCCCCCGGAGTTGGGCGACCCGCCGCTTCCCGGCACCCGGGAGATCGCCTACTGGGTACGGGTGGGAGCCGGTGCCGTCCTCGGCGTGCTGCCCTCCCGCTCCGTACTGGAGGCGCACGACGTCGAACGGATCGGCCGCGTGACCCGCGCCGCGCACGGTGCCTTCCCCCGCGGGGAGTGCGAGATCCTCGTCGTCGCCAACGGCTACGTCTCCCGGAGGATGCGCGACCGCATCGCGGAGACCACCCGCACCGCGCCCGTGGTCGTCACCGACACCGGGTTCAGCGAACACCTCGACCACGCCGTGGAGGTGTTGGCCCGACGGCTGGAGTCCGCCCAACGCGAGAGCACCCTCGACCAGGTGCGGGCCCGCCTCGGTCGGGTCACCGCACAGCAGACCGGCACCCTGGAGCGCATCGAACAACTCGACTCCCGCCTCGAACGATTGGCCCTGACCCCGGACCGGCGTCCCGCCGCGGACCCGCTCCGCGACGAACTCCCGCAGCCCGTGCGGCGGCTGTTCGCCGAGGCCGCCGAAGCCCTCGACCTGCTCATGGGGGAACCCACGGACCTGAGGCGCTCGCTCGGTGTGGACGCCGCCGGCATGGCCCCGCCGGACGGTCGCCCCGAGCGCGTCACCTTCTCCGCCCCGCAGTTCCAGGCGATCGGCGTCACCACCCTCGTACGGATGCTGCTCCGGGCCTTCCGTGAGGGCGTCGGCGACTGGCTCACCACCGTCGCCGGCGGGGACGGCGAACCCACCGACGACGAGCGCAACAGCCTCTTCGTGCTGTGCCGCAGCTTCGAGATCACCGTGGAGGTGCTGCCCGAGATCAGGCCGGAGACCCTGCCGCCCGGCCCCGCCGACCCCGACCGCGGCACCCGGGAACTGCGCAGCAGTCAGGTCGCCGAGGTCCTGAGCAGCCTGGCCGAACGCGTGCAGTCGGCCGTGCTCGGGCTCGTCACCAACGGACGGAACGGGGGCGCGGCACCTTCCGCGGCAGCTCACTGAGCACCTCGCGCAGCCGCCGCTCGGCGTTGCCCACCTCGTGCTGATCGAGGGTGACCCCGCACACGAAGTCACCGCTGCGCCCCCCGGGCAGCCAGTGGAAGTAGACCGCCCCCTCCTCCACGTCCAACACCAACCGGTTCATCGGCTCCCGGCTCACCAGCTGGAGCATGTCCCGCAGCCGGGCGATGTCGTCGCGCAACTGGTCGGCCACGTCCCGGTACTTGCGGCGCCGCGCCGACGGTTTGATGTTCAGGAACCGCTTGCCTATCCGGCTGTCGTCGAACGCGTCGCCCACGCAGGCCAGGTGCCAGTTCTCGTAGTACGCCAGGTACTGGAGGTCCACCGGGTTCAGATGGCGCTGCCACACCCCGCGCAGCCGCGCCACCAACGGCTCGTCCACCCGGCTGCCGGCGGTGAAGTGCAGTTCCTGGGAACCGTCCGGACAGTGGTACGGCTGCTCGGGCACCCCGCCGGGGTTCTCCGCCGACCGGTTCAGCACGTGGACCCGGATGTCGGTCACCAGTTCGTTGAGGGTGCGGTCCACGGCGTCCACGCCGTCCCCGCGCAGGGTGATGCCCACGATGTGCTGCTGCTCCTTGACCCGGCCGCAGTACAGTCCGCCCGTCGGGGTGGCCACCACCGTCCGCATCAGCGCACCGGTGAGCAGCGGCCCGAGCGCCTTGTCGAAGGTCTCCATGCTCAGCACCAGTTGGTGACCGGGGCGACTCTCCACGTCGATCGGTAGGTCCAGTTCCCGGCCGCCGGGCAGCGGCGGGGCGTCGGCGGGACGGATGACGAAGTCGACGACGCCGTTGTTGAAGTAGCTGAGCGACCGCAGTGCGGCGCACCCCGCCACCGCCCTCGTGCAGCGGTCGCTGATCTCCTCGAACGGCGCCCGGCGCCAGTGCTCCGCGTACAGCGGGACGAGTTCGGCGCTCTGCCGTTCGTCCGGTCGGTGGTCCCCACTCACGTGCCGTCACTCCCTCGTGCCGTCGCGTTCCCGTCCGCCGCCCCGCTCGCGCGCCGGACGCCCCCCTGCCCCGTCGTGTCGCGTTCCCGTGCCGCTCCCCACCCGGATTCCGGGCCGCCCGCGTCAGACACCGGGCAGCTCCAGGTCGACGTCCCCGCGCCGCACTCCGGGCGCGGGCCGGCCCGTGTCCAGGTGGGCGCGGGTGTCCACCAGGTTGGCGGCGATCAGCGCGCGGGAGGGGTGCTGGGTCATGCGCAGTTCCTCGAAGCCGTTCAGGGCCTGTTCCTCCAGCCACTCCGCGTCGTCGTAGGCGCCGTCCGCGACGAGCGTCCCGGCGAGCCCGGAAGCGGCGGCCAGGGTCCACGGGTGGGTGGCGCCGAGCCGGGCCTCCAGCCGTCGGTACGCATGGCCGCCCCACTCCAGTGCGACGGCCACCCGCCCCGCCTCGCGCTCGTGCACGGCGTGCCGGATGCGTGCCAGATGGGTGTACGGGTGGTCCGTGCCCATGCTGCCGTCCAGGGCCTTCAGACACAGTGCGGACTGCTCCAACGCCTCCTCCTGGCGACCGAGGGCGTGCAGGTCGCTGGCGAAGCTGAACCGGGTGCGCACGGTGACGGGACTCGACGACCCGAACAGCCGCAGGCACTCCCGCAGGACCCGGCCGTCGCGTTCCCAGGCACCCGTCGGATTGCCGAGCCGCCGTTCGCACACCGCGAGCCCGGTCTCCACCCGCGCCATCTCCGAGTAGGGGACGCCCGTCCCCGCCTCCCCGCTCTTGCGGCTCACGAACTGCTTGAGCAGGTCGTACGACTCCCGGTCCTGCCCGAGTGCCCGTTGGGCGGCGGCCAGGGGCACCAGGACCGTCCAGGCGGCGGGGTCGTCGGGCCCGCCGATGGCCCGCCGCCGGTTCAACTGGCCCTGGAGCCGGTCGAGGGCGGAGGCCACATTGCCCATCAGCGCCTCGCACAGGGCGAGGTTGTGTTCGGCCTGGGCGGTGGTCCGGTGGTCCGGGCCGAGGAGTTCCCGCATCCGCTGGTAGACGTGGTTGCCCTGGGTGAGGGCGTCCGCGAAGTGCCCGTCGGCGCGGAGTAGGGCCCCGTACGCGTCCGCGGAGAGCAGGGTCCGCGGGTGGTTCACGCCGAACGCGGAGCGGTAGCCGCGCAGGGCGATCCGTGCGTGTCGGGACGCCTCCGCGTACTCGCCGAGGACGCGCAGCGCCGACGCCATCACCGTGTGCAGCCGTAGGTACTCCGCGGAGGGCTCGTCCTCCTGCCAGTGCTTGTGGGCTCGGCCGCCCAGTTCCAGGACCTCCCGCAGCCGCAGCTCGTCACGGGTCCTCGCGAGGTTCCCCAGGTGCTCGTTGAGTCGCTGGCGGACCTCGGGGCGCGGGTCCTCCCAGATCCGCAGCGCGGTGAGCTGGCGGGCCTGCTGGTCGCTGAACTCGGCGAGGGCCCGCCCGCGGGGCTCCACCTGGGTGAACCCGGCGACCACGGCCCGCAGTTCGTGTTCGCGCTGCTGGCGCTCGGCGGCGCTCATCCGCTCCAACACCGCGTCGCGCAGCACCTGGTGCTGGCGGACCGGGCGCTCCTGCCGGGCGAAGTCGACCTCGATCAGGCCGTAGCGGGCCATCGCCCACAGGGCCACGTCGACCATCAGGTCATCACTGATCGCGGTGTCCGGTGTGTCGCCGTTCACGTCGGCGGTGCGCCGGGCGAGCGCCGCCTGCATCTGCGGGGACCGCAACAGTTGCAGGCTGGCGCCGGGGCCGGTGAGCAGGGCGCAGCACTCCAGCAGCCAGCGGGTGACGGTGCTGTCGCCGCGTTCGTGCCCCCACGCCTCCGAACCGGGGGACTGGCGCAGCGCGCGCAGCGCCACCTCCAGCACCACCCGGGACGGGGAGACCTCCTTGTGCAGGGTCAGCAGCTCCTGCTGTTGGGACACGAACGCGTCCGCGAACTCGGCGACGGCCTTGTCGACGGCGTCCTTGCGGGGCCGGTTCAAGGAGGTCAGCAGGGCCGCGCGCACCTCCACCCAGGCCGCGGCCAGCTTGACCCGCAGCGGAACGTGCGCGACGGTCCGGCTGAGCCGTTCGGCGTGCTCCGTGGTCAGGCCCCGCACCCGGGTGGTCAACAGGGCCCGGCTCTCCACCTCCGAGAAGGCGGGCACGTCCAGTTGGTGCGGTACGGACAGCCCGACCGAGCGGCGGGCGGTGAGCAGCACGTGGCCGCCGTCGCCGCCGCGCGGAACCAGATGGGTGTCGAACAGGATCTCCGGGTCCCGCACATCGTCGTAGATCAGCAGCCAGGGACCCACGGCGGCGGAACGCAGGTGTTCGATCACCCGGCGGGGTACGTCCCCGACGGTGGGCACCCCGAGGCGTTCGGCGAGCCGGGTGAGGCTGCGCCGGGCCGCCCCCGCGCTGTCCGCGCGCACCCACCACACCACCTCGTGGTCGCCGGGGAAGCGGTGGCAGTACTCCAGGGCGAGTTGGCTCTTGCCGATGCCGGGCGACCCGCTCAGCACACCGTGGCCCCGGGCCCGTTCCGCGGCGGCCAGCATCGACCTGATCCCCTCGAAGACCTCGTCCCGACCGACGAAGTCCGGGTTGCGCGGGTGCAGGTTGTTGCACGGCGGCAGCTTCGGGAACCGGCTCAGTGCCACCGGGAGTTCGCCCGCCGGCGGTAGGTGCAGTCCGCGCCGCAGCCGTAGCAGGGCCTCCGGTTCGGTCAGTCGGCGCAGCACGATCTGCTCGTGGTGGGACAGCCCGCGCGGCAGGGGCTCCTCGTCGACGAGCACCATGCGGACGTCGGGGTGGGACAGGGTGGCGAGCAGGTCCGTCTGTTCCGGGGCCACCCCGAGCGGGGACAGCGCCACCAGCATCCCGCCGGGGAGCGGTGGTTCGCCCTTGTAGAGCCCGTAGCCGAAGCGGCGCACCCGCACCCCCCGGGCCTGGAGTTGGGTCTCGATCCACTCCGCCCAGGCCAGGTGCCGGGGCGTGTGCAGCAGGGTGACCCGGCGCAGGTCCATGGGTCGGGTCCGGGAGAGTTCGTCGGCGAGCCGGAGGAAACCGGGACGCAGTCCTTCGCCGCCCGCCACCGGGTCGCCGCCGCCACTCGCCGAGGGCCGTTCCTCGTACACGGCGAGGGTGTCGGACTGGGTGTAGAGCGGGTCGTAGGGGAACTCGACGTAGTGGGCGCCTGCTCCGTCGCTGAACCCCTCGAAGGAGTCCCGGATGAGGGCGCGGGCGATGCGGAGCTGGTCATGGGTCCGGCTGTCCGCCTTGAGCCCGACGGCCAGTACCCCCAGCCGTCCGGTGGCCCGTTTGCGCAGTGCGCGGGCGAGGGCCGCCGCGCTCTCGATGAGCCAGGAGTTGAGGGTGAAGCAGACGGCGAGGACGTGCGGCAGGGGCGCGAGGACGGCCCGGTCGTCGGCGGACCGCGGGACGGGCGCGTCGATGAGCACGTCGTCGTACTCCGCGAAGGAGGCGCGGCCCGCCGCCGTGCCGCCCTGCCGCACCGGGAGGTCGGCGAGGTCGGTCGGGCGCCGCGCGCTGATCAGGTCCAGCCGGACCGGCCGCCCCTGCGGGGCGAGGGACCACACGGTGGGCCGGGGCAGGTCGGTGCCGGGCACGCGGTCCTGGGCCGGTGGCGTCTCGCACCGGTGCCCGGGCAGCGCACCGAGGTAGCGGGCGGCTCCGATCCCGGCGGCGCCGTGATCGACCACCAGCACCCGGCGGCCGGCCTCCGCGAGGATCAGCGCGGTGTTGAGGACCGTCGTGGTCTGCCCGATGTTCTCGGCCGGGGAACAGAACAGGGTGACGCGTGGGCGGATGTCGTTGTCGGCCTCAACTGCCATGGGGGTCGCTCCACTTCTGGGCTGCCGAACCCGGGTCCTCCCCGCTCGGCTCGGACGCGGCCCCGGAGGGACCGGCGCCTGCCGGGTCCGCCGGCCGGGACGCTACAGGGAATCCTGGTACTGGGAGGCGAACATGCGGTCCGGGGTCCGCACGGCCTCGTGGAGTCTGCGCAGGGCGCAGCCGAGGGCGGAGTCGGGTAGCTCCGACACCGTCTCGAAGGGCAGTTCGGCGAGGTCCACCAACAGGGATTCGAGGTCGTCTAGCACCTCGGCCGGATCGGCCATGTGGGGATCGTCCACCCTTCTCGTCTGCGGGACGGCCCGTGCCGCGGGACTGGTGGTGCGGGGCGGTACGCGTACGGATGCGCGTCGCGTACCGGTGGGGTGCGGTGGAGCGGGTGTGCGGGTGCGTGGCTGTGCGGGGTGCTGGACGGGCGGACGCACGCAAGGCCATCGTAGCCATCCGCGCAGTCAGCGACCAGGTTTCGGCATCTCGGGGCACCCTTGAGCGAGCCGCCGCCGCAGGAGCTCCCGAGCCCGGTGGCGGCTGCGCCCGGGCGGCGCCGAGGCCCCCGTCGGCCGGTGCGGACGTCGCCCGAGCAAATGCCCCGGGCGGACCGCCGGCGACCCGGCGGGCCAGTGGTGGGGCGGCAACGGGACAGGGCGGCCGATTCGCCTTCTTGACGATTGCGAGGGCCGCTGAAAATACTGAGTGGGCTTTCTGTGCTTCGGTCGGAGCACGGCCCGGCACGACCGTCCTGAGGGGTGCACGCACCGTGCGCGACGCGAATCCGGCCCGGTCCGACGAACCGGGGGCGAGGGGGACCCGGGTGCGGGACGCGGCCGTCGTCACCGGTGCCGCTCCCGACGCTCACGCCCCGGCGGTCCCCTTCCACTCCTTCATCCTCAAGATCCACAGCCGTTGTGACCTCGCCTGCGACTACTGCTACATGTACGAGGGGGCCGACCAGAGTTGGCGCGGCCAGCCGAGGACGATGGCACCCGCGGTGCTCGACCGCACGGCCGCCCGGATCGCCGAACACGCCACCACCCACGGCCTGTCCGCGGTGAAGGTCGTCCTGCACGGCGGTGAACCCCTGCTGATGGGCCCCGCCGGGCTGGGCCGCGCGGTCCGCTCCCTGCGTCGGGCCCTCGACGCGGTCCCGGTGCCGCGCGTCGACATCGCGGTGCAGACCAACGGCCTCGGCCTGGACGA
This sequence comes from Streptomyces sp. NPDC059816, assembly GCF_042732055.1. Lineage (NCBI taxonomy): Bacteria > Bacillati > Actinomycetota > Actinomycetes > Kitasatosporales > Streptomycetaceae > Streptomyces > Streptomyces sp. NPDC059816. The sequence continues at coordinate 171,546 of NZ_JBHWIQ010000015.1, forward strand.
GCGGTACCTGGAGCTCTTCGCCGAACTGGACGTCCACGTCGGCGTCAGCCTCGACGGCGACGCGGCCGGCCACGACCGGCACCGGCGCCGGGCGAACGGCCGCGGCAGCCACACCGAGGTCGCCGCCGCCCTGCGGCGCCTCACCGAGGGGCCCCACCGGCACCTGTTCGGCGGGCTGCTGTGCGTCATCGACCCGCGCAACGACCCGCTGGCCACCTACCGACACCTGCTGGGCTACGCGCCGCCCGTCATCGACTTCCTGCTGCCCCACGGGAACTGGTCCCAGCCCCCACCGGGCCGCCTTCCCGGCTCCCCGGCCACGCCCTACGCCGACTGGCTGGCCGCGGTGTTCGACGTGTGGTTCGACGCGCCCGTGCGGGAGACCCGGATCAGACTGCTCGACGACCTGGTCGCCCTGCTGCTGGGCGGCCGGGCCGAGACGGAAGGGCTCGGGCTCGCCCCCGTCGGTTACGTCGTGGTGGAGACCGACGGGGCCATCGGCCGGGACGCGACCCTGCGCACCACCTACCCCGGCGCCATCAGCACCGGACTGCACGTCCTGCGCGACCCCTTCGACCGCGCCCTGCACCCCACCGGGAGCCGCCCGCCCCCCGGTGTCCCCGCCCCCGCCCCTGCCGCCGTGCCGGGTCCCGGGCTCGCCGGGCTGTCGGCGACCTGCCGGGCCTGCCCGCTGCACCGCGTCTGCGGCGGCGGCCACGTCACCCACCGCTACCGCGCCGACGGCACGCACTTCGCCAACCCCAGCGTCTACTGTCCCGACCTCGCCTCCCTCATCGCCCACGTCGGCCGTCGACTGAACCAGGACCTGGGACGGCTGCTGGCCCGTCCGGCACCGGCTCCGACGGGGGCGGCATGAGCACCCCCCGACACCGGATGGGCGGAGCGCTCTTCGACCGGATCGCCCTCGGCGGCGGTGGGCCGGAGGCCGTCGAACTGCTGCGCCGCGGTCAGTACAGCCGTCGACTGCTCCTGGTCCGCGAGGTGGTGGCGCACGCCGAGCGGCACGGCGGGCCGACCGCGCGGACCGTCCGCGACGCCTGGTCGCTGCTGGCCGCGGTGCACCGGGCGGCCCCCGGGGCGGTACGGGAGACGCTCACCCACCCCTCCCTCGGGCCGGCCCAACTACGCGCCCTCAACGCCCTGCTGGACCCGGCCGCCGACGGTGGCGGCGGCCCGGACCGGCTGCTCGCCGCCGCCGCGGTGGCGGCCCTGCGGGCGGGGCTGTCCACCGAGGTGTCGCTCCCGCTGCGGCACGGCCGGGTGCTGCTGCCCTCCCTCGGCGCGGCCCAGTTCGGGGACGCCTCCCCCGGGCAGTCGGCGCGGGTGCGCACCGGCCCGCGCGGGGCGACCGTGACCGTCGCGGGCCGCAGCGTGAGCGTCCACGTGACGGTGCCGGGCACCCCGACCCCCGAACCGCCGGCCGACCCGGAGCCCGGCGGCACGGGCTGGCTCGCCCTCCACCCCCTCGCCGCATCGGTCGGGGGCCCGCCGTTGGTCCTCGACGACCTCGACCCGGACTGCTTCCCCGCCTCCCGGGGAACCGGCCGGCTGGCCCCCGGGGAACGGGCCCACTGGCAGCGGACGTTCACCGCTGCCTGGCAACTGCTGCACCGCGTCCATCCGCAGCCGCTGGCGGAGGTGGCGGCCGTGTTCCGGGCCGTCGTCCCGGTGCTCGCACCCGACTCCCGCGATCTGAGCGGAAGTTCCAACGAGACCTTCGGGTGCACCGGCATGTCCGCGCCGCGCTCGGCGCTCGGCCTCGCGGTGGACCTGGTCCACGAGGCCCAGCACAACAAGCTCGCCGCCCTCACCCACCTCTTCGACCTCGTTGACGAGCGCCCCGGGGAACTCTTCTACGCCCCCTGGCGGGACGACCCCCGTCCGCTCGTCGGTCTGCTGCACGGTGTGTACGCGCACCTCGGCGTCGCCCGGTTCTGGCTGAGACAGCTCGAAGCCGCCGCGGAACCGGAGGCACGGCACCGCGCCTGGATCGAGTTCGCCCGCTGGCGGGACGTCACCCGGGAGGCCAACGCGACCCTGCTCGGGAGCGGCCGACTGACCGCCGTCGGCGCCCGGTTCGTCCGGCGGACGGGGGAGGCCCTGACCGCGTTGGAGGCCCACCGGGTGCCGGCCCCGGCGGCGGCCCGCGCCGCCGAGCTGGCCCGGGCCCACCGGGGCCGCTGGAGCCGCCGTCACGCCGGCCCCCTGCGGTCCACCCGGCCGTAGCCGCCCGCGTGCGGTTACGCGGCCTTCGCCTTGGTGGCGTACACGTCCACGTACTCCTGCCCCGACAGCTGCATGACCTCCGTCATCACCGAGTCGGTGACGGCCCGCAGCACGTACCGGTCGCGGTCCATGCCCTCGTAGCGGGAGAACTCCATCGGCGCGCCGAACCGGACGGTGACCTTGCCCGGGTGCGGGATGCCCCGGCCGCCGGGCTGGAGCTTGTCGGTGCCGATCATGGCGAACGGCACCACGGGCGCCCCGGTCATCAGGGTGAGCCGGGCGATGCCCGTGCGGCCCCGGTACAACCGGCCGTCGGGGGAGCGGGTGCCCTCCGGGTAGATGCCGAACACCCGGCCGTCCTCCAGGATGCGGCGACCCGTCATCAGGGCGGCCACCCCGCCCCGGCCGCCGTCGCGGTCCACCGGAACCATGCCGACGCCCGTGAAGAACCAGGCCATCAGACGGCCCTTGAGCCCCTTGCCCGTGACGTACTCGTCCTTGCCGATGAAGACCACCTGACGGTCACAGACGAGCGGCAGGATCATCGAGTCGATGAAGGTCAGGTGATTGCCCGCCAGGATGACCGGTCCCGTGCCCGGAACGTTCTGAGCGCCCTCCACCCGGAGCCGGAAGATCAGGCGCATGATCGGTCCGAGCACTGCCTTGATGAGCGCAAAACGGGACAACGGGCCCTCCGGGGTCGGGATTCTTGGGTGCGCCGGTCACGGAATCCGCGAGCAGTCCGTGCAGGTGAAGGACGATACTCGCGCGTCACCGGCCCGTGCACATCGGGTTTACGAAATGGTCACGCGGTGTCGATCAAACGTAACGCAGGGTCCTCCGGTCGGCGGGGGTGCGCCACGGGCCGTACCGCTTCCGTCCGGCCGGCGTTCAACCGCGGGTCCCTCGACGGTCACCGTCCCGCTCCTACGCTCGGCACCGCACGCGACGGCCACGCACACGGGACGGGCGCACCGAAGGGCGCCCGTCGGAGGGAGCACGCGATGGGTACCCGAGAACGAGCCGCGGACGCACCGCGCCCGGACGGCACCGAACGGCCGCACACCACGGCTGGTGCGGGAGGGCCCGGCGCGGGGCGCGCCGCTCCCCGTCGGCGGGCGCTCCTCGGCGCGGCGGCTGCGGGAACGGCGGCCGCGGGAACGGTGCTCGCCCTGGGGGCGCCCGCCTCGGCCGCCCGGCGAACGGGCGGGGGAGGCGGCGTCGAACTCCCCGTACCCACCGTCATCGCCCACCGGGGCGCCAGCGGTCACCGGCCCGAACACACCCTCGGCGCCTACCAGTTCGCCGTCGACCTGGGCGCCCACGTGGTGGAGCAGGACATCGTCCCCACCCGGGACGGCCATCTGGTGTGCCGTCACGAGAACGACATCACCGCAACCACCGACGTGGCGGACCACCCCGAGTTCGCGGACCGCCGCACGACCAAGACCATCGACGGCACCCGGATCACCGGCTGGTTCACCGAGGACTTCACGCTCGCCGAACTGAGGACGTTGCGCGCCGCGGAACGCATCCCGGCGAACCGGCCGCACAACACCCTCTACGACGGCCGGTGGCGGGTGCCCACCCTGGAGGAAGTGCTCCAGTGGGCCGACCGCACGGGCCGCCGGCGCGACGCACCCGTCTGGCTGCACATCGAGACCAAACACCCCACCTACTTCCGCGGCATCGGCCTCGGGCTGGAGGAACGGCTCGCCCGCTTGCTGCGCCGGTACGGTCGCCACCGCAGCGACGCGCCCGCCTTCGTCCAGTCCTTCGAGCCGAGCAGCGTCCGGCGGTTGGCCCGGCTCGTGGACACTCCCGGGGTCGTCCTGCTGTCCACCGCCGGATCGCGGCCGTGGGACTTCGTGGTCGGGGGCGACCCCCGCACCACCGCCGACCTGGTCACCCCGTCGGGACTGGACTGGATCGCCGCCTACGCGCGGGGCATCGGCCCCACCCTCGACCTGGTGATCCCCCGGGACGCGGCGGGACGGCTCACCAGGCCGACGGCCCTCGTCGCCGACGCCCACCGCGCCGGACTGCTCCTGCACCCCTACACCCTGCGCAACGAGAACCCCTTCCTCCCCGCCGAGTTCCGCAGGGGCACCGCACCGGACGGCTACGGCGACGCCTTCGGCGCCTTCCGCCGGTACTTCGAGACCGGTATCGACGGGATCTTCACCGACCACCCCGACACCGCCCTGTTGGCCCGCGCCGACTTCGTCAACCGCTGAGCCGTCGGCCCCCGTGCGACTGAATCGGCGCCGCACCGGCAACCCGGACCGGGCCGGCGACGTCCCTGGTCCACATGAGCCACCCCACCCCCCGTCCGCACCCGTTGGTGGATGACCTCACCCCGTTGCTCGCCCGCGCGGTGGCGGCCGAGGCGGACCGCCCCGGGTTCCCGTCCGAGGACCTCACCCAGGACGTGTGGTTGCGCCTGTTCGAACACCTGGACGCCGTCGGGCCGCCGGTGGACCCGGCCCGCTGGTTGCGCGCCGCCGTCCGCGCGGAGGCCCACCGCGCCCGGTGCGCGGCCCGCCGCGAGCTGCCCTGCGGGACCCGACTGCCCGTCGCGGTGCAAGGCGACCCCGAAGACCTCGCGTTCGCCGCCGACCTGCGTCGCTCCCTGCGCGCGGCGGTCCGGCGACTGCCCTCGCGCTGCCGTGGGCTCGTGCTGGCCTTCCTGTCGCCGGATCGCCTGACGTACCGCGAAATCGCAGGGGAGTTGGGTATCTCACAGGGGAGCCTAGGGCCGGAACGTTCCCGATGCCTGGGATGTCTGCGCAGAATGCTCGCGGCGGAGGTTGCGGTTCCCGACCCGCGGGGAAGGGTGCGTTAGACAACCGGTGGAGCAGGTGAGCGGGAGGCATGCGCACATGGGCATGAGCGTGACCATCTCTGCGGCGACGGAGCAGGACGCCGAACAGATCCTGAAGTTGCAGTACCTGTGTTACCAGAGCGAGGCGGAGCTCTACGGCGACTACTCCATCGAGCCGCTCACCCAGTCGCTGGCGTCCCTCCGGTCGGAACTGAGCACGGGCCTGGTCCTGGTCGCCCGGCTCGGCGACGAGGTCGTGGCCTCGGTCCGCGGCACGGTCGACGCGGTGGGCGTGGCCCACATCGGCAAGCTCATCGTCCACCCCCGGATGCGCCGGCACGGGCTCGGCGGCCGGCTGCTCGCCGCGATCGAGGAACGGCTGGGCGCGGCGGGCACGGCCACCCGCTTCGAGCTGTTCACCGGCCACCGCTCCGACCGCAACCTGCGGCTGTACCGCAAGCACGGGTACGCGCCGGTCGGCACCCGCGAGATCGACGACCGGATCACCGTCGTCACCCTCACCAAGACCGTGGGCCTGCTGGCCGCCACGGCCTGAGCGATTCCGCGGCGGCGGGCCACCCGCCGCCGCGGACGGCACGGGGAAGGGGACTCAGCCCGTCCCGGTGTCCGCGGACGGTGCGGTGCGCGCCCGCCGGAGCCAGTACATGGCGGTCAGGGGCAGCAGTACCGGGATGAAGAGGTATCCCATGCCGTACTCGGACCAGACCGTGGTGTCGGGGAAGGCCGACGGATCGACCAGCGTCCAGGTGCCCACGACCAGCACTCCGGCCAGTTCGGCCGCGCAGCACACCAGCGCGGCCCGCCGGGCCCGCTCGCCGCCGCGCACCAACGAGTAGGTGATGAACCCGTACACCAGACCGGCGATCGCGGACAGGGCGTAGGCCAGCGGCGCCCGTTCGAAGTCGGTGGCGATCTGCACCGCGGAGCGCGACACCGCGCCGACGACCATCACCCCGTACAACCACACCAGCAGGGTGCCCGGTCCGCTGATCAGCGCCCGGCGCGCGTCCGGCGCTTCCTGCTCGGTCCCCACCACCTCAACCTCTCCAGACGTCGTAGAGGCGCACCTGGAGGACCGCGAGCACCACACCACCGGCCGCCACGGTCACCGAACCCCAGCGGGTGCGCTCGGCCAGTGACAGGAATCCGGCGGCGGGGATGCAGCACGCCGAACCGATCAGGTACCCCACGAAGATCGCCGTGCCCTTCACCGGTTCCTCGCCCCGCGCGAGCTGGACGATGCCGACCACCAGCTGGGCCAGTGCCATGACCGACACCACGGCCATGCCCATGAAGTGCCAGTCCTTGGTCGGCTGGTCGCGGTACGCGGCGAAACCGCACCAGGCGGCGAGCACGAGCGCGGCCACCGCGGTCGCGATCGTCAGTGCAGCAAGCATGCGGTGACCCTATTACGCGGCCGGGCGCGGGCCCGCGCCGCCCCCGCCGCACGGGCCCGGTACGCCGGAGTGCGCCCGTCGTGCGCTCGGCACCCTCAGGCCGTGGTCTTGGCCACAGTCGCCGGGCGCGCGCCGGGCCGCACCGGGGACGCGCGCATGCCCAAAGGGTCCCGTACCGGCTGGTGACGGGCGGGGTTGCGGGCGTTGGCACGGGTACGGGCGGGTGTCCAGGGATTGTCCAAGCCCGTCCGCTATTCGGACAGAGGGGGTGGACACCGCCCTGACGTCTGCTTTACTTGCCCGCATGACCACGACGAGCAGCCGCACCCTTGCGACCGAGGCGATGATGACGCCCGGTGCTGCTTGTATGTGTCGAATGTGCGCCTTCTGAGGGCCCCCGCACCACCAGCCTCGCGCCCCGAAGCGAGACGGTCGAGCCGTGTCCCCGACCGAACGTCGGCCGGACCCGCCTGCCCCGAGCGCACGATTCTCCCCCCGCACCACCGCCACCACGAGAACCGTGCCGCGTTCTGAAGACGAATGCCCCGTGCCCGGCGCCCACCACGGCGTCGCGCACTCGACAGTGACGGAATCCCAGTGATCACCACCCAGGGCCTCACCAAGGTCTACCGTTCGCGCGGTCGCGAGGTCACCGCCCTCGACGGCGTCGACCTCCATGTACGGGAAGGAGAGGTCTACGGCGTCATCGGACAGAGCGGCGCCGGCAAGTCCTCCCTCATCCGCTGCGTCAACCTCCTCGAACGCCCGACCGCCGGCACCGTGACGGTCGACGGTCAGGACCTCACGGCACTCGCCGGTCGCGGTCCCCGCGCGGGCAAGGCCCTGCGCGACGCCCGCAGCCGGATCGGCATGGTCTTCCAGCACTTCAACCTGCTGTCCACGCGCACCGTCCAGGACAACGTCGAACTGCCGTTGGAGATCCTCGGCGTCTCCGGCAAGGAGCGTTCCCGCAAGGCGCTCGAACTGTTGGACCTCGTCGGGCTCGCGGACAAGGCCCGGGTCTACCCCGCCCAGCTGTCCGGCGGCCAGAAGCAGCGCGTCGGCATCGCCCGCGCCCTCGCCGGCGACCCCAAGGTCCTGCTCTCCGACGAGGCGACCAGCGCCCTCGACCCGGAGACCACCCGTTCCATCCTCCAGCTGCTGCGCGACCTCAACCGGCAGCTCGGACTGACCGTCCTGCTCATCACCCACGAGATGGACGTCGTCAAGTCGATCTGCGACTCCGCCGCCCTGATGGAGCACGGACAGATCATCGAGTCCGGAACGGTCGGCGAACTGCTCGCCACCCCCGGCTCCGAACTCGCCACCGCGCTCTTCCCCGTCAGCGGGGACGCCACCGGGCCGGACCGGACCGTCGTGGACGTCACCTTCCACGGCGAGGCGGCCACCCAGCCCGTCATCTCGCAACTCTCCCGCACCTACAACATCGACATCTCGATCCTCGGTGCCGCGATGGACACCGTCGCCGGGAAGCAGGTCGGCCGGATGCGCATCCAACTGCCCGGGCGCTACGAGGACAACGTCGTACCGGTCGGATTCCTGCGCGAGCAGGGCCTCCAGGTGGACGTCGTCGATCGGGCCGAGCGGTCCACCCTGGTGAAGGAAGGTGCCAAGTGACCTGGTCCGAGATGTGGCCGCTGCTGGAGCAGGCGTGTTGGGACACCCTGTACATGGTGGGCTGGTCCACGGTGATCGCCGTGGTCGGCGGACTGCCGCTCGGCGTCCTCCTGGTCCTCACCGACCGGGGCGGCCTCCTCCAGAACACCGTCGTGAACAAGGTGATCGGGCAGGTCGTCAACATCGCCCGCTCGATGCCGTTCATCATCCTGATGGTGGCCCTCATGGGCTTCACCCGGACGATCACCGGCACCACCATCGGCCGCGAGGCCGCGATCGTCCCGCTGGCGATCGGCGCGATCCCGTTCTTCGCCCGACTGGTGGAGACCGCGGTGCGCGAGGTGGACGGCGGCCTGGTGGAAGCCGTGCAGTCCATGGGCGGCAACACCTGGACGGTGGTCCGCAAGGTCCTCGTCCCCGAGTCGCTGCCCTCGTTGATCTCCAGTGCCACCACCACCGTCGTCGCCCTCATCGGCTACAGCGCGATGGCCGGCACGGTCGGCGCCGGCGGACTCGGCGACATCGCCATCCGCTACGGCTACCAGCGCTTCGAGACCGAACTGATGTGGATCACCGTGGCGGTCCTCGCCGTCGTGATCTCCGTCATCCAGTTCGCCGGCGACTTCGCCGCCCGCTCCCTGCACCGCAGGGGAGGCCGCGCCGGCTCCGCGCCCCGGCTGCGCCTGCTGCGGGCGGCCCCGCCGCCCTCCGGCGGCGCCGCTCCGGCGAGCGCCGAACTCGACCCCCTCAAGGTCCCCTGACCCCGGTCGGCGGTGCCGACCGCACCGCCGCCGCCCACCTACGCGTCCCGCGCAGACCGCCGGGACCGGCACCATGGAGAAAGGCACTTTTCGTGCGTAACACCGCCAAGATCACCACCGCTGTCCTCGCCGCCGGAGCCCTCACCCTCGGCCTCACCGCCTGCGGTGCGGACGACTCCGACTCCGGCTCCGACGGACCCCTGAAGGTCGCCGCGACCGCCACCCCGCAGGGCGAGATCCTCGCCTACATCAAGGACAACCTCGCGGCCAAGGAGGACCTGGAGCTGGAGGTCAAGGAGTTCACGGAGTACGTGACCCCGAACACCGCCGTCCAGGAGGGCGAGCTCGACGCCAACTACTTCCAGCACAAGCCGTACCTGGACGACTTCAACAAGAAGAAGGGCACCGACATCGTGCCCGTCCCGGGTGCCACGGTCCACCTGGAGCCGCTCGGCGTCTACTCCAAGAACGTCAAGGCCCTCGCCGACCTCAAGAAGGGGGCCACCATAGCGGTCCCCAACGACACCACCAACGAGGCCCGCGCCCTCCAGCTCCTCGCCGCCAACGGCGTCATCAAGCTGAAGGAAGGCGTCGGCTTCGCGGCGACCCCCAAGGACATCGTCGACAACCCGAAGGACCTCAAGTTCAGCGAACTGGAGGCCCCACAGCTGCCCCGGGCCCTGTCGGACGTCGACGCCGCGGTGATCAACGGCAACTACGCCATCGAGGCGAAGCTCAGCCCCGCCAAGGACGCCATCGCCGCCGAGGACGCCAAGGACAACCCGTACGGCAACTTCCTCGCGGTGAAGAAGGGCGACGAGGACGACCCCCGGGTCAAGAAGCTCGCCAAGCTGCTGACCTCCCCCGAGGTGAAGAAGTTCATCGAGGACAAGTACGACGGCGCCGTCATCCCCGCCTTCTGATCCGGCGGACCCGGCACCCCCGACCCCTCGCATCCCTCAGCAGCGGAGTACCACCCCCATGCGCACCACCCGAACCCTGTTCGCCGCGGCGGCCGGGACCGCACTGGCCGTCGCCCTGACGGCCTGCGGCTCCGGCTCGTCCGGGGGCGACGACAACGGCGCCCTGGTCGTCGGCGTCACCCCCGTCCCGGCCGGCGAGGTCCTCGCCCACGTCAAGGACGAACTCGCCGAGAAGGCGGGCCTCGACCTGGAGATCAAGGAGTTCCAGGACTACGTCCTGCCGAACACCGCCCTCCAGGAGGGCTCGCTCGACGCCAACCTGTACCAGCACCAGCCCTACCTGGACGACTTCAACAAGTCCAAGAAGACCGACCTGGTCCCCGTCGCCGAGGTGTACCTGCCGCCCATGGGCGTGTACTCCAAGGAGGTCGACGACCTCGCCGACCTGCCGGACGGGGCGACCGTCGCGGTGCCCAACGACACCACCAACGAGGGACGGGCGTTCCAGCTCCTCGCCTCCCAGGGCCTCATCGAACTGAAGGCGGACGCGGGCCCCGACGCCAGCCCCGCCGACGTCGCCGAGAACCCCAAGAAGCTGGTGTTCAAGGAACTCGACCCGGCGCAGCTGCCGCGCTCCCTCGATGACGTCGACGCCGCGGTCATCAACAACAACTTCGCCCTGGACGCGGGCCTCAGCCCGAAGAAGGACGCGATCCTGCTGGAGACCGCCGAGGACAACCCGTACAACAACGTCCTCGCCGTGAAGAAGGGCGAGGAGGACGACCCCCGGGTCAAGAAGCTCGCCGACCTGCTGACCTCGCCCGAGGTCGCGAAGTTCATCGAGGACACCTACCAGGGCTCCGTCCTCCCCGTCGGACGGGGCTGACCCCGGCGCCCGGGGCGTTCGGCCACCGCGCCGCGACGCCCCGGGCCCGCCCGCACCACGCCCGCGCCCCCGTCGGACGGCGGCCCCGTGGTGCGTCGGCGCCCGCGGATGTTGCATGCTGGTCCACTCAACAGAGACCTGAAGGTTCCTGAAGGTTACGGAGCGGCGCCATGACGACCACCTTTCCCGACATCTCCCTCAGCACGGAACGGTTGGTCCTACGCCCCTTCGAGGACGCGGACGCCCCGGCCCTGACCGAGATGATGAACGACGAACTCGTCGTCATGTGGAGCTCGGCACCGTACCCGTACACCGAGGACGACGCCCGCACCTGGATCACCGAAGGGGCCCCGGGGACACGCACCGGCGGCCACGGCATCGCCTTCGCCGTGACGGAGTTCCTCACCCAGCGCCTGGTCGGCACCGTCCGACTGCGCGCCGTCGACTGGCGCGTCCGGTCCGCCGAACTCGCCTACGCCACCGCCCCTTGGGCGCGCGGCGAGGGTTACGCCTGCGAGGCGTCGCTCGCCACCGCCGGGTGGCTGTTCCACGACCAGAAGTTCGAGCGCCTGGAGTTGCGGACGGCCGCCGCCAACACGGCCGCCCAACAGGTCGCGCAGAAGATCGGCTGCATCAGCGAAGGGGTCCTGCGCGGCGCGCGGATAGCGCGTGCCCGCACCGATGACGGCGGCTGGATCGACCAGCGCACCGACCTCATCGTATGGAGCCTGCTCCCCGAGGACCTGGAGGGCTCCGGCGAGCAGTTCGCGGACGCCGGCTCCTACACGGCCTTCACCGACTGGAACTGATCGGAGCCCTCCCCGGCCGGCCCGTGCACAGCGGGGGCACCGGACGTCCGCACCCGGTACGCTCACGGTGCCCGATCGCGCGCGGCACCCTCCCGCCGTCCGGTCACCCTCCCGCGCCCTGCTCCGCGCCCGCCCCGTTCCCCTCGGTGCCCCACCCCCACGCGCCCCCGCGCCTGCTGCCACCCCGTACCGCCGCCCGGACACCGTCCCTACCGCCTCGACCCCTGGAGACTGACGACGATGGCCGACCGGGTCACGGTGATCGGCTGGGACGGTTCACCACTTCCCGTCGGGGCTCGCTCGGCGCTCGCGGTGGCCACCCTGGTCGCCGGGGCCCCGCACCACCTGGCCTTCCCCGAGGTGCCCGAGCACGCCGAACGCATCCGGCTCGGCAGCTTCGCCCTCGCCGCCCGCCGGATCGCCGCCCACCGGGGCACCGCGGTCGTCCTCGCGGACGGCGACCCGGGCTTCTTCGGCGTCGTCCGCGCCCTGCGCGACCCCGAGTTCGGCCTGGAGGTCGAGGTGGTACCCGCCACCTCCGCGGTGGCCCAGGCGTTCGCCCGGGCCGGGATGCCCTGGGACGACGCGGAGGTCGTGGTCGCCCACCGCCGCACCCTGCGCCGGGCCGTCAACGTGTGTCGCGCCCACACCAAGGTCGCCGTGCTCACCGCCCCCGGCGCGGGCCCCGCGGAACTCGGCCTCCTCCTCGACGGCGTGATCCGCACCTTCGTCGTCTGCGAGGAACTCGGCACCGACCGCGAACGGGTCACCGTGATGACCTCCGACAAGGCCGCCGACCGCAGCTGGCGCGACCCCAACGTGGTGATCTCCATCGGCGGGACGTCCGCCACCGAACCCGGCTGGATCGCCGGCCGCGACCCCGGCACCGGCCCGCGCGGCTGGGCCCTGCCCGCCGACGCCTACGGCCACGGACTGCGCGAGAGCGAGAACGAGCGACTGCGCGCCGCCCAACTAGCCCGCCTCGGCCCCCGCGTCGGCGACCTGGTCTGGGACATCGGTTGCGCCAGCGGCGCCTTCGCGGTGGAGGCGGCCCGCTTCGGCGCCGCCGTCATCGCCGTCGACCAGCACCCCGACAACTGCGCCCGCGCCGCCGCCACCGCCCGTCGCTTCGGCGTCCAGCTCCAGGCCGTCCACGGTCGCGCCCCGCACGTCCTGGAGACGCTGCCCGAGCCCGACGTCGTACGGATCGGCGGCGGCGGCGCCCCCGTCGTCTCCGCCGTCGCCGACCGGCGCCCCGGCCGGATCGTCACGCACGCCGCGACCCGGGACGCCGCCGAACGCATCGGCCGCGACCTGGTCGAACACGGGTACGAAGTCGAATGTGCCCTCCTCCAGTCCGTCGAACTCGACACCCGCGCCTGGACGGAGAAGGAACGGACGGTCGGATTCCTCCTTTCCGGACACCTCCCGGACCGCGCCCCCTGAGCGCCGCGGCGGTGCGCGCGAGGTAGGCTGGACGATCGTTGTACCGCACTGGGCCCCTGGCTCATTCGTGACCCAATGTCCAGAAATCCCGCCCGTTTTGGGTGGACTGTGGTACGGCAGAGGCCAAGGACGCGCGACGTGGCGCAGTCCAGCAGTCCAACAGGGACCGTTCCGGGAACTACGTGCCGAGGTGGGGGCCAACCGGGACAATGCCTTGTGGCGGCGCCGCCTGCGCCGTCGGCACGTGCCGCGCGGCGCGCCCGCTCGTTCTCCGGACGGGCGGTCGGACGCCGCCCGGTTCGGGCGCACCGACCGGCGGGGGCCGGAACGGTCGTAGAAGCACTACCGATGGGCGAGGGGTACGCATGACCGACACCGGCCGGATTCCGGACGAGGCACTGCCGGACCACCCCGGCGAGGGGACCACTGCCGCGTCCGTCCGCGGCCGGACGGCACCGCAGCCGGGCCCCGGAGCGCCCGCCCCGTACCCCGACCACGCCGAGCCCCACGACGACGACCAACTCCTGATGCCCGGCTCGCAGGGCGCGTGGATCGAGGGCCGCAGCGGGTCCGGAGTGTTCCCGATCGCCCCTGCGGTCGACACCTACCCCCCGGTGGTCCACACCACCGGTGCCCCGGCGCCGGGCCCCGCCCCGGTGCAGCCGGGGGAGCCCACCGGGTCGACTCTGCCTCCCGCCGCTCCTGCTGTTCCTGCCGCTTCTGCCGCTCCCGCCGAACCGCGCCCCACCGCGCCCGCAGGGCCCGCCCCCGTCCTCTCGGTGCCCACCTCGCTGGAGACACTGGACGACGACGAGCCCCCGAACCCGTACGAGGCCGACGCACCCGTGACCGCCGAACCCCCCACACCGATCCCCGCCGCCCAGGCGCCCGTGCCCGAGGCCGGTCCCGAGACACCTCGGGCCGCCACCGGGCACGAGCCGGGACCGCACGAGACGGCCGGCCGCGACAGCGCCTCCGTCGAGGTGTCCGACGGTCGAGCCCCCGGCGCGCACCCCGCGCCCGGCCAGGGCCCCGGCGCGCCCCGCCGCCCCCTGCACCTCGGTCCGCCCACCCCGGACACCGCCTCCAGCCCGGTGCGCTCGCTCGCCGACCGGGGCCCCGCCGGCTCCCGTCGGGGTGCGGTCAAGGTCCGCCGGCAGAGCCCGCAGGCCGAGCAGCCGGACGCTCCCGAGCAGCCGGAGCCCCAGCGCGCCGCGGCCCCGCTGCCGGGCCCCCAACTCGCCGAGATCCCCCCGCAGGCCGGCGCCCCCTGGGGCCCGCCGCCCGCCTCCGGCGGGGCCACCCCGGGCCGGAACGAGCTGCTGCACCCGGTGGGGACCGCCCCGCAGGGCGCCCAGACCGTGCCCGCGGCCCAGGTGTCCGCGCCCGCCGCCACGACCGGGGTCCCCGTGACCGACGGGCCCCCGGCCCCCGCGCTCCCCGCCGAGACCCCGTCGACCGCCGCCGCTGAGCAGCAGCCGTCCACCGGGACGGCGGTCCGACCGGACGGCGACGTACCCGACCCACTCGCCCCGGTGGCCCCGGTCGCCCCGGTTGTCGAGGGGTTGCCCACCGAGGCGTCGACCCCCGCTGCCGGTGCGCAGCCGGTCGGGGACCCCACCGAAGGCCGGGGCGTACGGGTGGCCCCGGCAGCGCAGTCCGCCGCGCCCGTGAGCGTTGTGCCGATGACCCCCGCGCCCGATGCCGCGCTCGCCGCCGTGGCCCGGGCGACCGGCACGTTCCCGATCCAGGACGTGCTCGTCCAGGAAGCGCCCGCCCAGGAAGCACCGGTCCACGAGGCACCGGTCCACGAGGCACGGGTGGCCGAAGCTCCGGCCCCGGTCGGGGAGTTCGTCCCGGTCGCGGGCTCCGTGCCCTCCACGCCGCACCTCGCGCCGACCCCGCCGCACGCCCTCGTCCTCCCCCCGCAGCAGGAGCCGCCCGTACCCGTCGCGCCGGCGGTGCCCGAGGCCCCCGCGCCGGAGGTCACCGCCGGGCCCGAGGCCGTCGCGCCCGCGCCCGTTGCCCCGGTCGTGACGCCCGCTCCGGCGACGGAGCCCGACGCCACCCCGGCGGCCGGACCCGTGGACCCACAGCCCGAGTCCGCGGCCGACACCGCTGAACCGGCCGCCGACCAGCCCGCGACCGCCCCCGTCGGGCTCGCCCCCGACGCCGTCGAGCCCGCCCCGGCCCCCGTGCAGGACCAGCCCGCCCCCCCGCCGTCCGACGCGGTCACCGCCCCGGTTGCGGTCGCGACCGCGGAGCCGGCCCAGGTCGCACCGGATCAGCCGCAGTCCCCCGAGGCCACCGTGCCCGAGGCGGAGCCCGCGACGGCCGAGACCGGGTCCGAGCCGGTCACCCCGGAGCCGGCCACCCCGGACCCGGTTGCCGAAGCCACGCCCACGGCATCCGCCGACGCCGCTGCCCCGGAGGAGCCCTCCGCCGAGGAGCCCCCCGCCGAGCCGGCTGTGGCCGTGGCCGCGCCCGAGGCGACCGTCGCCTCCGCAGCAGGGCCGGACCCGTCCGGTGCACCCGAGACGCCCACCCCTGCCCAGCAGGAACCGCCCACCGCCACCGAGGCGCCCACCGCGCCCACCGGCGAGACCGCCGCGGCACCACCGGCCGAGCCGCACGAGCCCCCCGCCGAACCCACCGCACCCGCACCCGCGCCCGCGCCCCCGGCAGCGGCGGCGGCTGACGAGACGACGACCGACGCCCCGGCCGCCGAAGCCTCCGTGGCCCCGGCCGAGGTCGCCGAAGCGCCCGAAGCCCCGGCCACCGGGGCGACGCCGAACGCACCGGAAGCGCCCGCCGAGCCGGCCGCGGAAGCCGACACCGCGGCTCCCGCCGAGGCACAGAGCGCGCCGGAAGCCGTGGCGGCACCGGAGCCCGCGAGCGCTCAGGCACCCGCCGACCAGGCGCCCCCCGTCGAGACCCCGGCCGCCCCGGTCACCCCCGAGGCAGCCGACGTCGCCGAGCCGGCCGAGGCCCCGGCCGCCCCCGCCGGCCCCGAGGAGGAAGCCCCGGCCACCGACGGGACCGACGTCCCCGAAGGCGCCGACGTTCCCGAAGACGCCGACGCCGCCGAAGCGGAGACCCCCGCGCAGACCCCGGACAGCCTGCCCACCCACTCCGCCGACGACGAGCCCGGCGGCCCCGACGCGGGTACGGAGGCGGACACCGTCACCGTGTCCGTCCAGGACCGCAGCGCTGCCCTCGCCGGCCCGGCGGCCACCCCGGCCCCGGCCGAGGAGCAGGCACCCGAGCCCGCCGAACCGGCCGGACCCGCCGACCAGCTGGCCCCCGCCGACCCCGTCGTCCCCGAGGCGCCCCGGGCCGCCCGCCCCGCCGCCCCGGGATACGACGAGGCCGAGCGCGAGGCGGTGCTGCGGGTCATGCGCGAGCGCCGGGACATCCGCAACGGGTTCCGCTCCGACCCCATTCCGCACGAGGTCCTGCTGCGGGTCCTGGAGGCCGCGCACACCGCGCCGTCCGTCGGCCACTCCCAGCCCTGGGACTTCGTGGTGATCCGGTCCGACGAGACCCGGCAGGCGATGCACGAACTGGCCGCCCGCCAGCGCGACGCCTACGCCAAGTCCCTGCCCAAGGGCCGGGCCAAGCAGTTCAAGGAACTGAAGATCGAGGCGATCCTCGACACCCCGGTCAACATCGTCGTCACCGCCGACCCGACCCGCGGTGGCCGTCACACCCTCGGCCGTCACACCCAGCCGCAGATGGCCCCGTACTCCTCCGCGCTCGCCGTGGAGAACCTGTGGCTCGCCGCCCGCGCCGAGGGCCTGGGCGTCGGCTGGGTCAGCTTCTTCGACGAGCGCGAGATGGTCCGCGCCCTCGACCTCCCCGAGCACCTGGAGGTCGTCGCGTACCTGTGCGTGGGGTACGTCGACGAGTTCCCCGAGGAGCCGGAGCTCGCGCAGGCCGGCTGGTCCCAGCGCCGCCCGTTGTCCTGGGTCGTCCACGAGGAGACGTACGGGCGCCGCGCCCTGCCGGGCGAAGAGCCGCACGACCTGCTCGCCGAGACCGTCGCCGGCATCCGCCCCCTGGACGCCAAGGCGCTCGGCGAGGCGTGGGAGCGGCAGAAGCGGATGACCAAGCCCGCCGGAGCGCTCGGCATGCTGGAGATCATCTCGGCACAGCTCAGCGGCCTCTCCCGGGTGTGCCCGCCGCCGATCCCGGAGCCGGCGGCCGTCGCGGTCTTCGCGGGCGACCACGGCGTGCACGCCCAGGGCGTGACCCCGTGGCCGCAGGAGGTCACCGGCCAGATGGTCGCCAACTTCCTCAGCGGCGGCGCGGTCTGCAACGCGTTCGCCCAGCAGGTCGGCGCCGAGGTGTGCGTCATCGACGTCGGCGTGGCGTCCGACCTGCCCGCCTCACCGGGCCTGCTGCCGCGCAAGGTGCGCGCCGGCACCGCCGACATGACCACCGGGCCCGCGTTGACCCGTGAAGAGGTCACCTCGGCCATCGAGGTCGGCATCGAGACCGCCCGCGACCTGGTGGCCGCGGGCAACAAGGCGCTGCTCACCGGAGAGATGGGCATCGCCAACACCACCGCGTCGGCCGCGCTGATCTCCGTGTACACCGGGGCCGACCCCGCGGAGGTCACCGGTCGGGGCACCGGCATCAACGACGAGACGCTGGCCCGCAAGACGGACGTCGTCCGGCGGGCGCTGCAACTCCACCAGCCGGACCCGGCCGACCCGATCGGCGTGCTCGCGGCGGTCGGCGGCCTGGAACACGCCGCGTTGGTGGGTCTGGTGCTGGGTGGCGCCTCCCTGCGCACCCCCGTCATCCTGGACGGCGTCAGCGCGGGTGCGGCGGCCCTGGTCGCCCGGGCCATCGCCCCCGAGGCGCTCGCGGCGTGCATCGCCGGCCATCGCAGCGCCGAGCCGGGCCATGTCGCGGCCCTCAACAAGCTCGGACTGCGGCCCCTGGTCGACCTGGACCTGCGGCTCGGCGAGGGAACCGGCGCGCTGCTCGCACTGCCGCTCGTCCAGAGCGCGGCCCGCGCGATGCACGAGGTGGCCACCTTCGACTCCGCCGGGGTCACTGAGAAGTGACCCGCCCCGATCCGGGGGAGCACCGGCCGCGCGACCGGCCGCAGTTCCCCCGGATCGCCGGGCCCGTCACCGCCCCGCTCGGCACCGGCTCGGCGGGGCGTCCCGCCGAGCCCTCGTTCCGACGCCCCGGGGACGGCCCCGACCGCGGCCTTGACCAGCGAAACCGTATCGTTGACCAGCGGGAACCCCGCCCACGGGCATCCGACACGTCCCACCCGTGGGGTCCCCCGCCCGTCCGGAACAGCACGCCGCTCCACCGTCGCAGCGGCCCACCCGAGGAGCCGCCATGCCCACGTCCGCCAGCGATCCTGCCTACCCCGTCGGGCTCCGCCTCACCGGCCGCCGGGTCGTGGTGCTCGGCGGCGGCCAGGTGGCGCAACGCCGCCTTCCCGCACTGATCGCAGCCGGCGCCGACATCCACCTCGTCTCGCCCTCGGCCACCCCCTCCGTGGAGGCCATGGCCGACTCCGGCGAACTCACCTGGCACCGCCGCCGCTACGAGGACGGCGACCTCGCGGACGCCTGGTACGTCCTGGTGGCCACCCAGGACCGTGCGGCGAACACCCGGGCGTCCGCGGAGGCCGAGGCCCGCCGGATCTGGTGCGTGCGCTCCGACGACGCCGACGCCGCCACCGCCTGGACCCCCGCCACCGGCCACAGCGCCGGCGTCACCGTGGCCGTCCTCACCACCGACGCCCAGGGCCGTGACCCCCGGCACACCGCGGCGATCCGGGACGCCGTGGTCGAGGGCCTGCGCGACGGGACCCTGGTCGCCCCCCACCACCGGGCCCGCGCCGCGTCCGTCGCGCTCGTCGGCGGAGGCCCCGGCGACCCCGACCTGATCACCGTCCGCGGCCGCAGACTGCTCGCCGAGGCGGACGTCGTCATCGCGGACCGGCTCGGCCCCCGCGATCTGCTCGCCGAACTGCCGCCGCACGTCGAGGTGATCGACGCGGCGAAGATCCCCTACGGCCGGTTCATGGCCCAGGAGGCCATCAACGAGGCGCTGATCGAGCACGCCAGGGCCGGCCGGACGGTGGTCCGGCTCAAGGGCGGCGACCCGTTCGTCTTCGGTCGGGGCATGGAGGAGGCCGAGGCGCTGGTCGAGGCCGGCATCCCGTACACGGTCGTGCCCGGCATCTCCAGCTCGATCTCCGTGCCCGGCGCGGCGGGCATTCCGGTCACCCACCGGGGCGTCGCCCACGAGTTCACCGTGGTCAGCGGCCACGTGGCACCCGACGACGACCGCTCGCTGGTGGACTGGGCGGCCCTCGCCCGACTGCGCGGCACCCTCGTCGTGCTGATGGGCGTGGACAAGATCGGCCGGATCGCTGAGGCACTGATCGCCCACGGCCGGGGCGCCGACACGCCCGTGGCCCTCGTCCAGGAGGGCACCACCGCCGCCCAGCGCCGGGTGGACGCGACGCTCGCGACCGTCGCCGCCACCGTCGAACGCGAGGGCGTGCGCCCGCCCGCGGTGATCGTCATCGGTGACGTCGTCCGGGTCGGCCCCCAGGCGCCGGGCGCCCCCACCGGGGCCGCACCCAGCTGAACCCGTACCGGCCCGGTGCCACCCACCGGGCCGGTGGGCACGGCCGCAGCGCCCACCCCTCCCACCTCCACTGGCCCCGAACCCGGACAAGGCGGTACCACCCCGTGGCCGAACTGATCACCGTCGAGGACCCCGACGACCCCCGACTGCGGGACTACACCGGACTCACCGACGTCGAACTGCGCCGCCGGCGCGAGCCCGCCGAAGGACTGTTCATCGCCGAGGGCGAGAAGGTCATCCGCCGCGCACGGGACGCCGGGTACGCGATGCGGTCGATGTTGCTGTCGTCCAAATGGGTCGACGCCCTGCGGGATGTGATCGACGAACTCCCCGCGCCCGTCTACGTGGTGACCCCCGAACTGGCGGAGCGGGTCACCGGTTACCACGTCCACCGGGGCGCCCTCGCCTCCATGCAGCGCGCGCCCCTGCCGACCGCGGACGACCTGCTGACCACCGCCCGCCGGGTCGTCGTCATGGAGTCGGTGAACGACCACACCAACATCGGCGCCATCTTCCGTTCCGCCGCGGCCCTCGGCATGGACGCCGTGCTGCTCTCCCCGGACTGCGCCGACCCGCTGTACCGCCGTTCCGTGAAGGTCTCCATGGGCGCCGTGTTCTCCGTGCCGTACGCCCGATTGGAGTCCTGGCCGAACGGTCTGGAAACGGTGCGCGCGGCCGGCTTCGACCTCCTCGCGCTGACCCCCGACGCGCAGGCGGTCACCCTGGACGCGGCGGCGCCGCACCGTCGGGAACGGGTCGCGCTGATGCTGGGGGCCGAGGGCGACGGCCTCTCCACCCGGGCCCTGCGGGCCGCGGACGAGTGGGTCCGCATCCCGATGGCGCACGGCGTGGACTCGCTGAACGTCGGCGCCGCCGCGGCGGTCGCCTTCTACGCGGTCGTCACCGGTCGCCCGACCGGCTGATCCGACCGGCTCCCCGTCGGCGGTCGGCGTTCAGCGGTCAGTGGCGACGGGAGCGGCCCGGTCCGCGGCGTTCGTCACCACGGGTGCGGGAACCCCGGCCCCGTTGGCGGGCCCCTGGCAGCCTTGGGCAGCGGCGATGCCCAGTGCCACCAGCAGCGTCACCACCACGAACACGATGAGCCGTTGGCGCAGCAGCCTGGGGTTCGCCGGACGTCGCCCCGCACCCGTCCGCCGCTGTCTCTCGCGCCCGCTGCGGGGGGCGGGCCGGGCGCCCGAGCGGGGGGCCCGGGTGCCGCTCCGCGATCCGTTCCCCGGACGGGTGCCCGAGCGGTTGGCGCCGGAGGATTGGGTGGGGCGGGGCGGGCGACCCGCTCCGGAGCGCTGGGTCGGCTGCGCGGCCCGGGACGCCTTGGACGACGCGGAGGGCCGCGGGGGCGGGGTGCCCTGCGGACGGCGCTGGGTGCGCTGGGCGGCGTACTCCGCGGCCAGTCCCCCCGACGGCCGGTCCGGCTGACCGCGCGGCACGGGCGGTCGCGGATCGGTCAGACCCTGGGCCTCACGAGCGGCGATCTCCTTGAGCCGCAAGGACAGTTGCAGGGTGCTGGGCCGCTCCTCCGGGTCCTTCGCGAGACAGGCCCGCACCAGGGGCGCCAGCGCGTCGGGCACTCCGCTCAGCTGCGGCTCCTCGTGCACCACGCGGTACAGCATCACCTCGGAACTGCCGTGACCGAAGGGCGAGTCGGAGGTCGCCGCGTACGCGAGCGTCGCACCGAGCGCGAACACGTCGGTCGCCGGGGTGACGGCGGCACCACGCACTTGTTCCGGGGCGAGGAACCCGGGGGAGCCCACCGCGGTGCCGACGTGCGTCAACGTGCTCGCGCCGGTCGCCCAGGCGATGCCGAAGTCGATGATCCGGGGGCCCTTGGGAGACAGCAGGATGTTCGACGGCTTCAGGTCCCGGTGGACGACCCCGGCCTCGTGGACCGCGACCAGCCCCTCGGACAGTGCCGCTCCGATCGCCGCCGCGTCGGCCGCGGGCAGCGGACCGTCGTCGGCGACCCGGTCGTGCAGGGAGGGCCCGGGTACGTACTGGGTGGCGAACCAGGGCCGCTCCGCCTCCAGATCGGCGGCGACCAGCCGCGCCGTGCAGCCACCGCGGATCCGGCGGGCCGCCGACACCTCACGGGCGAACCGCTGACGGAACTCCTGGTCCTCGGCGAGATCGGGGCGGATGACCTTCAGCGCGACCCGCTGGCCACGGCGGTCGGACCCGAGGTAGACGACCCCCATGCCGCCCGCTCCGAGCCGTCGGTGCAGCCTGAACGAGCCGACCACACGCGGGTCCTCACGCCTCAGGCGCATCATCGCCATGTTCATCCCCGCTGCCCGGTCCGGTTGACGAGCCACAGCTTACGTACACCGGGCCCGGAGCGCGCAGAGGCCGCGCCCTCTCGATCCGATCGATTGTCGGTGCCGGACCAGCGGTATGAAGGGGAGTCAGGGAACTGCCGAGGCTCGGGCGACTGACCCGGAACCGGGGCCAACCGGCTTTTCGGCCAAGGAGGTTGACCTGACGGCGAGTGGCGGCCCCGGAATGCCGGCACGCCTGCCCCGGGGGCGTCACGAGGAGGTGCGGGCGACCGGCGGAGCGGGTCGCCGCGGGGCGTCGCGGACCCGGGCGGACGGGGTGGAAGTGAGCGAACTCACCCGTGGCGGGCACACCGCCCCGACCATCCGCCACCCGCCCCGCCGGTCCCCTCGGGGAAGACCCCGAGACGTGCACGGCCGTCTCCACCCAGGGGAGTACGTGCGGGGGAGCCGGTCATCCTTGCGGAGGCCAGGCAATCGATACGAGGGCATGACGACCGGACGGCTCCCCGGTCATAGATTTGTCGTCAAGCGGCGGGTGCGGTACTCGTCCCCCGAGGTCAAGCGCCCGCCGCTCCGTACACACACGACGTGCGACGGGCCCGGCAACGGGTCCCGCACGGGAGACAACCAGGAGAGGGACCATGGCGGACACGGCCACCCGGACCATGATCCGTGCACGAGGACGCAAGGCGTACGCCGCGTTCGACGGCAGCCGGCCCGGTGAGCGCCACCCCTTGGTGGCGACGGCCATGGTCCTCCCCCTGGCGGCCCTGCTCGTAGTCGTCTTCGGCGGCTGGGAGGCAGTGGTCACCCAAGCGTCGTCCGTGGTGGAGATGCTGGGGCGCTGAGCGGCGCCCCGGGCCCGGAAGAGCGGTCCGGGCGGGGACATCCCACCATGAAACCCCGTGGGGACGGGGGTGCGGCGGACGGCACAAGGCCCGCGCAACCTGGGGAGGTTGCGCGGGCACTTTGCTGTGTCGGCCCGCAGCCCCCTGGACGTGCGGGGCCGGCCGGGCTCGTAGGCTGACGGGAGCGCGGCGGCCGGTACGGACCGTCCGCCGAGCGGGGCGTCGAACCAGGGGCGGGGCAGTCGATGAGCGGTGCGGTGGTGCGGGGACTGCGCGTACGGGCCCGGACCGCGGTCCACGGGGCGGACCGGGAGTGCGACTGCGGGCACGCCGGTGAGGTGCTTGCCCGCCGGGACGACGGGGTCGTGGTGCGTCACGGCGGCGTGGTGGCCAAGGCGCACGCCGGCGGCTCCGACCCGGACGAGCTGGCCGCCCGGATCGCGGTGGCGGGCCATCCGGCGCTGGCGGACGTGCTGCTGCCCCCACTGGTGCCCCGCCCGACGGAGCGCACCGCCCCACCCGCGACGGCACTGGCCGGCCGCCCGGTCAGCCTCTGGCCCTACGGGGTCCCGGTCGACCCCGACGCCCCCGAGCGGGCGCCGTGGGAGGCGGCGGGCGCCCTGCTGGCCCGCCTCCACCGCGTCGACGTGTCCCGGCTGCCGGGCCCCCTGCCCGCGATGCGGGGGCCGGCGAAGGCCGCGCTGGCCGTCCACCGGATGCGGACCGGGGTCGGCGGGCCCGGCCTTCCTTGGCCGCTGGCCGCGGGCCCGGCGGCAGCGGCGGTCGCGGCCGTGGAGCGCGCCTGGCGGACCCTGCCGCCCTGGGCCCGGGGCGAGGCACCGGCACCCGGCCCGCCCGCGCTCTGCCACGGCGACCTCCACCTGGGGCAACTGGTCAGGGCGCCGGACGGCCCCTGGCGCTTGATCGACGTGGACGACCTCGGCGCCGGGCCGGCCGTCTGGGACCTCGCCCGGCCGGCCGCCTGGTACGCGTGCGGGTTGCTCGGCCCGGCCCAGTGGAACCGTTTCCTCGGTGCGTACCGGGCGGGTCGGGGCCCCGCGGTGCCCGCCGGGGGCGACCCCTGGCCGGCGCTGGACGTCGTCGCGCGGGCCCTGACCGTGCAGACGGCGGCCCTGACGATCACCAGGAGCCTGCGGGAGGGGCGCCCGCCCGACGGGGACGAGT
Organism: Streptomyces sp. NPDC059816; assembly: GCF_042732055.1. Taxonomy (NCBI): domain Bacteria; kingdom Bacillati; phylum Actinomycetota; class Actinomycetes; order Kitasatosporales; family Streptomycetaceae; genus Streptomyces; species Streptomyces sp. NPDC059816. Next base: position 195,452 of record NZ_JBHWIQ010000015.1, read on the forward strand.
GGGCGGTGATCAGCGCCTGCGACCGGATGGGCGGGACGCCGCCCGTCGAGTGACCCGTTCGCCGGGGGAGTTGGCCGGGAGGGAAGCGAAGTAGGGTGCAGAAGAACGAAAGCCGGGCAGTATTCCGGCGAAGCGGTACCTAACGGCGAGGAGTTGAGCCCGTCCATGCAGTGTCCGAAGTGCCACGCGCCCATGAACACCTACAACCGCAACGGCGTCCAGATCGAGCAGTGCTCCGGTTGCCGCGGGATATTCCTGGACTACGGCGAGCTGGAGGCGCTGACGCGGTTGGAGTCCCAGTGGACCCAGCCCGCGCCGCCGCCGCCCGCCCCGCAGGGCTACCCCGCCCAGGCCCCGCCCGCACCGGCCTGGGGCGCACCGCAGCACGGTGGGCACGGCGCGCACCACGGTCACCACGGGGGTCACGGCGGCCACCGGAACCGCGGCTTCGGGCGGATGCTGTTCTCCTCCTGAGCCCACGGCCCGCCCGCCGCACGACGGCGTGTGAAGGGCTCCGTGCCCCTGGAGGACCCCTGGTCCCCGGGGCGCGGAGCCGGTCCGTGCGCAGGTGAGCACGCGGCCCGGGCACGACACAGCCCCCGGTGTCCAGGACGACCGGGGGCTGACGGGTGGTGCGCGATACTGGGATTGAACCAGTGACCTCTTCCGTGTCAGGGAAGCGCTCTCCCGCTGAGCTAATCGCGCGGGGTGTCCCGGGAGACTACCAGGAGCGGTGACCCGAGGGCCGCCCGGAAGTCGACCGGAGGGTGGTGCGGTGTACTGCGTGCGCGATACTGGGATTGAACCAGTGACCTCTTCCGTGTCAGGGAAGCGCTCTCCCGCTGAGCTAATCGCGCGGGCACCCGATGCCGGGTCCAGTGGACGATACTGGGATTGAACCAGTGACCTCTTCCGTGTCAGGGAAGCGCTCTCCCGCTGAGCTAATCGTCCGTGGAGGTGGAGACGGGATTTGAACCCGTGTAGACGGCTTTGCAGGCCGTTGCCTCGCCTCTCGGCCACTCCACCAGGGATGCGGCGGGTTCTGAGAACTCCCCGCTCCTGAGCGGACGACGAGGTTCGAACTCGCGACCTCAACCTTGGCAAGGTTGCGCTCTACCAACTGAGCTACGTCCGCATGTCGTTTCGGTGCGCTTGCGCGTCCCGGCGACGTGTTGAACTCTAGCGGATTCCCGGGGAACCACAAAAACGCGTTTACGCAGCGTGCTGCCCCGACACCACCCCACGGCGCCCACCGGGTCCCCCGGCCTAGACTCGCAGCCGTGCGTACCCTCCCCGCCCTGGCCCGCTTCGGCGGCCTCCTCGCCACCGGTCTGCGTGACGTGACCAGCGATCCCGCCGCGCTGGACGGCCGGGGCTTCTGGGCCGTGTGTGCCGACTTCGAGGGCCGGCTGGTGTGCGCGCGCTTCGACGACGTACGACCCGCCCCGGTGCCCGCGCCGACTCCGGGGGCGTGGCGGGGCCCCGGCCCGGACGACTGGGCGTCCTCGCTCGACCGCGAGGCGTACACCCGGGGCGTGCGGCGCATCCGTGCCCACATAGCGGCGGGCGAGGTGTACCAGGCGAACCTGTGTCGGGTCCTGTCGGCTCCCGTGGCTGCGGACGCGGACGTGGACGCGTTGACCGCACTGCTCGCCCGCGGCAACCCCGCCCCCTACGCCGGAACGATTCGCCTGCCGGAGCACGGCGTGGAGATCGCCACCGCCTCGCCCGAACTGTTCCTGCGCCGTACGGGCCGGACCGTGGAGTCGGGTCCGATCAAGGGGACCGGGCGCACCGAAGCCGACCTGCTGGAGAAGGACCACGCCGAGAACGTCATGATCGTGGACCTGGTCCGCAACGACCTCGGCCGGGTCTGCGTCACGGGCTCGGTCACCGTCCCCGACCTCTGCGTGGTCGAGAAGCACCCCGGGCTCGTCCACCTCGTCTCCACCGTCCGCGGTGAACTGCGCCCCGGCGCGGGCTGGGCGGAGCTGCTGGGCGCCGCCTTCCCGCCCGGGTCCGTCACGGGGGCGCCCAAGTCCAGCGCCCTGCGGATCATCGAGGCCCTGGAGGTCGGACCGCGCGGCCCCTACTGTGGGGGCATCGGCTGGGTCGACGCCGACCGGGGCACGGGTGAGCTGGCCGTGGGCATCCGCACCTTCTGGATCGACCGTGCCGCGGGTCTCCTGCGCTTCGGCACCGGTGCGGGCATCACCTGGGGCTCGGACCCGGAACGCGAGTGGCGCGAGACCGAACTGAAGGCGGCCAGACTGCTCGCCGTGGCATCGGGCGGCTCGCCGCCCCCCACGGACCCCGACCCCCTGGAGGGCTCCCTGTGAAAATCTGGCTCGACGGCGCACTCCGGGACGCCACGTCCGCGCGCGTCTCCGTGTTCGACCACGGACTCACCGTCGGTGACGGGATCTTCGAGACGATGAAGACCGTCAACGGGCGGGCCTTCGCCCTGACCCGCCACCTGGACCGGCTGGCGCGCTCCGCCCGCGGCCTCGGCCTCCCGGAGCCCGACCTCGACGAGGTCCGCCGGGCCTGCCGCGCCGTCGTGGACGCCAACCCCATGCCGCTCGGACGGCTGCGCGTCACCTACACGGGGGGCGAGTCCCCGCTCGGCTCCGACCGGGGCGAACACCCGCCCACCCTGGTCGTCGCGATCGGCCCGGTCCCCCGGCGCGCCGACACCACCGCGGTCGTCACCGTGCCCTGGACCCGCAACGAGCGCGGGGCGCTGGCCGGGCTGAAGACCACCTCGTACGCCGAGAACGTGGTCGCGCTCGCCCGGGCCCGGGAACGGGGCGCCACGGAGGCGCTGTTCGGCAACACGGTCGGACGGCTCTGCGAGGGCACCGGATCGAACGTCTTCGTCGTCCTCGACGGCCAGCTCCACACCCCGCCCGTCGCCTCGGGCTGCCTCGCGGGCATCACCCGTGCGCTCGCGGTCGAGTGGTCGGGCGCCCAGGAGACGGACCTGCCGTTGGACGTCCTGGACCGCGCGGAGGAGATATTCCTCACCTCGACGCTGCGTGACGTCCAGGCCGTGCACCGCGTCGACGGCCGTGAACTGCCGGCGCCCGGACCGGTGACCGCCAAGGCGATGCGGATCTTCACGGAGCGGTCCGCCGACGACTTGGACCCGTGAGCCCGTGACCGCGCCCCCGGCGCGCTCGCGCAAATTCCGATGACTGGGTGCCGCACGGCGGGTAGACATCAGCGATGACCACCACCCTGCGGCCGACCGGGCCGCTCCAGCAACTGGCCGACGGGGGCCGTTCCCGGCACTTCCGGATCTGCGTCAACAGTCGTCCCGTGGGCGAGATCGACCTCGCCACCGACGAGCGGTTCGGCCCCCGGGTGGCCCGGGTGCGCGCGCTGCGGGTCGACGAGCCGGACCGGGCCCGCGGCCGGGGGACCGTCGCCGCGCTCGCCGCCGAGGAGGTGGCCCGCGGCTGGGGCTGCCGGCGGATCGAGGCGTCGGTCCCGGCCGACGCCCCGGTGGCCCTGCGACTGGGCCGGGCCCTCGGGTACGTGGAGCGCAACCGGCTCATGGCCCTCGACCTCGACCGGGCGGCGCCGCCGCCCCCGGACCCCTCGGCCCGGCCGATGACCGCGGCCGAGTACGGTCCCTGGCGCACGACGTCCCAGGAGGCGTACGTCGGTGACTGGATCGAACGGGGCGTGCCGGAAGACGAGGCCCGGGCCAAGGCCGAGCGCGACTACGTCCGTCTGCTGCCCGACGGGCTCGACACCCCGGGGGCGGCGATCAGCGTCCTCGAACACCGGGGCACGGTGGTCGGGACGGTCTGGGTCGCGCTCGGCGCCGAGAGTTCCTACGTCTACGAAGTGGAGGTCGTCCCGGAGCACCGGGGCCACGGCCACGGACGCACCCTGATGCGGCACGCCGCGGCGCAGGCGCTCGCCGCGGGGCACCGGACGATCGGCCTCAACGTCTTCCTCGGCAACACCCCGGCCCTGCGGCTGTACGAGTCGCTGGGGTACGAGCCGACCGTCCACCACCTCTACAAGCCCCTGTGACCGCTGTGACGGGAAGGGGCGTGGAAACCCAGGGGTTCCGGAGGATCCGGGGAATCGGGGGAGTCAGCGGGCGAGCAGTCGGTCCACGATCTCCTCGATGCGCTCCCGCAGTCCGTCCTGACTCTCGCCCCCGTCGAGCCGCTGCCCGTCGATGACGTACGTCGGGGTTCCCGTCACGCCCAGCGCCTTGCCCTCCGCCTGGTCGGCGTCGACGATCAGGGTGTGCCGCCCGTCGATCAGCGCGGTGTCGAACTCCTCCGCGTCCAACCCCAGCTCCCGGGCCACCTCGACCAGCAACGCCTCGCCCCCGCGGTCCAGTTCCTCGGCCCGGGCGAGCACCGCCTCGACGTAGGGCCAACCCCGGCCCTGCGCCGTCGCTTCCTCCGCGGCCTGGGCGGCGGCGAACGCATGCCGGTGCTTGGCCAGCGGGAAGTGGCGCAGCCGCAGCTCCAGCCGGTCCCCGTAGCGGGCCCGCAGGGCGTGGAGGTCGTCCAGCGCGGTCCGGCAGTCGGGGCACTGGAGCTCGCACCAGAGGTCGAGGACGGGACGGCCCGCGGGCTGCGGGGAAGGGGAAGCGGAGTCGTTCATGGGGCAAGTCTCGCAGCTCTCCCCGGCCGGGTCCGGCCCGGGACCTGGGGAGGAGATCGACCCCGAGTTCTCCCTGAGGTGCGTTCCGGCCGTGGCCCGAGGGGCCGGGGTCGGTGCAGGATGGATGGGGACGAACCGTCCGACCGATTCAGCTGGAGGCCGGAATGATTGCCGAAACCGTGTGTTCCGCCGTGGCCGTGGCGGGCCTGGGCATCGCGGCGGTCACCGCCTACCGCAAGCGGTTCCTCGCTGCGGCCCGGACCGCTGCCTATGCGCTCGTGCCGCTCGGGCTGGTCATGACCGGGGCCGTCCAGTGGATCGTGGACACCGCTTTCAGCCCGACCGCGTGGGCCGGGTTCGGGGTGCTCGGCGTGGCGTGGGGCCTGTTCCTGACGACCCGGGCGGTGGAGCGGCGGCGCGGGGTGAGCCGCAAGGACCGGCGGGCGGCCAAGGCCCAGGCGAAGGCGGCCGGTGCCGGGGAGCGGGAGGCGGTGGCGCCCGGCGCGTCGGCACAGGCGAGCGGCCGTCCGTCGCTCAAGCCGTCCAAGCCGTCCGCCAAGCCCGCCTCCCGGCCGTCCTCGGGCCCCGGCTCGGAGGACTTCAGCGACATCGAGGCCATTCTGAAGAAGCACGGCATCTGACGGCTGTCGACTCCCGCCGGGAGCTGCGCCCGGGGCACGAACGCCCTGCCGAGCCGTCTCAACATGTGACACGGAATCCGGTGAACTCCCGCCCAATACGGGCGTGTTGATCGCGTCGCGTCTGGCGATGCGTCATCATCGGCGCGAGATGCTCGACACCACGCACCACGGTGCCGCCCTCGTCGATCCAGTTGCCGCGAACACGGCGGACCGGGCCGGTCGGGCCCCCCTGGACGACGGCGCCACCAGGAACCACACAGCCACCCCCGCCCACACCGTGCGCCCCAGCGCACGCCGCCCCCGGAACCGACGCACCGCGCCATCGGCGTGGCTCACGTCCGGGGCGGACCCCTCCCACGCGCACCCGGCAGGACCACCCCCGTCCCCGGTGGCGGTCCGCCGGGCGCACGCCCGTCCGGTGGGCCGCAAGGACCTGCGACGGTCACCCTGGGTCACCGCGTACGGGGGGCGGTCGGCGCGTCCCGTCGGCCGGCGGGACCCGGTCGAACCGCCGCCGGCCGCCCCTGCTCGGCCGGAACGGACCGGGACGCCCTCCGTCGACGTGCCCCCGGGCGTTCCCCAAGAGGCGCAGGGCTGTCTCTACGCCCTCTCCCAACCACCACTGATGATCTTCCTGACGGTGATCGGCACCCTGTTGATGATGGGGGCGGTGCACGACCTGTTCCTGCTGGGACGCTGACCGGGGGCGGAGGGCGGGCGGCCCGCCGCGTTCAGCCGGTGGCCTCCCTGCGGCGGGCCCGGTACGCGGCGACGTGCAGACGGTTGCCGCAGGTGCGGCCGTCGCAGTAGCGACGGGAGCGGTTGCGGGACAGGTCCACGAAGGCCCGCCGGCAGTCCGGGGCCGCGCAGCGGCGCAGCCGCTCCTGCTCCCCGGCGACCACGAAGAACGCGAGGGCCATGCCGCAGTCCGCCGCGAGGTGGTCCCCGATGGAGGCTCCCGGCGCGAAGTAGTGCATGTGCCAGTCGTAGCCGTCGTGGTCGGTGAGCCGCGGGGTGGTGCCCGCCTCGGCCACCAGTTCGTTGATCAGTGCCGCCATCGTCGCCGGACCGTGGCCCGCGAACGCCTCGGCGAACCGGGCGCGGACCCGGTGCACGGCCGTGAGGTCCGCCTCGCTCAGGGCGCCGACGTCACTGATCTCGTGGTCGAGCACGAAGGCCCGCAGCGCTGTGAGGTCGGCCAACCCGTCACTCTTCGGATCGGCGCCGTCGTCCTCCGGTGCGGAGTTCACCAGATCGACCACGGTGTTCAGGGCGCACCGGGTGTCATGGGTGATCAGCACGAATCGCTCCCCTGGCCGCGAACCGGGCCCGTGGCCCGTCTTGAGGGCCGATGCTACTGGCTCCGCGAGCCCCTGTACGGGCGCCTGCGCCCCTCCCGCGCCCCGAACGCACTCACCGGCGCCCCCGCACGGTGTTCCGCTGCGGTGGCGCCGGTGAGTGCCCTCTACGGGGGCCGGGGCCCGCGCCGTCTCCCCGAGTCGGACGGCGTCGGGCTCGTTCGGTGTGGCTGTGCCCACCTTCTCTCGTCGTGCGGTGGCTCTCCCGGACCTCTCCTAGCTCTCGGCCAGGATGTGGGACAGCTCCGTATCGAGATCGAAGTGGCGGTGTTCCGTGCCCGGCGGCACGGCTGCGTCCGTTCGCTTCAGGAACGATTCCAGGGCCCGCGCCGGGGCCTCCAGTAGAGCCTCACCTTCGGGGGAGCTCAGGGCGATGCACACCACGCCCTGACCGTGGCTCCGGGACGGCCAGACGCGGACGTCGCCGGTGCCGGTGGGCCGGTGCAGGCCCTCGGCGAGGAGATCACGGGCGAAGACCCACTCGACGGTCTCCTCGGCTCCGGTGTGAAAGGTGGCGTGCACGGCGTAGGGATCGGCCGTGTCATACCGCAGTCCTGCGGGAACAGGCAGTGAGGACTCGCTCGACACAACGAGGCGCAGGTGCAGCTCGCAGCTGACCGTGGTGTTCATAAGCGCCATGGCCTTTCGCTCAGTGTGCGCTCGGGGATTCGCACGTCGGCGAAATCGACATGCCACCTACGGTGCCGTTGTAAACCCCTCTGAGGGTTTTGCGTGTCTTTAGGTACCCCGTACGGCGGAGCCATTGTTCGTACCACGGGACCATTCCGGTGACCGGATTCCTTCGGGTACGTTTGTCCTCATGAATACGGGGAGTGACGGAACGGGGAAGGTGGCCTTGGCGGCCGACGGCGCGGAAGACGAGCAGGCGGAACGGCCCCTGGGCTCCCGGGCCCCGGCGTACGTCCAGCGGCGCAGGGTGCTGCACCTGAGCTGGCAGGTCGGCGTGTTCATCGTGGGACTCGCCGTGGTCGGCGCCGGTGTCGCGATGCTGGTGCTGCCCGGGCCCGGCTGGCTGGTCATCTTCGCCGGCATGGCCATCTGGGCGACCGAGTTCGTCTGGGCCCAGCTGGTGCTCCGCTGGACGAAACGCAAGGTCACCGAGGCGGCGCAGCGGGCACTCGACCCCAAGGTGCGCCGTCGGAACATGATCCTCACGGGGCTCGGGCTCACCATCATCGGTGTGCTCATGGGCTACTACCTGTGGAAGTACGGGCTGACCATGCCCTGGGACGTCGAGTGGTGAGCCACCCGGCGGGCCCGTCCGGTGGGCGGGCCGGGGTGGTCGGAGCGCCGGCTGACATGCGGTAATGTTCTCCGTGCACCCGGGGCGATTAGCTCAGTGGGAGAGCGCTTCGTTCACACCGAAGAGGTCACTGGTTCGAACCCAGTATCGCCCACCCCGGACCCGTGGCCCGGAGGCCCCAAAGCCTCCGGGCCACGGGTATTTGGCGTGATACTTCACTGACCGTGTTCGAGGCTGAATTGCCACCGTCGCTTTCCGGTGAATTCCACGCGTCGGAACTCCGCTTCTCCGGGGTGATTCTGACCGGCGCTCAGTTCGCCTCGCCGCCAACCCCGTCGAAGCCCCGCCCGGGCCGCGCGGCCCGGGCGGGGCAGCCCTCACCCGCCGGCTCTCAGTGCAGCCGACCGAGCACCGTACGGAAACGGCGGACGTCCCGCAGACGGTGTTCGTACGTCGCTCCCACCCCCAACAGCAGCAGACCGGCGAGCGCCGGGGGCAGCCAGCGCGGCAGGGCTCCCGCCACCTGGGCGACGTACGGGGCGAGTTCGCGCAGGGCCACCAGCGCGAGGACCGTCCCGCCGAGGACCAACGGCGCCTGGAGGCGGTGGCGCGCCCCCACCAGGGTCACGCCGAGCGCCCCCGCGCCGAGCAGCAGCGGCCGTACCCATCCGGTGTCGGACCACGCGGCCATCAGCGAGGGCAGCAGCGTCACGGCCAGACCCGGTCCGTACGCGGCCCAGGAGGAGGTCAGCGGAGCGCCGCGCCTGCGCAGCGCTCCCACCGCCAGGGCCAGGGCCGTCACCGGAAGGGCGTACGCCTCCGGGGCCGTCACCTCCCACCCGAGCAGCCGGGCCCAGGCGGACAACACGAACAGCGCCGCCGCCACGTACCCCGCCGCCCGCCGGTCGGCGCGCAGCGCGGTCACCGCCGCCAGCCCGCCGCACACTCCGAGGACCAGGGAGAGCACCGCTGCGTCCGGTACGGCGAGCAGCACCGCGACGAGGGCCGCTGGCACCCCGCCGCCCTCCACGGCCCGGGTCAGCGGATCGTCCCCGAGCCAGGCCGCGAGCAGGACGGTGACCGTCGGCACGGTGAGGACCAGCAGGGCGGTACCCGGGCGGCCGAGGTCGAGCGCCGCACCGACGGCCCCGAGCAGACCGGTGGCGTAGCCGAGGCAGACCACGGCCGCCACCGGGGCCGCGAGCGGCACGCGGCCCCCGCGCAGCGCCCGACCGGCACCGGCGGACACGGCGCACAGGGCACCCAGGACCATCAGGGTGGCGGTCTGCGTGGCCAGGGCCAGGGAGGTGGTGCTGAGCGAGGTCAGCAGGGCGAGCGGCAGCGCCGGGTGCGGCAGTGCCGTCGGCCCGCCCTCCTTGCCGGGCGTGGCACCAGCGGGCGCGATCCCGCCCCGACGGCACCCCTGGGCCACCAGAACGGCCACCAGCACCCCGTACGCCGTCAGCGCCGCCGCGTAGGGCAGTCGCAGGGCCGACGGGAGCGAGACGGCGCCCGCCCAGCCCAGTACGACGACGGCGAGCCGCAGCCGCGGGTCCGGGACGCCGCCCCGCTCCCGCAGGACGGCGAGGCCGTACGCCACGGCGGCGAGCACCCCGAGCACCACGGTCGCCGCCAGCGGCTCCGGGAGCCCGGCCCTTCCGGCCGAGGACGGCAGGTGCTCGGGGCTCCCGGACCACACGGCGCCCCACTGCCGCAGCGGCCCCACCACGCCCAGCGCCACCACGGGGCCCGCCCACAGCAGGCCCGCCGCCTGCACGACCCCCGCCGCCAGCAGCACACCGCGGCGCACCGGACCGGCCGGCCACCGCGACGGGTCCGGCAGCAGGGCCGCCGCGCCCAGGACGAGCGCGACCGACAGGTACCCGGGAAGCACCCAGGCGTCCGGCAGGAACCGGGCCGGAGCGACACCGAGCGCCGCCACCGCGAGGAGGCCACCGGCCAGCGACAGCGCCAGGGCGAGCCCTCTCGACGTCACCGCCCGGGCCGCCGCCACCGCGAGGGCCGCGGTCGCCGCCAGCAGCGCGGCACCGATCAGGGAGTCCGCCAGCGAGCCGGCCGACCCAACCTGCCACAGGCTCGCGAGCACCGCCGCCGAGCCCACGACCCCCGCCGTCACGGCGGCGGTGATCCGCACGGCACGGCCCGGGGCGCGCAGGGCCAGCACCGTGTCGCCGGCGCTCGTCACCAGCAGCGCCGTAGCCAGCACCGGGACCTCCGCCCCCGCCGCCACCGCCCACAGGAACAGCACCGGTTGCGCGGCGAGCACCGCCGCGGGGAGGGGGAGCCGCAGGGCGCGGACCCGCAGCCCGTACCCCGCCCACCCGGTGGCCAGGGCCGCCGCGGCGACCGCCGTGTAGGCCGTCGTCCCCAGCTCGGGCAGCGCCACCCGGTGCACGGCGTACGCGTCCAGGACCGTCAGCACGAGGCCGGTGCCCGCGATCGCCTCGGCGGTGGAGCGCAACCCCCGTCGCAGCACGACCAGCGGCACGGCGAGCGCCGCCGTGGTCACCGCGCCGAGCACCAGGGAGCGCCCCGTGATGCCCATCCGCCCCCAGCTCAGCAGCGTGAAGGCGACGGCCGCCACCGCGAGCAGCAACCCGCCCAACACCAGAAGGAGGTTCTGCACCCCGCGCGCACCCGTGTCGGGGCCCGGAGCCCTCGACCCGGACGGGGGGCCCGTGCCGGCCGGCGGCGGGGCGGGGGCGGCGGCCCGGAGCACGTTCAGCAGCCAGGCCCGGCGCTGGAGCAGGACCGCTCGACGGGCGTCCAGCATCCCGAGTTCGCGGTCCACCAGCCGTAGTTCCTCGGCCGGCGGGGGGTAGTTCGTCATACCGGGAGTGTGACGACGATCGGCGCGCACCACCTGAGCACGCGTACTCAGCCGGCGTACTCAGTGGTCGGGCGCGTCCCGCCGGGCGGGACGCCCCCGGCCGGGCACACTGACCGGCATGGACTGGTGCCACTACCGCCTCCACAGCCGTTGGGACCTGCCCGCGCCGCCCGGCACCGTCTTCGCCGTCCTGGAGCGGGCGGAGGACTATCCGCGCTGGTGGCCGCAGGTGCGGGAGGTGACCCCGGCGCCCGGGCGCGCCGGGGACGGGGAGCCCACCGGCACCGCCCGGTTCCGCTCGTTCCTGCCGTACGCGCTCGTCGTCACCGCGACCCGCGTGCGGAGCGACCCGGCCGCCGGGGTGCTGGAGGTCGCCATGAGCGGGGACCTCGACGGCTGGGCCCGCTGGACCCTGGCGCCCGGCGGGCTGGGCACCCTCGCCCGCTACGAACAGGAGGTCGAGGTGCGCCGGCCGTCGATGCGGCGGCTCGCCGTCCCGGGCCGGCCCTTCTTCCTGCTCAACCACGCGTGGATGATGCGCTGCGGGCGGCGCGGCCTCACCGCGCTGCTGCGTCGGGGCACGCACCGCAGGGCGGGCAGAACGGTTTGAACGAACCCGCCCGGGACCTGTATGGTTCAGTGCGTTCCCGGGCGATTAGCTCAGTGGGAGAGCGCTTCGTTCACACCGAAGAGGTCACTGGTTCGAACCCAGTATCGCCCACCCGGGAGAGGACCGGTCCGCCGAGAGGCGGGCCGGTCCTTCTGCGTCCGGACCCCGCCGGGCCCTCAGACGGCGGTCCGCAGTTCGGGGCGCAGCGGCCAGGCCGGGTCGACCGCTTCCTCGGTGCCGGTGCGGGCGAACCACGCCTGGGGACCGCGGGCTTGTGCGGCGTGCCAGACCGCCTGGAGGGTGTGCAGTTCGGCGGGCGAGAGCCGGCCGAGCCGGGCCGCGAAGCGCTGGCCCACCGCCCGGACCACCTCCATCGCCCGCAGGGCGTCGGCCGCCGTGTCGTGCGCTCCGACCGGTTCCACGGCGTAGTGCGCGCACAGGTCGGCCAGGGTCCGGCCGCCCTTGCGGTAGCGGTCGAAGTGCCGGTCGAGCACCCACGGGTCGAGCACCCGCAGCGGAGTGGTCTCCAGGTAGCGGGGGAGCGTGGCCGCCCGGTGCCGACGCAACTCGCGGTCCAGCAGGGTCAGGTCGAACGGCGCGTTCATCACCACCAGGGGGCGGCTCGCGGCGCCGTGATCGCTGAGCGCGCGGGCGATCTCCTCCATCACCGGGGACGGCCACCGGCCGGTCCGTGCCACCTGCTCGTCCGTCAGGCCGTGCACCGCCGTGGCCCGCTGCGGTATCGGCACGCCCGGGTTGACCAGCCAGCGCGTGACCCGGGGGCGCCCGCCCGGCACGTCCTGACAGACCACGGCCGCCGCGACGATCCGGTCGGACTCGACGTCCACGCCGGTGGTCTCCGTGGCGAAGGCGGCCAGCGGGCCCTCGTACCAGAGCGTCATGGTCACCCAACTCCTCAGTCCAACTCGGCACTTGGCTGTCGCCTGCTGCCCGCTCGGGTGATACCCGGGCCGCTTCGGGCATACGCGGGCCGGCGGCAAGACCCCGCCTCGGTTACGGCAGTTCGACGACCCGCCGGCACCGCTGGTTGCGGAGGGGGAACGTCCTCCCCCCGAGGAGACCCGGCGCCGCCGTGCGGGGCGGGGGCACGGTGACCGGGCGCGGGCGGGCCGGGGCGTGCGAGGGCGCGCCGGGGGAGTACACGCGGCGTCGCCCGCGGTAACCGTTTCGCGGTGGACGGCCCCGGCTCGGTACGATCCGGGGAGCGCGTACCCGCGACTGGTAGCGCCCCACCTTCAGGCAGGAGAGTCCGGTGTCAGACGTCCGTGTGGTCATCCAACGCGATTCCGAGCGGGAAGAGCGAGCGGTGACGACGGGCACCACGGCCGCCGACCTGTTCCCCGGCGAGCGTTCCGTCGTCGCCGCCCGGGTGGACGGCGACCTGAAGGACCTCGCGTACGAGGTGCGCGACGGGGAGAGCGTCGAACCCGTCGACATCTCCTCCGAGGACGGCCTCAACATCCTGCGCCACTCCGCCGCGCACGTCATGGCGCAGGCCGTGCAGGAACTGTTCCCCGAGGCCAAGCTCGGCATCGGCCCGCCGGTCCGGGACGGCTTCTACTACGACTTCGACGTGGCGAGGCCCTTCACTCCCGAGGACCTCAAGGCCGTCGAGAAGAAGATGCAGGAGATCCAGAAGCGCGGTCAGCGCTTCTCGCGCCGCGTCGTCAGCGACGAGGCGGCCCGCGAGGAGCTGGCGGACGAGCCGTACAAGCTGGAGCTGATCGGCCTCAAGGGCGCCGCCTCGCACGACGACGGCGCGGACGTCGAGGTCGGCGCCGGCGAGCTGACGATCTACGACAACCTGGACGCCAAGACCGGGGACCTGTGCTGGAAGGACCTCTGTCGGGGCCCCCACCTGCCGACCACCCGGAACATCCCCGCGTTCAAGCTGATGCGCAACGCCGCTGCGTACTGGCGCGGCAGCGAGAAGAACCCGATGCTCCAGCGCATCTACGGCACCGCCTGGCCCTCCAAGGAGGAGCTGAAGGCGCACCTCGACTTCCTGGCCGAGGCCGAGAAGCGCGACCACCGCAAGCTCGGCAACGAGCTGGACCTCTTCTCGATCCCCGACCAGATCGGCTCCGGTCTCGCCGTCTTCCACCCCAAGGGCGGCGTCGTCCGTCGGGTCATGGAGGACTACTCCCGGCGCCGCCACGAGGAGGAGGGGTACGAGTTCGTCTACACCCCGCACGCCACCAAGGGGAAGCTGTTCGAGACCTCCGGGCACCTCGACTGGTACGCCGACGGCATGTACCCGCCCATGCAGCTCGACGAGGGCGTGGACTACTACCTGAAGCCCATGAACTGCCCGATGCACAACCTGATCTTCGACGCGCGGGGTCGCTCCTACCGCGAGCTCCCGCTGCGCCTGTTCGAGTTCGGGACGGTGTACCGGTACGAGAAGTCGGGGGTCGTGCACGGCCTCACCCGTGCCCGCGGCTTCACCCAGGACGATGCGCACATCTACTGCACCAAGGAGCAGATGGCGGACGAGCTGGACTCGACGCTGACCTTCGTGCTGAACCTGCTGCGCGACTACGGCCTCACCGACTTCTACCTGGAGCTGTCCACCAAGGACCCCGAGAAGTTCGTCGGCTCCGACGAGATCTGGGACGAGGCCACCGAGACGCTGCGCAAGGTCGCCGAGAAGCAGGGCCTGCCGCTGGTCCCGGACCCGGGCGGCGCCGCCTTCTACGGCCCGAAGATCTCCGTCCAGGCCAAGGACGCCATCGGCCGGACCTGGCAGATGTCGACCGTGCAGCTCGACTTCAACCTGCCGGAGCGCTTCGACCTGGAGTACACCGGCCCCGACGGCACCAAGCAGCGGCCGGTCATGATCCACCGTGCGCTGTTCGGGTCGATCGAGCGGTTCTTCGCGGTGCTCCTGGAGCACTACGCGGGGGCCTTCCCGGCGTGGCTGGCACCGGTCCAGGCGACCGGCATCCCGATCGGCGACGCCCACGTGCCCTACCTGGAGGACTTCGCCCGGCAGGCCCGCAAGCGCGGGCTGCGGGTGGAGGTCGACTCCTCCTCGGACCGGATGCAGAAGAAGATCCGCAACGCGCAGAAGCAGAAGGTGCCGTTCATGATCATCGCGGGCGATGAGGACATGGCGAACGGCGCGGTCTCCTTCCGCTACCGCGACGGTTCCCAGGAGAACGGCATCGCCGTCGCCGACGCCCTGGCCAAGATCGAGCAGGTCGTCGCGGACCGCACCCAGGTCTGAGCCGACGCCCCGGCATCCGGCCCCCGGGAGGCTCGTCCTCCCGGGGGTCTTATGCTGCACAGCATGACGACGAGTGAGCCGGAGCACCAGATCGGAGTGGGCGTCCCCGACGCTTTCCAGAGGCTGTGGACGCCCCACCGGATGGCGTACATCCAGGGAGAGAACAAGCCGACCGGCCCCGGGGTGGACGACGGTTGTCCGTTCTGTGCGATTCCGGCCAAGTCGGACGAGGACGGGCTGATCATCGCCCGGGGCGAGCAGGTCTACGCGGTGCTCAACCTGTACCCGTACACCGGCGGGCACGCCATGGCCGTGCCCTACCGGCACGTCGCCGACTACACCGAGTTGGACCGGAGCGAGACGCTGGAGCTGGCGGACTTCACCCAGCGCCTGATGACCGCACTGCGGGCCGCGTCCGGAGCGCACGGCTTCAACATCGGCATGAACCAGGGGACCGTCGCCGGCGCCGGCATCGCCGCGCACCTGCACCAGCACGTGGTGCCGCGCTGGGGCGGTGACACCAACTTCATGCCCGTCGTCGGACACACGAAGGTGCTGCCCCAGCTCCTCGCCGACACCCGGGCCATGCTCGCCGCGGCCTGGCCCGTCTGAGCCGCCCGCCGCCCGTGCCCCTCGGGGCGCGGGCGGCGCAGCCGCGGACCTCAGGCGTCGTACAGGTCGGCCTTGCGCGGTGACGGGTCCTGGACGGCGCCCGAGAGGAACGCCGAACGGGCTCCGAACTTGTCGGTGTCGACGCCGTTCTCGTCGAGCACCTTCAACGCCGCCGCGTGCACCACCCGCAGGACCGGGGTGGCCGCCCGCAGCGCGTCGTCCGCCATGAACCGGTGCCGCCAGGGCTGCGAGGCCCACGCGTGCCGCAGCCCGAACGGCTCCGGCAGCGACATCTTGCCGCCGAGCCAGTCCAGTAGCGGCGGGTACCAGGTGAGCGGTGCCCGCGCGGCCAGCCGCACCACCTCGTCCGGTTCGATCAGCGGCAGGTTCACCGTCCTGGTCTCCCAGAACCTGATCGCCTTGGACACGGACTTCGTCTTCGGTGACGACGGTGTGGTGAACAGCCCGTGCACCGGCCCCAGGGCGTGCCCCGTGACCTCGATGCGCAGCGTCTCGTGGAGCACCGTGACGGTGATCATCATGGTGATCACCAGCTGACCGTCCCACAGGACGAACTGGACGCCCAGGTAGTGCCGGTCACCGCTGCCGAACTGCTGCTCGTTGCAGATCCGCTGTATCTCGTGCGACTTGATCTGGTACGCGTCGACGTCCGTGCCGCTGGGCCGTGACACCCCCTTCGCGCCCTCACCGATCGGCGTCACGATCCAGTGCCGTATCGAGGGGGTCGGGAAACCACCGGTGTGCAGGGGTCCGCGGGTCAGCATCCGCAACTGGTCGTGGATGGCGCGCACGACGTCCCAGCTGCGGAACGGATGGATCTCCTTGCCCGGCTCCCGGGACACCAGGTCCTCGGCGAGCTGCCAACTGCCCCAGCGGGTGCCCATCCCCAGGATGCCCTTGGGGCCGGCGTAGAAGACGGAGTTGGACTGCTGCTCGGCGCCCAGTCGGGCCAGCCCCTGGCGCAGCGCCTCGGCGGCGGTCTGGTTGGGGTGGGTGGGCACCGACTCGGGGATCTTCGCCCCGACCCCGCCGCCGGACAGCAGACCGTCCCAGCGCGAACGCAGGTCCTGCGCCGTCCGCTCGCAGATCTGCTTGGCCCACAACCAGCCGATGACCGGAGCGACGATCGCGGCCCGCGCGTACCAGGGCCAGAAGCCGGTGAACGGCAGCTTCCACAGCAGCAGGGCGGCGAACACGCCGACCCCGATCAGCAGTGCGGTGCCCAGGGTGGAGGCGCGCTTGTCGCTGGAGCCGTTCACCCAGCGGCGCACCTGGAAGACCAACAGCCAGCCCAGCAGCCCCGGGAGGAAGACGAACCCGCACAGCGCCATGATCGCGGTGAGCCAGCTGTCCCGGTGCTTGCGGATGCGACTGGCCGCCAGGGCGTGTTCCACGACGGCCTGCGGATCGATGCCGAAGGACTGGATCAGCGGCGCCCGGCCGCCCCCCAGCATCCGGACCTGGATCGCCCGGGAGAACGCCTCGCCGAGGTTCGGCGCGAACAGGGACGCCCAGGGGCGACCGCCGTCGACGCCCGACTGGTACAACTCGTTGTCCGCCTGCTTGATGTCCTCGATCGGACTGTCCCGGTACGCGGCCGACGCGAGCGCCGTGGTGGCCGCGGTCTGACCCGATGAACCCGAGAGCGGAACCTGAGCCCCCGGAGTGAAATCGAAACCGTCCGCCACCGCAGAACCCCCTCCTCGCCGCGCTGTCGCTCCTGCGGCCCTTCCCGACTTGACTGCTCCGCACACCTGTTGACCAGGTGGACGGCTGGATCGAACCGCCCCCGCCGTCGTGACGGCACGGGGTGCACGCGCACCGCGACATGACCAGGACTCAGCGTATCCGCAGGGGCCGGTATCCGTCAGGGGACGAGGAAAGGCCACCCGCCGGGGCGAGTTCGGCCCTCGCCACCGGGGCCGACGCTCAGGCGTGCGCCTCCCGTTGCCCCCGCACCCGCTCCGCGACCTGCCGCGGCATGGGTTCGTGACGGAGGTAGCCGCGGCTGAAGCGCGCCGTCCCGTGCGCCAGCGAACGCAGGTCCACCGCGTACCGTCCGATCTCGATCTCCGGGACCTCGGCCCGTACCAGCGTGCGGCCCCCGGGCTCCTGCTCGGTGCCCACCACCCGGCCCCGTCGCCCGGTCAGATCGCTCATCACCGGGCCCACGTACGCGTCGCCCACCAGGACCCGCACCTCGGCGAACGGCTCCAACAGATGGACCGTCGCGCCCTCGGCGGCCTCCCGCAGGGCGAGTGCCCCGGCCGCCTGGAACGCGGCGTCCGACGAGTCCACCGAGTGCGCCTTCCCGTCCCGCAGGGTGACCCGCACGTCGATCAACGGATAGCCCGCGACCACCCCCTTCGACGCCTGCGCGCGCACGCCCTTCTCCACCGAGGGGACGAACGCACGGGGCACCGCCCCACCGACCACCGCATCCACGAACTCGATCCCCGAACCGCCCGGCAGCGGCTCCACCTCGATCTCGCAGACGGCGAACTGCCCGTGCCCGCCGGACTGCTTGACGTGCCGACCCTGCCCGGTCGAGGGGCCCGCGAAGGTCTCCCGCAGCGGCACCCGGTGGGGCACGACGTCGACCTGCACCCCGTACCGGGCGCGCAGGCGCTCCAGGGCCAGCTCGGCGTGCGCCTCCCCGACGCACCACAGGACCACCTGGTGGGTGTCCTGGTTCTGCTCCAGCCGCAGCGTCGGGTCCTCCGCGGCCAACCGCGCCAATCCCGTCGACAGCCGGTCCTCGTCGGCCTTGCCGTGCGCCCGGACCGCGACCGGCAACAGCGGGTCCGGCAACTCCCACGGGGCCATCAGCAGCGGGTCGTCGATCGAGGACAGGGTGTCACCGGTCTCCGCGGCGCCCAGCTTCGCCACACACGCCAGATCACCCGCGACGCACTCGGCCAGCATCCGCTGCTGCTTCCCGAAGGGCGAGGTCAGCGCACCGATCCGGGCCTGCGCGTCATGGTCCTCGTGGCCCCGGTCGGCGAGCCCGTGCCCGGACACGTGCACCGTCGCGTCCGGCCGCAGCGTCCCGGAGAACACCCGCACCAGCGACACCCGGCCCACGTACGGGTCCGACAGCGTCTTCACCACCTCCGCGACCAGCGGGCCGTCCGGGTCGCAGACCACCCCGGGCCGCCCCGCGCCGTCCGGGGTCGTGACCGGTGGCGCCGTGCGCTCCAACGGGGTGGGGAAGCCACCGGTCAGCAGCTCCAGCAGCTCCACCGTGCCGAGGCCCTGCCGGGCACCCGGGGCGGCCGGGGCCGCCGCGAGCACCGGGTGGAACACCCCGCGCGCCACCGCCCGCTCCAGGTCGGCCACCAGCGTCTCCACCTCGACGACCGCACCGGCGAGGTAGCGGTCCATCAGCCCCTCGTCCTCGCTCTCGGCGATGATCCCCTCGATCAGCCGGCTCCGTGCCTCCCGCACCAGCGGCACCTGCACGGGTCCCGTCTCCGCCGCCACCCGCCGACCGGAGGAGTAGTCGTACGACCGCCCCGACACCAGGTCGACCAGCCCGGTCACGGGTGCGTGGCCGTCCGGCCCCGGCTCGCCCCGCAGCGGCAGGTGGAGCGGGAGCACCGCATCGGGGTCCTCACCGCCGAAGGTCCGTGCGCACAGCTGGGCCACCTCCTCGAAACCGGCGCGCGCCGACTCCAGGTGGGTGACCACGACGGCCCGGGGCGTCCCCACCGCGGCGCACTCCTCCCACAGCAGCCGGGTCGCCCCCGCCGTCACCTCCGGCCCCTCGGCCGCCGACACCACGAAGAGCGCCGCGTCGGCCGCGCGCAGCCCGGCCCGCAGCTCCCCGACGTAGTCCGCGTAGCCGGGGGTGTCCAACAGGTTCACCTTGCAGCCGTTCCACTCCAGCGGGACCACGGACAGCTGCACCGAACGGTGCTGCCGGTGCTCGATCTCGTCGTGGTCGGAGACGGTGCTGCCGTCCTCGACCCGGCCCGCCCGGTTCACCGCCCCCGCGGTCAGTGCCAGGGCCTCCACCAGGGTCGTCTTGCCGGAGCCGCTGTGGCCCACCAGCGCCACGTTCCGGACCGACGCGGGACCGTCGGCCGGCACCACCCCCGCGGCGGCTGTGGGATGCGCGTTCGCCTTGTCGCCCATGGCCTGCCTCCCGGTCGTGTGCACGGTGGGAGCCCCGTCCGGAGCGGGTCCTGCGGGGCCGCACGGGGAGGCCGGCCCCGCAGGACGCCCGCGGTGTTGCGGGGCCTTCCCCTCCCGCAACCGTGCGTCCATCCGTCGGACGCGGCCACCGGGGCGGACGGTGCCCGGGGGGAGCACCCGGCCGGGCGTGGCTACGATGGGCCAGCCGGAGGCCAGTAAGGGCCGACCGGTCCACCGAACCTCCGGGAAGGCCATGCTGAACAAGTACGCGCGTGCATTCTTCACGCGTGTCCTCACGCCGTTCGCCGCATTTCTGATCCGCCGCGGGGTGAGCCCGGACACGGTCACCCTCCTCGGGACCGCCGGAGTGGTGGTGGGCGCGCTGGTCTTCTTCCCCCGGGGTGAGTTCTTCTGGGGGACGATCGTCATCACCCTGTTCGTCTTCTCGGACCTCGTCGACGGGAACATGGCCCGCCAGCTGGGCCGCTCCAGCCGCTGGGGGGCGTTCCTCGACTCCACCCTGGACCGGGTCGCCGACGGGGCCATCTTCGGCGGGTTCGCCCTCTGGTACGCGGGGCAGGGCGACAACAACGTCCTGTGCGCGGTGTCGATCTTCTGTCTGGCCAGCGGCCAGGTGGTGTCGTACACCAAGGCGCGCGGCGAGTCGATCGGGCTGCCGGTCGCGGTCAACGGCCTCGTGGAGCGCGCCGAACGGCTCGTGGTGTCGCTGGTCGCGGCGGGCCTCGCCGGACTGCACGCCTTCGGGGTCCCCGGCATCGACGTGCTGCTCCCCGTCGCGCTGTGGATCGTCGCCGTGGGCAGCCTCGTCACGCTCGTCCAGCGGGTGATCACCGTCCGCAAGGAAGCCGCCGAGGCCGACGCCGAGAACCCGCGCCCGCCCAGCGGCCACACCGCTGCCGGCACCGAGGCGACCGGATGAGCCTCGGCGACCGGCTCGCGGACACCCTGTACGGCACCGGCTGGGCCACCGTGAAGAAGCTGCCGGAGCCGGCCGCCGCCCGTCTGGGCCGCACGGTCGCCGATCTCGCCTGGAAGCGCCGCGGCCAGGGGGTCCTGCGGCTGGAGGCCAACCTCGCCCGGGTGGTCCCGGACGCCGGCCCCGAGCGCCTCGCGGAGCTGTCCCGGGCCGGCATGCGCTCCTACCTGCGCTACTGGATGGAGTCGTTCCGGCTCCCCGCCTGGAGCGAACAGCGGGTGCGCACCGGATTCACCTGCGAGGACGTCCACCACCTCACCGACGGGCTCGCCGAGGGCCGGGGCGTCGTCCTGGCCCTGCCGCACCTCGCCAACTGGGACCTCGCCGGGGCGTGGGTCACCACCGAACTCGGGACGCCGTTCACCACCGTCGCCGAACGCCTGAAGCCCGAGACCCTGTACGACCGCTTCGTCGCCTACCGGGAGGGCCTCGGCATGGAGGTGCTGCCGCACAGCGGTGGCGCCGCCTTCGGCACCCTCGCCCGCCGGCTGCGCGCGGGCGGCCTGGTCTGCCTGGTGGCGGACCGCGACCTGTCCGCGTCCGGTGTCGAGGTCCGGTTCTTCGGGGACACCGCCCGGATGCCCGCAGGGCCCGCCCTGCTCGCCCAGCAGACCGGGGCCCTGCTGCTGCCCGTCACCCTCTGGTACGACGACTCGCCGGTGATGCGGGGCCGGGTCCACCCGCCCGTCGAGGTGCCCGCGTCAGGTGACCGGGCCGAAAAGACGTCCCTCATGACCCAGGCCCTGGCGGACGCGTTCGCCGCCGGGATCGCCGACCACCCGGAGGACTGGCACATGCTCCAGCGGCTGTGGCTCGCGGACCTCGACCCGGCGCGGGCGCCCGACGCCCCGCGGTACGGGGGAGCGGCATGAGGATCGGCATCGTCTGCCCGTACTCCTGGGACGTGCCCGGCGGCGTCCAGTTCCACATCCGCGACCTCGCCGAGCACCTGATCGGGCTGGGCCACGAGGTCTCGGTCCTCGCGCCCGCCGACGACGAGACGCCGCTGCCGCCGTACGTGGTGTCCGCCGGACGCGCGGTGCCCGTCCCGTACAACGGTTCGGTGGCGCGGCTCAACTTCGGTTTCCTGTCCGCCGCCCGGGTGCGCCGCTGGTTGCACGACGGTACCTTCGACGTGATCCACATCCACGAGCCCGCCTCGCCCTCGCTCGGCCTGCTGGCCTGCTGGGCCGCGCAGGGCCCGATCGTGGCGACCTTCCACACCTCCAACCCGCGCTCGCGGGCGATGATCGCCGCGTACTCCATCCTCCAGGCCGCCCTGGAGAAGATCAGCGCCCGGATCGCGGTCAGCGAGTACGCCCGCCGGACCCTGGTCGAGCACTTGGGCGGCGACGCGGTCGTCATCCCCAACGGCGTCGACGTCGACTTCTTCGCGCGCGCCGAGCCCCGCCCCGAGTGGCAGGGCGAGACGATCGGTTTCATCGGACGGATCGACGAGCCGCGCAAGGGCCTCCCGGTGCTGATGGGTGCCCTGCCCGAGATCTTCGCCGAACGGCCGGGCGCCCGGCTCCTGGTGGCGGGCCGCGGGGACGCCGAGGAAGCCGTCGCGACCCTGCCCGCAGCCCTGCGCTCCCGGGTCGAGTTCCTCGGCATGATCAGCGACGAGGACAAGGCACGGCTGCTGCGCAGCGTCGACGTGTACGTGGCGCCGAACACCGGTGGCGAGAGCTTCGGCATCATCCTCGTCGAGGCCATGTCCGCGGGAGCGCCCGTCCTCGCCGCGGACCTCGACGCGTTCGCCCAGGTGCTGGACCGGGGCAACGCCGGGGAACTGTTCGCCAACGAGGACGCGGACGCACTCGCCAAGGGCGCGGTCCGGCTGCTGGCGGACCCCGAACGCCGCGCGGAACTGCGCCGGCTCGGCAGCACGCACGTGCGCCGCTTCGACTGGTCCACCGTGGGCGCCGACATCCTGTCCGTCTACGAGACCGTCACCGCGGGTGCCGCGGCCGTCGCCGCGGACGAGCGGGCCACCGGGCTGCGCGCCCGGCTCGGCATCGGCAACTGACCGCGCGCCCGGCGGCTCCCCGCGGGCGGGCGGCTAGCCTTGCCCCCCGTGACCTCCACATTGATCTGGATCGTCGTGGCCCTGGTGGCCGTCGGCCTCTACCTGAGCTGGACCGCGGGTCGGCTGGACCGCCTGCACACCCGCATCGACTCGACCCGCGCCGCCCTGGACGCGCAACTGCTGCGACGGGCCTCCGTCGCCCAGGAACTGGCCACCTCGGGGGTGTTGGACCCGGCGGCCTCCATCGTCCTGTACGAGGCGGCCCACGAGGCCCGGCAGGCGGACGAGGAGCACCGCGAGGTCGCCGAGAGCGATCTGAGCCAGGCGTTGCGCGCGGTCTTCGGGGAGGCCCCCCAGGTCGAGGCGGTCCGCGCGGTGCCGGGCGGTGAGGAGGCCACCGGCGAACTGGCCCGGGCGGTGCGCATGGTGCCGATGGCCCGCCGGTTCCACAACGACGCCGTACGCGCCGCGCGGGCCCTGCGCCGGCACCGCAAGGTCCGCTGGTTCCGGCTGGCCGGGCACGCACCCTTCCCGCTGGCCTTCGAGATGGACGACCGGCCGCCGGCCGCGCTGGCGGAGCGCGCCGCCTAGCCCGCCGCACGTACCCCACGGGCCGCACATACCCCACGTACCCCACGGGCCCCAAGGGCCGCACACGGCTCCACAGGGCCGTAGGGGGCGCACGGGGGCGCTGCTCCCCGGTGGCCCTGCTCGGGGGAGCGGCGCCCCCTCGTGCTCGGCCGCTGGGGCCACCGCGCGGGCCGGGCGGGAGCACCGCCGGGGTGGACGGGCGAGAACGATCCACCGGCTCCCCATTGGCTCTTGTCGCCCGACCCGCCCGAAAGGTTTCCTCGGGGCAGCAGAATCACTCTTCCCCCGAGCGAGGTCCTCCCGTGTCCAGCACGCTTCCCAGCACCGACCAGACCGCCCCGGCCGCCCCGCAGGGCACCCCCGCCACCGGCACCGCGCGCGTCAAGCGCGGCATGGCGGAGCAGCTCAAGGGCGGCGTGATCATGGATGTCGTCACCCCGGAGCAGGCGAAGATCGCCGAAGACGCGGGTGCCGTCGCCGTCATGGCCCTGGAGCGGGTCCCGGCCGACATCCGCAAGGACGGCGGGGTGGCCCGGATGTCCGACCCGGACATGATCGAGGGCATCATCGGGGCCGTCTCGATCCCCGTCATGGCGAAGTCCCGCATCGGCCACTTCGTCGAGGCCCAGGTCCTCCAGGCGCTCGGCGTCGACTACATCGACGAGTCGGAGGTGCTCACCCCGGCCGACGAGGTCAACCACTCCGACAAGTTCGCCTTCACCACCCCGTTCGTCTGTGGCGCCACCAACCTCGGCGAGGCGCTGCGCCGGATCGCCGAGGGCGCGGCGATGATCCGCTCCAAGGGCGAGGCCGGCACCGGCAACGTGGTCGAGGCCGTCCGGCACCTGCGGCAGATCAAGAACGAGATCGCCCGGCTGCGCGGCTACGACAACAACGAGCTGTACGCCGCGGCCAAGGAGCTGCGCGCCCCCTACGAGCTGGTCAAGGAGGTCGCCGAGCTGGGCAAGCTGCCCGTGGTGCTGTTCTCCGCCGGCGGCGTCGCCACCCCGGCCGACGCGGCGCTGATGCGGCAGCTCGGCGCCGAGGGCGTCTTCGTCGGCTCCGGCATCTTCAAGTCCGGCGACCCGGCCAAGCGCGCCGCCGCGATCGTCCGCGCCACCACCTTCTTCGACGACCCCAAGGTCATCGCCGACGCCTCCCGCAACCTCGGCGAGGCCATGGTGGGCATCAACTGCGACACCCTCCCCGAGACGGAGCGGTACGCCAACCGCGGTTGGTGACCGGCCACCGCCCCCGGTACGGCGCCCCCGCGGCGCCGTACCCCTGTACCGCACCGAGTAGCGAGGCACAGGTCACCCGACCATGACGACCACCACCGTGATCCCCCCGCAGCCGACCGCGCCGGACGCCCGCACGCCGTTGATCGGCGTGCTCGCCCTCCAGGGCGACGTACGGGAGCACCTGGCCGCCCTCGCCGCGGCCGACGCCGTGGCCCGACCGGTCCGCCGCCCCGAGGAACTCGCGGAGGTGGACGCCCTGGTGATCCCCGGCGGCGAGTCCACCACCATCTCCAAGCTCGCGGTGCTCTTCGGGCTGATGGCGCCGTTGCGGGCGCGGGTCCGCGCGGGCATGCCCGTCTACGGCACCTGTGCGGGCCTGATCATGCTCGCGGACCGCATCCTCGACCCCCGGTCCGGTCAGGAGACGATCGGCGGGATCGACATGGTGGTGCGGCGCAACGCGTTCGGCCGGCAGAACGAGTCCTTCGAGGCCGCCGTCGAGGTCGCGGGCGTCACCGGGTCCCCCGTGGAGGGGGTCTTCATCCGCGCGCCCTGGGTCGAGTCGGTCGGCCCCGGGGTCGAGGTGCTGGCCACTCACGCCGGGCACGTGGTCGCCGTCCGCCAGGGCCGTGCGCTGGCCACCTCCTTCCACCCGGAACTGACCGGCGACCACCGGGTGCACGCCCTCTTCGTGGCGATGGTGCGGGCCGCCGTCGCCTCCTGACGGAGGACGTCCCGCGCCCGTCCCGGTGCCCGGGACGGGTCGGGCGTGCGGACGGGGGGCCGTGCGATCCTTGTAGGATCGCTGGCGTTCGTAAAGAGATGGGTTACGCGAAGGAGACAGGCAGATGTCCGGCCACTCTAAATGGGCCACGACGAAGCACAAGAAGGCCGTGATCGACGCCAAGCGCGGCAAGCTCTTCGCGAAGCTGATCAAGAACGTCGAGGTCGCGGCCCGCCTCGGTGGCGTCGACCTCGAAGGCAACCCGACGCTGTTCGACGCCGTGCAGAAGGCCAAGAAGCAGTCGGTTCCCAACAAGAACATCGACTCCGCGATCAAGCGCGGTGGCGGTCTCGAAGCCGGTGGCGCCGACTACGAGACGATCATGTACGAGGGTTACGGCCCCAACGGCGTCGCCGTCCTGATCGAGTGCCTCACCGACAACCGCAACCGGGCCGCCTCCGACGTGCGGGTCGCGATGACCCGCAACGGCGGCTCCATGGCCGACCCGGGCTCGGTGTCGTACCTCTTCCACCGCAAGGGCGTCGTGATCGTCCCCAAGGGCGAGCTGAGCGAGGACGACGTCCTCGGCGCCGTCCTGGACGCGGGTGCCGAAGAGGTCAACGACCTCGGCGAGTCCTTCGAGGTGCTGAGCGAGGCGTCCGACCTGGTCGCCGTCCGCACCGCCCTCCAGGAAGCCGGCATCGACTACGACTCGGCCGACACCAACTTCGTCCCGACGATGCAGGTCGAGCTGGACGAGGAGGGCGCCAAGAAGATCTTCAAGCTGATCGACGCCCTGGAGGACAGCGACGACGTGCAGAACGTCTTCGCCAACTTCGACGTCCCGGACGACGTGATGGAGAAGGTCGACGCCTGACGCCGCAGCCCGCGAACCGTCCCCGGACGGACGCGCGGACCGCACCGGGCACCGCCGACGGGCCGACGGGACACACCCCGCGGGCCGGCGGCGCGGGGGGGGGCCCGCCCCCGAACCGCGCGCCCGGGGGCGCGGGGGCCCCGTGGTGGGG
>NZ_JBHWIQ010000016.1:0-214526 GCF_042732055.1 Streptomyces sp. NPDC059816
CCACCCCCCAGGTCATGCCCTCGACAGGGGGACACAGTCATACCGGGCCCGGAGGCCAGCGGTCCCGTTGCAGGACCGCGAAAAAGATAACGGGGGGGGGACGGCCGCTCCGCGTCTTCACGACACGATCAGTCACACAAAACCGTATGGTCCTCCTATATGGGGGTGCACCGGCTAAACATGGTCCCGCCGTCTCGGACCGCCCGCCGGGCCCCACCCCTTGGAGGCGCCATGCCGCTGCCCCGCCGCACCCTGCTCGCCGCCGTCGCCGGGTCGGCGGGCGCATCCGTGGCCGCCCGGGCCAACGCCGCCCCTGCGGCGCACCGACCGGCCGACACCGATAACGCCGGGGCCGCCGGGGCCGCCGCACGCGCGGCCCGACGCCTGCTCCCCCGGCATGCGGACCAACTCCGCTTCCGGTCGGCGCCCGGGACGTCCGACGCCTTCACCGTGTCCGGCGCCCGGGGCCGGATCGTCCTCACCGGCAACACCCCCGCGGTCCAACTCACCGCGCTCCGCTGGTACCTGAAGCACACCGCGCACGCCAACGTGACCTGGGCCGGCGAACAACTCGCCCTGCCCGCCACCCTCCCCGCGCCCGCCGCCGAGACGGTGCGCACCGCCCGGGTACCCCACCGCTTCGCCCTCAACGACACCAACGACGGCTACACCGGCGCGTACCGCACCTGGGCCTCCTGGGAACGCGAGGTGGACGTGCTCGCCCTGCACGGCTACAACCGGGTGTTCGTCCAAGTGGGCGCCGAGGCGGTGCACCACCGGGTCTTCCAGGCGTTCGGCTACGACGAGGAGGAGGTACGGCGCTGGGTCCCGGGTCCGGCGCACCAGCCCTGGTGGCTGCTCCAGAACCTCTCCGGGTTCCCGGCGCCCCCGTCCGGCCGGTTGATCGCGGCACGTGCGGCGCTGGGTCGGCGGATCTGTGGACGGCTCCGCGAACTGGGCATGACCCCCGTACTGCCGGGCTGGTTCGGCATGGTTCCCCCGGGGTTCGCGGACCGCAACGCCGGCGCCCGCACGGTCCCCCAGGGCGAGTGGTACGGCTTCGACCGGCCGGACTGGCTCGACCCGCGCGGCGAGGTGTTCGACCGGGTCGCCGCGGCGTACTACGACGTCCAGCGGGAGGCGTTCGGCGCGACCACGCTGTACAAGATGGACCTGTTGCACGAGGGCGGCAGCGCGGGGGACGTCCCGGTGAAGGACGCGGCCCGGGCCGTGGAAGGGGCGCTGCGCAGGGCGCACCCGACGGCGGTGTGGGTGACCCTGGGCTGGCGGACGAACCCGCCGCGGGAGCTCGTCGAAGCCGTCGACCGGGAGCGGATGGTGGTCCTCGACGGCATCGCCGACCGTGCTGCCTCGGCCGACGACCGGGAGGGCGACTGGCTCGGCACGCCGTACGCCTACGGTTCGATCTGGAACTTCGGCGGGCACACCGCGCTCGGTGCGAACGCCCGGGAGTGGGCGCGCGCGTTCCCGGAGCGCCGGGCGCGGCCGGGGAACGCGCTGCGCGGCATCGCATTGCTGCCGGAGGCCGCCGACAACAACCCCGCCGCCTTCGAGTTGTTCTCCGAACTCGCCTGGTCGGAGGGGCCGCTCGACCTCGCCGACTGGTTCGCGCGCTGGGCGCACGCCCGCTACGGCGCACGGGACGCGCACGCGGCGGCGGCCTGGGACCGGCTGCGCAGGACGGCGTACGGGACGACGCGCGAGGACGGCTGGAGCGAGGGTGCCGACGGGCTGTTCGGTGCCCGTCCCGCACTGACCGCGGTGCGGGCGGCCCGCTGGTCCCCCAAGTCGGTCCGCTACGACCCGGCGGAGTTCGAGCCCGCGCTCGACGAACTCCTCTCGGTCAGCCC
This sequence comes from Streptomyces sp. NPDC059816, assembly GCF_042732055.1. Taxonomy (NCBI): domain Bacteria; kingdom Bacillati; phylum Actinomycetota; class Actinomycetes; order Kitasatosporales; family Streptomycetaceae; genus Streptomyces; species Streptomyces sp. NPDC059816. The sequence continues at coordinate 1,872 of NZ_JBHWIQ010000016.1, forward strand.
GCGGCTGCGGTCCTCGTCGGCGTACCGGCACGATCTGCTGGACGTGGCGCGCCAGGCGCTCTCCAACCGCGGCCGGGTCCTGCTGCCCCGCGTCAAGGCCGCCTACGACACCGGGGACGCCAGCCGGTTCCGCCGGCTGACCGCCCACTGGCTGGACCTGATGGACGTGCTGGAACGGCTCCTGGCGACGGACGGCGCCCATCTGCTGGGGCGCTATCTCGCGGACGCCCGTTCGTGGGGCGCCGACGCCGCGGAGCGGGAGCGCCTGGCCTACGACGCGCTGTCGCTGCTCACCGTGTGGGGGACCCGCAAGGGGGCCGACGCGGGACTGCGCGACTACGGCAACCGGGAGTGGGCCGGTCTCGTGGGCGGGCTGTACCGACGTCGTTGGTCGCGGTACTTCGAGACGCTGGGCGAGGCGCTGCGCACCGGCGGTGCGCCGGAGCGGATCGACTGGTTCGCCGTGGAGGACGCCTGGACCCGCGCACCCGGGCGGCTCGCCACGACCCCGCGCGGCAAGACCCACACGGTGGCGATCGAGGTCCGCAGCCTACTGCGCGCACAAGCGTCATCGATGACCTGACAGTACATATCGCTATCAATCAACACAAAAAGGTCACAATTCATGCGCTCTCCGGCGGATCGTGACCCTAGTCACGGCACTTCACCCCCCGATATGGCTTGATCGATCAAAGCCCGGCAGGGTTACATATGAGCGCCGCCTAGCTCGAAAGATAAATCTGTGACTGTCAACGAGGACTCGTTCACCAACTGGAAGACCCGCGAGGAGATCGCGGAGTCGATGATTCCGATGATCGGGAGGATGCACCGGGAGCGGGACGTCACGATCCTGCTGCACAGCCGCTCGCTGGTGAACAAGTCGGTGGTCAGCATCCTCAAGACCCACCGCTTCACCCGGCAGATCACGGGCGAAGAGCTCTCGGTCACCGAGACGATGCCGTTCCTGCGGGCGCTCACCACGCTCGACCTCGGGCCCTCCCAGATCGACCTCGGCATGCTGGCCGCGACGTACCAGACCGATGACCGCGGCCTGTCGGTGGAGGAGTTCACCGCGGAGGCGGTGGCCGGCGCCACCGGCGCCAACAAGATCGAGCGCAGCGCGCCGCGCGATGTCGTGCTCTACGGTTTCGGCCGCATCGGTCGACTGCTGGCCCGGCTGCTGGTGGAGAAGGCCGGTTCGGGCAACGGTCTGCGGCTGCGCGCCATCGTGGTCCGCAAGGGCGCCGGCCAGGACATCGTCAAGCGCGCCTCGCTGCTGCGCCGCGACTCGATCCACGGACAGTTCCAGGGCACGATCACCGTCGACGAGGCGAACGGCACGATCATCGCCAACGGCAACGAGATCAGGGTGATCTACTCCGACGACCCGACCACGGTCGACTACACGGAGTACGGCATCAAGGACGCCATCCTCATCGACAACACCGGCCGGTGGCGCGACCGCGAGGGGCTGTCCAAGCACCTGCGGCCCGGCATCGCCAAGGTCGTGCTGACCGCCCCCGGCAAGGGCGACGTCCTCAACGTCGTGCACGGCGTGAACCACGACATGATCAAGCCGGACGAGCAGATCCTGTCCTGCGCCTCCTGCACCACCAATGCCATCGTGCCGCCGCTGAAGGCGATGGCGGACGAGTTCGGCGTGCTGCGCGGCCACGTGGAGACCGTCCACTCGTTCACCAACGACCAGAACCTGCTGGACAACTACCACGCGTCCGACCGTCGCGGCCGGTCCGCGCCGCTCAACATGGTCATCACCGAGACCGGTGCCGCCTCCGCCGTCGCCAAGGCGCTGCCCGACCTCGACGCGACCATCACCGGCAGCTCGATCCGGGTCCCCGTGCCGAACGTCTCCATCGCGATCCTCAGCCTGCGGCTCGGCCGGGAGACCACCCGCGAGGAGGTCCTCGACCACCTCCGCGACGTGTCGCTGACCTCGCCGCTCAAGCGCCAGATCGACTTCACCAACGCGCCCGACGCGGTCTCCAGCGACTTCATCGGTTCGCGTCACGCCTCGATCGTGGACGCCGGGGCCACCAGGGCCGACGGCGACAACGCGATCCTCTACCTCTGGTACGACAACGAGTTCGGTTACTCGTGCCAAGTCATCCGGGTGGTCCAGCACGTCTCCGGCGTGGAGTACCCGACCTTCCCCGCTCCGGCGGCCTAGACCGCGGGTCCCCGACCAGGTTCCCGCTGGACGGGGTGGTAGGACGCTGTGCGGCGTCCTACCACCCCGTCCCCTTTTTTTCGTCATGAGGACGTCGGGTTCGCCCTCGCCCCACGGACCACAGGGCTCACGGGCCCGTCCGCCTCAGCTGCGCCGTCCGGCGTACCGAGGCGTACACCGGCGCAGTCGATAGGCCGCTGGCATAAGCAGAACGGCTGCGCGAGCGGGGGCGGTTGGAGGACGATGGGCGTGCTGTCGAGGCGCCGTCCACGAGCCGTCCGGGCCCGGTCCCGCCCCCGGTGCGGCCCGACGGCGCCGTTCACGGACCACCGAGCCCAGTCCTGGAGAGGTCATGTCCGAGAGCGTGCCGGTGCGGTGCCCGGTCTGCCGCCGCGATCACCAGTTCACCCCGACCTCCTACCCCTGTCCGTGCGGACAACCCGTCGCCCCGACGGTGGCCGCGCACGGGACGCCCGAGAACGTGACCGACCGTGCCTGGTCCGCGGACTGGGTGACGGTGCCCTGCACCTCCTGCGGGCGGGCGGACCCCTGGCCGCGGCCCGAACTGGGCTGTAGCTGCGGAGCGGTGTTACGGGTGCCGCTCGCCGCACCCGAGGACGGGGCACCGGACGGTGGTGCGGCGGCGGGTGGCACTGCACCCGGCGCGCCCCGGCCGACCGCCCGCAAGGGCGGGGAACCCGCCGGGCGCACCGGATCGCCCGCGTTCCCCGCGCACATCCCGCTGCCCGCGACCGCGTCCGTGCCCCGGCCCGCGTTTCGCCCCACGGTGATCCGCACCCCCCGGGACGCCGTCACGGTCACCGCGCTGTACCTGCGCTGGCTGGGGTACGGGGAGATCCGCCGGGCCGAACAATCCCTGGCCTCCGGAGTGGGGCTGGCTGCGGACGGACTCGTCGTCGCGGTCGAGCCGACCATCCGGGTGACCTCCCTCAAGGACGTGGAGTGCCTGTGGCTGGTCTCCCTCACCGGGGCGGAGCGCTGCGCGTACTTCGCCCTCGCCGGCTACGAGGACGGGGTGCGCGAAGGGGCCGACGCCCTGGGCGTACCGCTGTTCGTGGTGGACCTCGCGGGGATGCCCCAGCCGGTCAACGGCGTCGCCGAGGAACTGGTGTCCACCGGCGCGTGACCCGGCGCACCACCGCCGCACCCGTCCTCCCCCGTTCCCCGAGGAGGGTCCGGGCCCCGCGCCGACACGGGGCCCGGACGTGTGTCAGTCCGCGTAGCGCTCGCGGAGTTCGATCTTGCGGACCTTGCCGCTGACCGTCATGGGGAAGGCGTCGAGGATGCGCAGCCGGCTCGGGATCTTGTAGTGGGCGAGCCGCTCGTGGCAGTACGCGCGCAACTCGTCCAGGGTGAGGGGGTCGTCCTGGTCCCGCGGGATCACGCAGGCGAGTACCTCCTCGCCGTACCGCTCGTCGGGGACGCCGACGACCTGGATGTCCGCGATCTTCGGATGCCGGTGGAGGAACTCCTCGATCTCCCGCGGGTAGATGTTCTCGCCACCGCGGATGATCATGTCCTTGATGCGGCCGACGATCCGCACGTACCCGTCCGGCCCCATGACCGCGAGGTCCCCCGTGTGCATCCACCGCCCCGGGTCGATGACCTCCGCGGTGCGCGCGGCGTCGTCCCAGTACCCGAGCATCACGCTGTACCCCCGGGTGCACAGTTCCCCGGCCTCGCCGCGCGGCAGGGTCACTCCGCTCACCGGGTCGACGACCTTGACCTCGATGTGCGGCAACGCCCGGCCGACGGTGCCGGTGCGCCGTTCGAGGTCGTCGTCGCTGCGGGTCTGCGTGGAGACGGGTGAGGTCTCGGTCATCCCGTAACAGATCGACACCCCGGCCATGTTCATCTCGGCGACGACCCGCTTCATCACCTCCACGGGGCACGGCGAGCCGGCCATGATCCCGGTGCGCAGCGAGGAGAGGTCGTACAGCGCGAAGTCCGCGAGGTTCAGCTCGGCGATGAACATCGTGGGCACCCCGTAGAGCGAGGTGCAGCGCTCCCGTTCGACGGCCTGGAGGGTGGCCACCGGATCGAAGGAGGGCGCCGGGATGACCACGCAGGCGCCGTGGGTGGTGGCCGCGAGGTTGCCCAGCACCATGCCGAAGCAATGGTAGAAGGGGACGGGCAGACAGATGCGGTCCTGCTCGTCGTAGCCGACCGTACGGCCCACCCAGTAGCCGTTGTTGAGGATGTTGTGGTGCGAGAGGGTGGCGCCCTTGGGGAAGCCGGTGGTCCCCGAGGTGTACTGGATGTTGACCGGGTCGTCGCAGCTCAACTCCGCCGCCCGGGCGCGCAGCCGGTCCTGGAGGTCCGGATGCCCGGCGGTCAGCAGGTCCTCCCAGGAGGCTTCGCCGATGAAGACCGCCTGCCGCAGCTCCGGGCAGCGCTCGCGGACCTGTGTGACCAACTCCCGGTAGTCGCTGGTCCGGTGGCCCGTCGAAGCCACCAGCACCGACACCCCGGCCTGACGCAGCACGTACTCCAACTCGTGCGCGCGGTAGGCGGGGTTGATGTTCACCATGACCGCGCCGATCCGGGCCGTGGCGTACTGGACGAGCAGCCACTCGGGGCAGTTGACCGCCCAGATGCCCACCCGGTCGCCCTTGAGGACGCCCCGGGCGAGCAGTCCGCGGGCCACCCGGTCCACCTCGGCCGCGAAGCCCGCGTACGTCCAGCGCCGGCCCGAGGGGACGTCGACCAGTGCCTCCCGGTCCGGGAAGGCGGCCACGGTCCGGTCCAGGTTCTCGCCGATGGTGTCCCCGAGCAGCGGGGTCGTACTGGTGCCGTGCGCGTAGGAGGGCGGGGGCCCGCCGGTGGTGTCCCGGTCGGGGGCGGGGGTGGTCATCGGAAGTCCTCCTCCCGGTACTCCGCGGTGGAGCCCTTCGCGGTGGCCTCCCGCAGGGCGACGCGGCGGATCTTGCCGGACACCGTCTTGGGCAGCTCCGCGAACTCCAGCCGGCGCACCCGCTTGTAGGGGGCGAGGACCGCCCGGGAGTGCGCGAACAGCAGGGCCGCGGTGTCGGGTCCCGGCGCGAACCCCTCGGCGAGCACCACGTACGCCTTGGGGACGGCGAGCCGCAGCGGGTCGGGCGCCGGGACGACCGCCGCCTCGGCGACCGCTTCGTGTTCCAACAGCGCGCTCTCCAGCTCGAAGGGGCTGATCTTGTAGTCGGACGCCTTGAAGACGTCGTCGCTGCGACCCACGTAGGTGAGGTGGCCCTCGGCGTCGACGGAGCCGATGTCCCCGGTGCGGTAGTAGCCGCCGGCCATGGCCGCGGCGGTGCGCTCCGGGTCGCCGTGGTAACCCGCCATGATCCCGACGGGCCGGTCGGCGAGGTCGACGGCGATCTCCCCCTCGGTGGCCCCGGGTTCACCGGTCGCCGGGTCCAGCAGGACGATCCGGTATCCGGGGCCGGGCCGGCCCATGGACCCCGGTTTGACGGGCTGACCGGGGCTGTTGGCCACCTGTACGGCGGTCTCGGTCTGCCCGAACCCGTCGCGGATGGTGACCCCCCAGGCCCGCCGCACCCGCTCGATGACCTCCGGGTTCAACGGCTCCCCCGCGGCGACCACCTCGCGCGGCGGGGTCCGCAGCGCGCCCAGGTCCGCCTGGATGAGCATGCGCCACACCGTGGGCGGCGCGCAGAAGGTGGTGACCCCCGCGGCGTCCATCTCGGCCAGCAGACGGGCCGCGTCGAAGCGCGCGTAGTGGTGGACGAACACGGTCGCCTCGGCGTTCCACGGGGCGAAGAGGTTGGACCAGGCGTGCTTGGCCCACCCGGGCGAGGAGATGTTCAGATGGACGTCACCGGGGCGCAGCCCGATCCAGTACATGGTCGTCAGATGGCCCACCGGGTACGAGACGTGGGTGTGTTCGACGAGTTTGGGGCGGGCCGTCGTCCCCGAGGTGAAGTACAGCATCAGCGGGTCGTCGGCCAGCGTCTCCCCGTCGGGGACGAAGTCCGCGGGCGCCGCCCGGCCGTCCCCGTACGACGACCAGCCCGGCACCGGGTCGCCGACCGCGATCCGGGTGAACGCGCCGGGTACGTCGGTGAACTTCGCGGTGTCGTCCGATCGGGCGATCACATGGCGGACCCGCCCCCGGGCCACCCGGTCCGCCAGGTCCGCGGGGCCCAGCAGCACGGTGGCGGGGATGACCACGGCGCGCAGCTTCATCGCGGCGAGCGCGACCTCCCACAACTCCGTCTGGTTGCCGAGCATGACGAGGACCCGGTCACCGGCGGCCACCCCCTGGGACCGCAGCCAGTTGGCGGTCCGGGCGGAGCGGCGGGCCATCTCGGCGAAGGTGGTCCGCTCGTGGCTGCCGTCCTCCTGGACCAGGTGCAGGGCGACCCGGTCGTTGTCCCGGGCGATCACATCGAACCAGTCGAGGGCCCAGTTGAAGCGTCGCGGCCGGGGCCAGCGGAAGCCTTCACGGGCGGCGGCCAGGTCCGTGCGGTGCCGCAACAGGAAGTCCCGCGCGGCACGGAACTCCCCGGTGGCGCTGGTCGGGGTCATCCGGCCTCCTCGGTCACGGTTCTCGGGCGTCACGGACGTGCTGGCTCGCCGCGGGCTCCACCGCTGCGTGCGGACCCCTGCCTACCATCGTGGAATCCGTGATACAGGTCTCACTACCCCCGAACGGGGGTAGCGGCGGGCTACGCGCGTGAACGGCTGAGCGGGAGGCGGACCGGTGACGTCGGAGAGGGCGGATGCGGCCGAGATCGGGGCGGCGTTGCTGAGGCTGCGTCGGACGACCGGGCTACCGGTGGCGTTCGGCGGGCTGATCGAGGCGGGCGGGCGGCAGGTCCGCATCCAGCAGCTCTCGGGGACGTCGACGGCCTCGCTGCGGGCACTGGTGGTCTCGCTGGGCAACGGCCTGGGCGGCAAGGCACTGGCCAGGTCCCACCCGTGCGCGGTGACCGACTACCGCTCCTCCCGGCAGATCAGCCACGAGTACGACGAGCCGGTCCGGGTGGAGGGGTTGCGGTCGGTGCTGGCGGTGCCGATCGTGGTGCGGCGCCGGGTGCGGGGCGTGCTCTACGGGGCGTTGCGGGCCGCCCAGCCGTTGGGCGACCGCACGCTCGGAGCGGCGGTCGCGGCGGCGCGCGACGTGGAACAGGCGCTGGTGGTGCGGGACGAGGCCCGGGCGCTGCTGGCCTCGGCGGAACCCCGAACGGGTGACGAGGGCGCCAGGGCGGCGGCGTGGGAGCAGGTCAGGGAGGCGCACGGCGCCTTGCGCGCGCTGGCACCGCGCATCGGTGATCCCGTGCTGCGCGCCGAACTGCTCGCCGCGTGCGGACTGCTCGCCGGTGCGCCGGGCGCCGCCGCCACCAAGACCCCCGCGGCGAGCGCCCCGGTGACGTTGACTCCGCGGGAGGTGGACGTGCTCACCTGCGTGGCGTCGGGGGTGACCAACGCGGTCGCCGGGGAACGTCTCGGGCTGCGACCGGAGACGGTGAAGGCGTACCTGCGTTCGGCGATGCGCAAGCTCGGGGCGGCCACCCGGCTGGAGGCGGTGGTCGAGGCGCGGCGGGCCGGGCTGCTGCCCTGAGGCCCGCGCCCCGGGCGGGGCGTCACGGGTGTCGTACGGCCCCGAAGCGCACGTCCTGGTCGGCGGAGGGGTCGGCGAGCAGCCCGAGCAGGCGTGCCCCCTCCGCGAGCACGCCCGCGCGCTGCGTTTCGGTCAGCGGGGCGAAGGGTTCGACGGTGAGCACCGCCGCGGCCCCCGTCTCCTCCAGCTTCCACACGCCCGCCACCAGTCCGTCGACCATCAGCACGCAGTACGCGTGGTTGCCCCGCCAGGTGAGGCCCTTGACCTCGGCGGGCACCAGTCGGGTGCGGTCGGCGTGCGAGAGCAGCAGGTTGTCGTACTCGGGCAGCAGCCGGGGCGGGGCCTCGGTGTCCTCGTCGGGGCGGGGGGCGTCGGGCAGGTCGAAGAGTTCGGTTCCCCGTGCGTCGCGGAAGGTCAGCAACGCGGGCCGGAGCCGTTCGAAGGCGTCCCGCAGTCGGGTCACCCCGGCCCAGGTCTGCATGTCCTTGACCGAGGCGGGCCCGAAGGCGGCGAGGTAGCGGCGGACGACCTCCTCGACCGGCGCGGGCTCGGCGGCACGGCCGAGCCACTGCTCGACGGTGGTGAGCGCGACCCGGCCGCTGCGGCGCCACAGGCCGCGCGGGGTGACCTGGACGAGTGACAGTCGGCAGCGCGCGGCGATCGTGAGCGCCAAGGGGTCGGCGTCCGGCCAGTGCACCCGTAGTTCCGCGCGCAGTTGGGCCGGTGTGCGGGGCTCCGTCTCGACGAGTTCCCGGCTCAGTGCGGTCAACCGGTCGAGGTCGACCCCCACGAGCCCCTTGCGGAAGGCGGCCAGTTCCCGGTCGAGGGCGCCCTGGGCGAAGGGTCGCAGCGCGAGCGCGTCGGCCGCGGTGTGGGTGTGGACGGTCGAGCGCAGGGTGACCATCCGGACGGCCGCGCGGTCGGCCATCAGGGCGGACAGTTCCCCGGGGTCGAAGCCGTCGATCCGGGCGGCGAGGCCGTAGTAGGGCGGCTTGACGTTCTGGGCCTGGAGACCGAGGAGGTGGGACAGGGCGTCGGCGGTGCCGAGGGTGTCGGGGGCGGCCGGGGTCAGGAGGTGCTGACGGGCGAGGGTGGCCCGGTTGAGCGCGCGCTCGCTCAGCACGGGTGCGTCCACCGTGCGGCGGCGGCCGGTGGGGCGGGGGCGTCGGGCCGCTCCGGACGCCGTCGCGGGTGCGCTGCCGCGGTCCGTGCCGGCGGGTGCCCGTCGGGGTGTGCCCGCCGCGCCGCCCCGGACGCTCGCTGCGCCGCTGTTCCTCGTCGTCGTCATGGCGGCACGTTAACGCGACTTGCGGACAGCTACTGTCCTAGAGGGGGCGCCTCGCCGTGCGGCGGCCGTGCGGTGGCCGGTTGCCGACCCGCCGGGACGACGCCGAAGGGTCAGCACCGGAATAAAACTCAACACTCGTAGAGTTTTCTCGATGCCGTAGGGAGGAACCCGGCCCCGGAGCCCTCGGGCCCCCTCCCGACGGCACGCAGCCCCTCTCCGAGCGACCACCCTCGAACCCCGTACTGGAGATCCCATGTCCCCCAGAGTCGTGATCATCGGCGGCGGATACGGCGGCAGCGCCGCGGCCAAGGCGCTGGACGACGTCACCGATGTGACCCTCGTCGAGTCCAAGGACGCCTTCCTGCACAACGTGGGCGCCCTGCGCGCCGCGGTCGACGCCGATTTCGCGCCGCGGATCTTCCTGCCGTACGACAAGCTCCTGAGCAGGGGACGCATCGTGCGGGACCGTGCCGTGCGCGTCGAGCCCGGGAAGGTCGCACTGGCCTCCGGTGCGACCCTGGACGCCGACTACCTCGTCCTGGCCACCGGCTCCGGCTACCCCTTCCCGGCCAAGAGCGACCTGGACGACTCCTCCGCCACCCTGGCGAAGTTCGGCGCCACCCGGGCACAGCTCGCGCAGGCGGACCGGGTGCTGCTCCTCGGGGCGGGGCCCGTCGGCCTGGAGTTCGCCGGTGAGATCAAGGCGAAGTGGCCGGGGAAGCAGGTCGTCCTCATCGACCCGGCACCGGCCCTCCTCAGCGGCTACTCCGAACCGTTCCGCGCGGAGATCCTGCGCCAGCTCGACGAGCTCGGCATCGAGCTGCTGCTCGGGGACTCGCTCGCCCAGGAACCGCCGACCCCGGCCGGCACGGCGAAGGAGTTCACCGTCACCACCCGGGCGGGCACCGAGGTGACCGCCCAGACCTGGTTCCGGACCCACGGGGTCACCCCCGCCACCGGGTACCTCGCCGGGGCGCTCGCCGACGCACGGCTCGTCGGCGGCCAGGTGGAGGTGACGCCCACCCTCCAGGTGAAGGGCCAGCGCACGGTCTTCGCCCTCGGTGACATCACCGACGTGGCCGAGCCCAAGCGGGCCGGCGCCGCCATGCGGCACGCCGAGGTGATCGCGGAGAACATCACCTCCCTGATCGAGGGCGGTACGGACCTGACACGCTACGAACCCGGTCCGCCCGTCCTCCTCCTGCCGCTCGGCCCGGACGGCGGCGCGACCGAAATGCCCGGCGGGGAACTGCTGGGACCCGGGACGACCGCCCAGTACAAGGGCGCGGACCTGATGCTCGGCCGCTTCTCCGAGACCTTCGGGCTCGGGAAGTGAGAACGACGCACACGACGCACACGAAGTACACGAGAACATGAGAGACCCGAGGAACACGATGAGCACGCACCCCCGCCCGTCCGACGCAACGATCACCGTCGAGGTCTACGCCGACCTCGTCTGCCCCTGGTGCTACATCGGCAAGCGCCGTCTGGACCGGGCGCTGGACTCCTTCCCGGGGGCCGACGACGTCCGGGTCGTCCACCGGGCGTTCCAGCTCGACCCCGGTGCCCCGCGCAGCGGCACCCTGGCGCGCGACTACCTCGGTGAGCGGTTGGGGCCGCGGGCCGAAGCCGTCCTGACCCACACCACGCGGGTGGCCGCGGACGAGGGCATCACGATGGACTTCGACCGCGCGCTGATCGGCAACACCTTCGACGCCCACCGGGTGCTGTGGCTGGCCGGGACCGAAGGGGCCGAGGCGGCGGTCAAGGAACGTCTGTTCGCGGCCTACTTCACCGACGGCCGCGACATCACCCGGCCCGAGGTGCTCGCCGCGGTGGCCGCACCGGACCTGGACGCCGAGCGGGTGCTCGGCATGTTGGCGGGCCCCGAGGGCGTACCGGAGGTGACGGCGCAGCTCGACGCGGCGCGGGCGAGCGGAATCCGTTCGGTGCCGACCCTCGTCATCGACGGCCGGCACGCGGTGGAGGGGGCGCAGGAGAGCTCCGCGCTGCTCGCCGCGCTGACGCGGGCCCGTGCGGAGGCCGGCACCGGTTCGCCGCGGTGACCGGTTTCGACGGGTACGGCCCCGCCCGCGCAGATCGTGCCGGGCGGGGCCGTTCGACCCGTGCGTCACACGGTGGGCCCTGGCTGGTGGGACGGCCCGGGGACGCGATGCCGACCGGTCGGCTCCACTCAGCCGAACGGGGAGAACGCGCGCTCCTCCCTCTCTGCCTGGGAGCGCCGCAGTCCGCTCCAGTCCAAGGCCTGCCGCGCCGTGCGCTGGGCCTCCTCGGCGGCCTTCCGGGTCTCTAACAGGACGTCACCACGTTCCTGAACCAAGCGCTCGTAGATCGGTGGATGGCCGGATGTCTCTGCGGTGTTCATGACGCCGATCTTCCCCCGTCCGTCGGAAATCCGTTAGGGCGGCCCCCTGACTCGCCCCTGACGACGGGAGGACCGTCCGGGTTGCGCGGGTGTTGACCTGATTTCACGGTGGGCCGGGCCGGCTCCTGGCAACGGGTCGCGATCCGCTCGACCCGGCCGGCAGCTCCTTCGCCTCGTCCGCCCGTCGTGCGCGCAGCGCCTGGACGTTGGCCCCGGTGCTGTACAGCTCGACGAGCAGGGGTCGCAGGGCCCTTCCCGCGGGGGTGAGGTGGTAGCGGGTGCGGACGGGGAACCCGAGCAGCCGGTCCTGGACCAGGAGCTCCCGCTCGCCGAGCACCCGCAGTCGTTCGGCGAGCACCTTGGGGCTGATGCTGGGTAACCGGTCGCGCAGGTCACCGAAGGAGTGCGGACCGTGCATCAGCTCGCGCAGGATGAGCGTGGTCCAGCGGCCCGCGATCGCGGCGAGGGCCACCTCGACCGGACAGTCCGCTTCCGGGGCCTCGGTGCGACCTCGTTCGTCCGGGACCAATTCCTCGTCCCAGTCCCCGTCCCCGTCCCTGTCCCGGGGCCGTGCGGGCCGGTCCGCCGAGGGGGGTCGGGCGTGGGTTTCCGTTTGGTGAGCCACGCCGGGCCCGGGTTCACTGTCGACATGAGCATCGAGTCGAACACCCGTTGGATTCATGTCTCCACTGTCCCCCTGGCCGCCGTCCCGGAGCAACACCCCGCGGCCTTCGCCGAGTCCTCGAACACGGGGAGCCCCGGGGCGACGGCCGACTTCCCGGACCCGGGGCTGCCGAGGCCCGTACGGGTGCAGCACCCGTACGCGGTCGACGACACCGTCCCGCTGGTCGTGGGCGGTCGATGGCGCCCCCTCATCGACGATCCGTTCGCAACGGCCGGGCGGGCCCCGGAACCGGGGTGGTCGAGCACGCCGGCGCGGTCTCAGCCGGCGACGTAGTCCGCGAGGTGCGCGCCGGTGAGGGTGGAGCGGGCGGCCACCAGCGCGGCCGGGGTGCCCTCGAAGACGATCCTGCCGCCGTCATGGCCGGCGCCGGGGCCGAGGTCGATGATCCAGTCGGCGTGCGCCATCACGGCCTGGTGGTGCTCGACGACGATGACCGACCTGCCCGAGTCGACCAACCGGTCGAGCAGGCCCAGCAGTTGTTCGACATCGGCGAGGTGCAGTCCGCTGGTCGGTTCGTCGAGTACGTAGACCCGGTCCCGGGCCGTGCCCGACATGTGGGTGGCCAGCTTGAGGCGCTGCCGCTCGCCGCCGGACAGGGTGGTGAGCGGCTGGCCGAGGCTGAGGTAGCCCAGACCCACGTCGGCGAGCCGGGTGAGGACCGCCCGGGCGGCCGGCGTGCGGGCCTCGCCCGCGCCGAAGAACTCCTCGGCCTCGACCACCGACATCGCGAACACCTCGCTGATGTCGCGACCGCCGAGGCGGTGCCTCAGCACCGACGGCGGGAACCGCTTCCCCTCGCAGTCCTCGCAGGTGGTGGCGACCCCGGCCATGATCGCCAGGTCGGTGTAGATGAGGCCGGCGCCCTTGCAACCGGGGCAGGCGCCCTCGGAGTTGGGGCTGAAGAGCGCCGGCTTCACCCCGTTGGCCCTGGCGAAGGACCTGCGGATCGGGTCGAGCATGCCGGTGTAGGTCGCCGGGTTGCTGCGCCGGGAGCCCTTGATGGGCCCCTGGTCCACCGTCACCACCCCGTCCCGACCGGCCACCGAGCCGCTGATCAGCGAACTCTTGCCGGAGCCCGCGACTCCGGTGACCACCGTGAGCACTCCGAGCGGGATGTCGACGTCGACGTCACGCAGGTTGTGGGAGTTCGCGCCGCGCACCTCCAGCACCCCACGGGGCGTGCGCACCGACGGCTTCACCGAGGCCCGGTCGTCCAGGTGTCGTCCCGTCAGCGTGCCGCTGGTGCGCAGTTGCGCGACGGTGCCCTCGAAGACCACTTCGCCGCCCGCCGCACCGGCCCCCGGTCCGACGTCGACCACGTGGTCGGCGATCAGGATCGTCTCCGGCTTGTGCTCCACGACCAGAACGGTGTTGCCCTTGTTCCGCAGTCGGACGAGCAGGTCGTTCATCCGCTGGACGTCGTGCGGGTGCAGACCGACGGTGGGCTCGTCGAAGACGTAGGTGACCTCGGTGAGCGCGGAACCGAGGTGGCGCACCATCTTGGTGCGCTGGGCCTCGCCGCCCGAGAGGGTGCTCGACGCCCGGTCGAGCGAGAGGTAGCCCAGCCCGATCCCGACGAAGGAGTCGAGCGTCCCGCCGAGCACCTTCAACAGGGTCGCGACCGACGGCTCGTCGATGCCGCGGACCCAGGCGGCCAGGTCGCTGATCTGTAGGGCGCAGGCGTCGGCGATGTTGATGCCGTCGATCTTCGACGAACGGGTGGTCTCGCTGAGCCGGGTGCCGTGGCAGGCGGGGCAGACGGAGAACGCCACCGCGCGGTCCACGAAGGCGCGGACGTGGGGTTGCAGCGTCTCCTTGTCCTTGGTGAGGAACGACTTGCGCACCCGTGGGAGCAACCCCTCGTAGGTGGTGTTGAGCCCGTTCACCTTGACCTTGACCGGGTCGCGGTGGAGGAAGTCGTGGAGTTCGTCGGCGGTGTAGTCGCGGATCGGCCGGTGCGGGTCGAGGAAGCCGGATTCGGTGAACGACCGGACCACCCAGCTGTCCGGCTTCCAGCCGGGGACGGTGATCGCGCCGTCGGCGAGCGACAGCGCGTCGTCGTAGAGCTCGGCGGGGTCGATGTCGGTGACGGTGCCCAGGCCCTCGCAGCGCAGACACATGCCGCCGACGACGCTGAAGCCCTTCTCGGTCTTCTTCCCGTTCACCACCACGGTGCCGGTCGCCTCGGCGGAGGCGATGTTGAAGGCGAACGCCCGCTGGGAGCCGATGTGCGGCTCGGCGAGCCGACTGAACAGGATGCGCAGCAGGGCGCCCGCGTCGGTGGCGGTGCCGATCGTGGAGCGGGGGCTGGAACCCATCGGCTGTTGGTCGACGATGATCGCGGTCGTCAGTCCGTCGAGGTGGTCGACGTCGGGCCGGCCCAGGGTCGGCATGAAGCCCTGGACGAAGGCGCTGTAGGTCTCGTTGATCAGCCGTTGCGACTCCGCGGCGATCGTGTGGAACACCAGGGAGCTCTTGCCCGAGCCGGACACCCCGGTGAACACCGTCAGTCGGCGCTTCGGGATCTCCACGGTGACGTTCTTGAGGTTGTTCTCACGTGCGCCCTGCACGCGGATCAGGTCGTGGCTGTCCGCGATGTGCAACGCGGGCGGCTGTGGGTCGATCCTCGTGCCGACCGTCATGGTCCCTCCCCGGTGAGTCGCGCGGTGCGCCCCGCTCGTACGGGGGGGGCGGCGCGGTCCTGATCTGCCCTGTTCGTGACTTCAAGCGTAGACCTGCAAGAACGGTTGATACTTGGCGGAGAAAGACGCTGGAAGGGTCCGTGAGAGTCTCAAACCATGGACTATCTACGCCCGTCCGACCTGGCCCGTGAACACGGGATCTCGACCCAGGCGGTCCGCAACTACGAGCGGGACGGATTCCTCCCGCCGGCCGCCCGCACCCCGACCGGGTACCGGATCTACACGGCGGTGCACGCCGCGGCCCTCCGCGCCCATCTGGCACTCGTCGCGGCACACGGTCACACCGTGGCCGGGCAGATCATGCGGTCGCTCAACGCGGGTGACCTGGACGCCGCGCTGACGGCCGTGGACCGCGGTCACGCCCAACTGCTCCGCGACCGGGCGACGCTGGACGCGGTCGGCGCGGCGGTGGAGCACCTGACCTCCGCCCCCGGCGCCGCTCCGCCCGCGCCCGCGCACCGCGAGCCCTTCAGCATCGGTGCGCTCGCCCACCGACTGGGGGTCACCGCGGCGACCCTGCGCAACTGGGAGGCGGTGGGCGTCCTGGCCCCCGACCGCGAGCCGATCACCGGGAACCGCACGTACGGCGCCCCCGACGTCCGGGACGCCGAACTCGCCCACCTCCTCAGACGGGGCGGCTACCCGTTGGACCACATCGCCACCGTGGTCCACCAGGTCCGAACGGCCGGCGGCACCCAGGCGCTGTCGGCCGCCCTCGACGACTGGCGGGGCCGGCTCACCGGCCGGGGCGTCTCGATGCTCCACGCGGCCACCCGGCTCGCCCGGTACGTGGCCCTCCTCGACCTCGCCCCGGCAGGAAGCCTCGCCCCAGCCACCGGCCCGGCGACGGACTGAACCGGGCGGCCCGCAGCGGCGGTCGGCGTCGGCGATCGCCGCGGTGTTCGCGTTCGGGGACGCGCCGCCCGGCCCTCACCGTGCGGTGTACTCGGTGGGGCTCATGTCGTAGAAGTCGCGGAAGGCGCGGGCGAAGCTGCTGGGGTCCTCGTAGCCCACCCGTTGGCTCACCGAGACCACCGAGGAGCCCGCGCGCAGCAGCCGGGCCGCGGCGTACATCCGGCTCCTGGTGCGCCACTGCCCGAACGTCAACCCGGTCTCCGCGACGAAGGCCCGTTCCAGGCTGCGACCGCTGGTCCGCACCTCGCGCGCCCAGTCGAGGATGCGCCGGTCGTCACCCGGGTTGAACAGCAGGGCGCCCGCCACGGCCGCGGCGCCGGGACTGGTCGGCAGCGGCAGGTCGTCGGGGGCCAGCACGCGGCGTTCGAGGATCGACAGCACCTGCCGCTGGATGTTCGCGGACGGCTGGATGATCGTGCTCTGGCTCTGGTGGAGGGCGAGGAAGTAGATCTTCTCGTCGTTGCGGATCGACACGACCGTGATGTCCGTGAGCACGGTCGCGATCTCGTCCACCGAGATGGAGAGCGGGAACAGCACGGAGTTCGCCCGGACCTCCAGCGCGTGTCGGGTGCCCGCGGGCAACCAGATGACCTCGCCCTCGGTGATCTCGACGGTGCTCTCCCCGCACTGTACGAGGGTGCTGCCCCTGATCTGCCACAGCGCCATGTGCTCGTCGTGGTGGACCTGCTCGGGGATGTCGACGCCCGGGATGTGCAAGGGGAAGTCGAGCGAGGAGAGGCTCGCGTGACCTCCCGTCTCCCTCCTGCGCACCGTCACCCGTTCACCCCGCTTGTCAGGATCCGCATCGAGGTTGTCGCTTTTCGCACTGGAGCCATCACATAGGTAAGGCTAACCATAGTTGGCAGCCCCCGCCGTCCTGTCCGGCCGGCCGTCGCACCCATCCGACCCGGGGCACCCGCACGTGAAAGGCCCCATGAAAGTCATGCGCACGCCCCGTACCCGCACCTCCCGCCTGATCGGCGCCGTCATCGCCGGCCTGGTCCTGGTCACGGGGTGCGCGACCCCGGACGACCGGGGCGCCGACCGGGCCCCCGAGAGCGCGGGCGCCGCCGCCGTCCTCCCCGCCGCCGAAGGCGCGACCACGTACCCGCTCGCCCTGAAGACGCCGTTCGGTGACACCTCGCTCGACCGGCGCCCCGAACGCATCGCGATCGTCACCGCGAACACCCTCGACACCGATGCACTGATCGCACTCGGCGGCACGCCCGTCTTCGCGCCCTCGACCGTCGACCGCAACCCCTGGCTCGATGACGACGCCGTCACCGGCATCGCGAAGCTCTGGGACGCCGAAGCGGGTACGGAGGTGTCGGCCGAGTCGGTGGCCGCCGCCTCGCCCGACCTCATCGTCGCCCTCGCCGCCTACGAAACCTTCGACCAGGCGCGGTTCGACAAGCTCAGCGCCATCGCCCCCGTGCTCTACGCACCCCAGGGCGAACTGACCTGGCAGGAGCTCACCCGGAAACTGGGCGACACCCTGGATCTGAGCGACGCGGCCGTCAAGGCCGTCGAGACGGCGGAGCGGAGCGTGGCGAAGACCCGCGCCGAACACCCCGAGTTCCAGGGCAAGAGCGCCACGCACATCATCGTCTACGACGAGAAGTACGGCCCGTACTACGCCAGCTCCCCCGGCTCCGACACCGCCCACCTCTTCGAACAGCTGGGCTTCGTGCTGCCCGGTGCCGCCGCGAAGTTCGCCAAGGACGGCACGATCAGCGACGAACTCGTCGGGCTCATCGACGCCGACTTCCTGCTGCTCAGCACCTCCGCCAGCCCCGCGTACTTCGTTGACGCGCCCCTGGTCAAGGCGGTCCCCGCGGTGGCTGACGGACGTGCCGTGATCAACCCGCAGGACAAGGAAGCGGGCACCAACCACTTCGCCTGGGGCCTCAACGTGCAGAGCGTGCTGAGCGTGCCCTGGCTGATCGACCAGCTCGCCGAGTTCGGTGGAAAGGCGATCCGTTGAGGCAGGCCGTGGCGGGAGGCCGCTCCACGGTGACCGACCTCCCCGGAAGCCGCGGCACCGGTTCCGCGGCCCCTCGTCCGGCGGTTCCCCCCGCATGACGACCGTCCACCGGCCCGCCCCCCGCACCGCCGCCGGCCGGGCCCGGGCCCACCCGCCCCATGCCCCGCTGCGCCCCGGGCCCCGGGCCGACACCTCCCGCCGCGCCCCCGGTCTCGTACTGCTCCTGCTGGTCCTGACGGTGACGGTGCTGGCGAGCCTGGCCCTCGGCGCCAATCCCCTCTCCGTGGAACAGGTGTGGCGGGGGCTTCGGCACCGCGACGGGTCGGAGGCATCGGTCGTCGTCTGGTCCCTCCGGGTCCCGCGCACGGTCGCCGGCATCGCGGCGGGCGCGGCGCTGGGAGTGGCGGGAGCGGCGATCCAGGCGCTGACCCGCAATCCGCTGGCCGACCCCGGCATCCTGGGCGTCAACGCGGGTGCGGGGTTCGCCGTCACCCTCGGGGTGGGACTCTTCGGGCTTTCCGGGATCACCGGGTACGTCTGGTTCGCGTTCCTGGGGGCGGCGGCCGGAACGGTCCTGGTGTACCTGATCGGCTCGGCCGGACGGGGCACCGCCTCGCCCGTGACCCTCGTGTTGGCGGGAGTCGCGCTGGGCGCGGTGCTGAACGGGTTCAGCACCTTCCTAACCCTGATCGACCCGGAGACCTTCCGTTCGATCCGCAACTGGGGGCTCGGCTCCCTCGCTCGCACCGGCCTGGACGACACGGCCGCGGTCGCCCCGTTCCTCGTCCTCGGCCTGCTGATCGCGGTGGTGGTCTCGGGTGCGCTGAACTCGATGGCCCTCGGCGACGACCTCGCGGTCTCGCTGGGGGCGAAGGTGCTGCGCACCCGGGTGCTGGGCGTCCTCGCGGTCACCCTGTTGGCCGGCGGCGCAACGGCGTTGACCGGGGGCATCGCCTTCGTGGGTCTGATGGTGCCGCACGTGGTGCGGTGGTTCGTCGGACCCGACCAGCGGTGGATCACCGTGTACTGCGCACTGGCCGGCCCGGCCCTGGTGCTCGCCGCGGACGTCCTCGGGCGGGTGATCGCCCGCCCCGGGGAGATCGAGGCCGGCATCCTCACCGCGGTGATCGGCGCGCCCGCGCTGATCGCCCTGGTACGGCGTCGGAAGGCGAGCGGGCTGTGAACAGGGACACCGTACGGGAACCCGCCGGAACGACCCGGGGGGCCGGCGTGCGCGGCCCGGGACGCGTGGACTTCGGGTACGCGAGCCGGAGCGTGCGGTGCCGGTGGTTCTCGGCGCGCCTGGGGGTGCGGCAGACCGCGGTGACCGCGACCCTGTTCCTCGTCGCGCTGGTGCTGGCCGTGGTGGCGCTGCGCTTCGGCGACTACGAGTTGACGATCGGCGAGGTCGTCGCCGCGCTCACCGGTTCCGGTGCGGAGTTCCCCCGGACCGTCGTGGTGCAGTGGCGGTTGCCGGTGGTCACCGCGGCCCTCGTGTTCGGTGCCCTGCTGGGCGTCGGCGGGGCGGTCTTCCAGTCGCTGACCCGCAACCCGCTGGGCTCCCCGGACGTCATCGGTTTCGACGCCGGCTCCTACACCGCCGTGCTCCTGTCCCTCCTGGTGTTCGGCGGCGGGGCCTACTGGTCCGTCGCCGGCGCTGCGGTGGCGGGCGGACTGGCCACCGCCTTCCTGGTGTACGTACTGGCCCACCGGCGCGGGGTGCAGGGCTTCCGACTGATCATCGTGGGCATCGGCGTGTCGGCGCTGCTCGGCTCGGTCAACGCCTATCTGATCTCCCGGGCCGACCTCACCGACGCCATGACCGTCGGGTTCTGGGGCGCCGGGTCCCTCACCCGCGTGACGTGGAACGGCATGGCCCTCTCGCTGGCCGTCACCGTACTGATCGTGCTGGCCGCGGCCCTCCTCGCCCCGTCGCTGCGCCACCTGGAGCTCGGCGACGACGCGGCCGTCACCCAGGGCATCCGGGTCGGAGCCGTCCGACCGGCCCTGCTGGTGGTCGGCGTCGCGACGACGGCACTGGTGACCGCCGCCGCCGGACCGATCGGCTTCGTCGCCCTGGTCGCCCCGCAGTTGGCCCGGCGGCTCACCCGCTCGCCCGGAGTGCGGCTGCTCCCGGCAGCCGCGATGGGGGCGGCCCTGTTGAGCGCGGCCCACGTCCTGGCGCTGCTCGTGGCCCGGTCCTACCGGCCCGTCCCGGTCGGTCTGATCACCGTGTGCCTGGGCGGGCTGTACCTGATCCGCCTCCTGGTCCACGAGTCCCGGCGTCAGTACGGCGCGCCCCGATGACCCCACCCCAAGAGAACGAGCACATGCCCCCCACACCCGACCGTGAACGCCCCGCCGGTCCCGCCGGCCCCGCCGGTACGGCCCTGACCCGGTCCAGGGTCCTCGTCGACGAGGCGACGATCGGCTACGACAAGGCGGTGGTCTCCGAGCGCCTCTCGGTGCGGATCCCGGACGGGTCGTTCACCGCGATCATCGGTCCGAACGGCTGCGGCAAGTCCACCCTGCTGCGCACCCTCGCCCGGGTGTTGACGCCCTCGACGGGGCGCGTGCTGCTGGACGGGAAGGCGATCAGCACCTACCGGTCCAAGGAGGTCGCCCGTCGGATGGGCCTGCTGCCGCAGACCTCCCTGGTGCCCGACGGAATCCGGGTCGCGGACCTCGTCGCCCGGGGCCGCGCACCCCACCAGGGCCTGGTGCAGCACTGGCGCCGGTCCGACGAGGAGGCCGTCGAAGCGGCACTGCGGGCGACCCGGCTGACCGAACTGTCGGGGCGGTTGGTCGACGAGTTGTCGGGCGGGCAGCGCCAGCGGGTGTGGGTGGCGATGCTCCTCGCCCAGCAGACGCCGATCGTGCTGCTGGACGAGCCGACCACGTTCCTGGACATCGCCCACCAGTACGAGCTGATGGAGCTGTTCCGCACCTTCCACGACGAGGGCAAGACGATCGTGGCGGTGCTGCACGACCTCAACCAGGCCGCCCGCTACGCCGACCACCTCGTCGTCCTGCGTGCCGGCGGCGTCGTCACCACCGGCACCCCGGACGAGGTCATCACCGAGGAGCTGGTCGAGCGGATCTTCGGACTGCGCTGCCTCGTCGTTCCCGACCCCGTCACCGGCACCCCGACGGTGGTGCCGCTCGACCCGCGCACGGCGCCCCTCCGCCCGACCGGACCCGCCGGACCCGCAGCAGTGGACGGACCGGGCCCGGTTCCGTCCCGCGGCACCACCGCCGCCGACACCCGTCCAGAGAAGTGAGAACCCGTGGCACAGAGCCTGAGGCAGCTAGAGGTCTTCCCCATCACCACCCGTACCCTGGACGTCCTGCGCGTGACGGACGTGACGCCCGGGATGCGCCGGGTCACCCTGGGCGGCCCCGAACTGGCCGCCCACACCGCGGCGAACGGCTACCCGGTGGCGGCGTTCCGCTCGGACGGGTTCGACGACGAGTTCAAGGTCCTGCTCCCCCACCCCGACGCCGAAACGGTCGTCGGACCGACCCAGGCCGACGGGCTGCTGCGCTGGCCCCGCGACGACGCCCACATGGTCTCCCGCACGTACACCGTGCGGCGCTGGGACCCCGTCGCCGGTGAACTGGACGTCGACTTCGTCAAACACGGCGTCGGACCGGCGTCGACCTGGGCGTCCCGGGTGCGGCCCGGTGAACGGGTGCAGATCGCCGGACCCAAGTCCTCCTCGCTGCACCCCGAGGGGGCCGACTGGACGTTGGTGGCCGGTGACGAGACCGCGCTGCCGGCGATCGGCCGGTGGCTGGAGCAGTGGCCGGCCGGCGCCCGCGGCCAGGTGTTCATCGAGATCGGCCACCCCGACCACCGGCAGGACCTCCCCCTCCCGGACGGGGTGACGGTGACCTGGCTCAGCCGCGACGGCGCCGAACCGGGCACGACCACCCTGCTGTTCGACGCCGTCCGCAAGGCCCCGTGGTGGGACGGGACGGTGTTCGCCTGGGTCGCCGGCGAATCGCGCACCCTCACCCCGATCAGACGGTGGCTGAGGAACGAGAAGGCACTGACCAAGGAGCAGGTCGACGTCACCGGGTACTGGCGCCGCCAACAGGTCACGGTCAACGACCCGGACTCCGCGCAGCCCGGCGGCTCACCGGTGGACGCCGAAGGGAGCGGGAGCGAGGCGCAGCGGCTCCACGAACTCACCGAGGTGCTCCCCGCGTTCGCCGCCCGGATCGCGGTGACCGTCAAACTGGCGACCGCGTTCGGCGAACGACCGTGCACCGTCGCCGAACTGGCCGCGGCCACCGGCACCGACCCGGTCGGACTCGGCAAACTGGTGCGCTTCCTGGCCGCCGTCGACCTGACCGAACGGCTCGACGACGGCCGCTACCGGCTCACCGACCTGGGGCGCGCACTGGAGGACGAACACGTCATCGACACCCTGCACCTCGACGGACTGCCCGCCCGGCGCGAACTCGGCGGCGCCCTGTCGCTGCTGTCCGCGGTGCGCACCGGTCGCGGCGACCACGCCCGCTGGTTCGGCGCCGACTACGCCCGGCACGTCCAGGACGATCCCGCGCTGCTCGCCGCCCGCACCGCACACGAGGCGCGGGAAGCCGTGTACGTCGCGGGCGCCCTCGCCGCCGCCTCCGCGTTCGTCGGGCTGTCCACGGTGACGGTCTCGGGTCCGGCCCCCGGCAGCTTCGCCGCCGCCCTGGTCAGGGTCCACCCCGCGCTGCGGGCCACGGTGGTCGCCGCCCCCTCGGAGATCGATGCCTTCCGTCGGGCCCACCCGGCGCACGAGCGCATCGCCTACGAGGCGGGCAGCCTGTTCGGCCCCCGCCCGGTGCCCACCGACGCGGTGCTGCTGGCCGATGCGCTGCGCTCCCTCACCGACGTCGACGCGGTCCACGTACTGCGTCAGGCGTCGGCCGGGCTGCACCCCGGCGGCCGGGTCCTGGTCTTCGGTGACGTGCTCGACCCGGAGGTGGCGGACGAGCACGACTACGAGGACGACCTGATCGACTTCGCCCTGCACGGCGGCGGTGCACGGGACCGCGAGGGGCACCGTGCCCTGTTCGACGCCGCGGGCCTGTGCCTGGTGGAGCGCACCACGATCGGTTGGGGCTACACCCTCCACGCCCTCGGGCCGCGGGACTGATCCGGCGGTCCGGCGGTCCGGCGGTCCGCCCGGACGGTCGCTCACACGGCCGGACGGGTGGCCGGGTGGCGCGGACCGTGCCGGTTCAGTAGGCGACGCTGATGCGGGCCCTGGGGTGCTCGGCCTTCTCGATCTCGTCGACGAAGGCGGCGGCGAAGTCCTCCGCGCTGATGTGACTGTTGCCCTCGGCGTCCGTGAGGAGGCTGTCGCCGCCGATGCGGAAGTCACCCGTGCGCTCGCCGGGGGCGATGAGCGCGGCGGGCGACACGGAGGTCCACTCCAGGTCCTCGACCGTGCGCAGGCCGTCCAGCAGAGCACTGTGGGCCCCGGCCTCGGGCCGGTACGCGACGGGGAAGCCGGGGGTGTCCTTCAGCGCGGTGTCCTCGGCCACCCGGAGCGATCCGGCCCCGCCGACGATCACCACCCGGGTGACGCCACCGGAGCGCACCCCGTCGAGGAAGGCCTCGTACAGCGCGGTGAACGGCGCGAGCGGATCGGAGCCGTCGCGGAGCGGGACCAGCGCGGAGGCCACCGCGTCGGCTCCCCTGACCAGGCCGGCGACCGTCCCGGCCGAGCCGGCGTCCGCAGCGACGGCGGTCAGGTGCGGGGCGTCGAGCGGGGCCCGCCCGGAACGGGACACGGCGACGACCCGGTGTCCGCGGCGGACGGCCTCGGTGGCTATGCGGCTTCCGATCATGCCGGTGGCACCGAACAGAACGATCTTCATGACGAGCTCCTCCAGATTCCGGTCCTCGACCGCCCTGGCCCGAGGGGAACCCGGGCGGCGTTGAGGTTCGGCCCGCTGTTTTCCGTCATCGCGGTCGGACGGATCGGGCCGATGCCTCCACGCTAGGCCCACCAGCTGGGACCTTCTGGGTACGCTGGGGACTCATGATGGCCAAAAACCGACAGGCCGGTACAGCCGGCATTGCGGAGGTGTCCTTCGCCGCACCGGCCGGGACTCCCCCCGGCATCGAGGTCCTGTCCCTGGCCGAGCTGCGCGCCCGCGCCGGTCCGGACCGTCTCACGGCGCCGCAACGCGTCGGCTTCCACCACCTGCTCACCGTCGCCTCGGGCACCCTGCGGCACACCGTGGACTTCACCGCGCACACCCTGCGACGCGGGTCCTGGCTGTGGGTGCGCCCGGGTCAGGTCCAGCAGTGGGGTGACCTCACCGGGGCGGACGGCGCCCTCGTCCTCTTCCAGCAGGACTTCCTGGACGGGGCCACCGCGGTCGGTGCCCGGCTGGACGACGTCCACGGCCCCGCCGTCCGCACCCCCGCCACCGCGGACGTACCGGCCCTGGACCTGGCCGTGGCCCACCTCGACCAGGAGTTCCGCTCCTTCGGGCACCTGCCGCTGGCGGTGCACACGGCGACGCTGCGCCATCTCCTGGCCGTCCTCGTGCTGCGGCTGTCCCACCTCGACGGAGCCGACGACGCCCCCTCCCCCGGACCCGACGAGACCCATCTGCGGTTCCGCAACGCGGTCGAGGAGCACTTCGCGCGCACCCGGCGGGTGGCGGACTACGCGGGCCTGCTCGGCTACTCGCCCCGCACCCTGTCCCGGGCCGCCCTGGCCGCCACCGGAACCGGCGCCAAGGAGTTCATCGACCGTCGGGTCGTCCTGGAGGCCAAGCGCCTCCTCGCCCACAGCGACGAACCCGCGTCCCGCATCGCCGACCGGTTGGGCTTCCCCAGCCCCACGCACTTCAGCAAGTTCTTCCACCACCGCACCGGGCAGACCCCGAGCGACTTCCGGGTCGCCGTCCGCAGCGGTGCGACCCGGGGACCGGGGTCTCACCGGTAGTAGACGGCGGTCCGCTTCCCGTCGACCTCGTGGACCTGCACGGGAGTGTCGAACACCTCGGTGAGCACCTCGGCCCGCATCATCGCGTCCACGGTGTCGGAGGCCGCGATCCGGCCGTCGCGCAGGGCGATGATCCGGTCGGAGTAGGTGGCGGCGAAGTTGATGTCGTGCACGATCAGGACCACGGTCTTGCCGAGTTCGTCCGCCGCGCGCCGCAACTGGCTCATCATCCGCACGGAGTGCTTCATGTCGAGGTTGTTGAGCGGCTCGTCGAGCAGCACGTACCGGGTGTCCTGGGCCAACACCATCGCCACGTAGGCACGCTGGCGCTGGCCGCCGGAGAGCTGGTCGAGGTAGCGGTGCTGGAGGTCGCCGAGGTGCAGGAAGTCCAACGCGTCGTCCACCTGGGCGACGCACTCGGGGGTCAGCCGTCCGCGGCTGTGCGGGAAGCGTCCGAAGGAGACCAGTTCCCGCACCGTCACCCGGGCGGTGAAGTGGTTCTCCTGGCGCAGGATGGACAGGGTCCGGGCCACGTCCTGCGACTTGGCGCGGTGCACGTCGAGGCCGTCGACGGTCACCGTGCCCGAGGTCGGCTCGGCGAGCCGACCGATGATGGTCAGCAGGGTGGACTTGCCGGCCCCGTTGGGGCCGACCAGCGAGGTGATGCCGCCCGCCGGGATCTGCCCGGACACCGGACCGAGCACGGTGTCGTCGCCGTACGTCTTGCGGATGTCGGTGAACTCGATCACAGGGTGCCCTTCCTGAGCAGGTGGACGAGGAAGATCGCCCCGCCGAGGAACTCGATGACGACGGTGAGCATGCCGGAGGCGTAGAAGACGTGTTCCATGACGAACTGCCCGCCCGCCAGGGTGATCAGCCCGATCAGGAACGCCATCGGCAGCACGATGACGTGCCGGTGGGTGCCCGACATCTGGTAGGCGAGCATCGCCGTGACGAAGCCGAAGAAGGTCATGGGCCCCGCGAGCGCGGTCGACATCGCGACCAGCAGGGAGATCAGCAGCAGCAGCAACGAAAGCTCGCGCTTGTGCGCGATGCCCAGGTTCGTGGCGGCGTCCCGACCGAGCAGCAGGGTGTCGAGCCGGTAGCGGCGCTGCCAGACGATGGCGCCGACGATCAGGCACACGCCGCCCGCCAGGGGCAGGTACTCCGCCTCGGCGCTGCTGAGCCGGCCGAACAACCGCGCCGACAGCACGTCGTACTCGGCGGGTGACAGCAGCCGTTGGAGGAAGTCCGACAGGCTCCGGAAGGCGAGCCCCAGCACCACGCCGACCAGCAGCAGGACGTGGATGCTGCCCTTGCGCCCGTTGAAGAGCCAGCCGAACAGCAGCATCGTGAAGCCGACCATCAACAGGGTCTGGGTGATCAGCTTCGGCATGCCGTCCGTCGCGGCGAGCACGCTTCCCCCGAAGACCGACACCAGCAGGGTCTGCATCAGGATGTAGACGGAGTCGAACCCCATGATCGAGGGGGTCAGGATGCGGTTGTGGGTGATGGTCTGGAACACCACCGTGCCCACCGCCTGCGCGAACGCGACCACCGTCATCGTGCCCAGCATGGTCAGACGCCGCTCGAAGGCGAAGTCGAAGGACCCCTTGATGAAGAGGAAGAGGAAGCAGAACACCGCAATGGCGGCGAGCACGCCCGCGATGGCCAGCCGGGCGGCGGCGGGCAGCTTCGGCCGGGCGGGTGGGGCGGCCTTCGCCGGGCGACGGTCGCCGGCGGCGGCGCCCACCGGGGGCGCGGTCTGTGGGGGACTCTCAGACATGGACCTTCCCTCGCTGACGCAGGATCATCGCGACGAAGACGACCGCACCGACGGCCCCGAGCACCACCGTCGCCGGGATCTCCAGGGGGAAGACGACGACCCGCCCGACGAGATCGCAGGCGATCATCAGGGCGACGCTGCTGAGCACCACCCACGGCAGGTTGCTGCGGACGTCGTCGCCGCGTGCCATCGAGACCAGGTTCGGCACGATCAGCCCCAGGAAGGGGATGAACCCGACGACGACCGTGGTCACGCCGGTGGCGAGGGCGACCATGACGAGCCCGATGAACATGATGCGCCGGTAGGGCAGGCCCAGGCTGGTGGCGGTGTCCCGGCCGAGTCCGGCGATGGTGAAGCGGTCGGCCGCCAGGTACAGGCCGATGACGATGGCGCCGACCACCCACAACGGCTCGTAGGTGCCGCGCACCACCGAGCTGAATCCGCCCGAGCGCCAGGTGGCGAGCATCTGGAGCAGATTGGTGGACGAGGCGATGTACAGCGTCACCGCGCTCACCAGGGCGCCCAGCATGATGCCGACGATCGGCACGATGACCTGCGATTTGAGCGCGATCCGGCCGAGGACGAACAGGAAGACGACCGCACCGACGAAGGCGAACGCACTGGCGGCGCCCATCTTCACCATCGGCGACGCGGCCGGCACGGTGATCGTGAGCAGGAGGACGCCCAGGGCCGCCCATTCGCTGGTGCCCGTGGTCGTGGGCTCGACGAAACGATTCTGCACAAGCATCTGCATGATCACGCCGGAGACCGCCATCGCGGCGGCGGCGAGTACCAGGGCGAGCGTGCGCGGGACCCGGGAGATCAGGAACATCCGCCGGGCTTCGGGGTCGGTGAACAGGGCGCGCAGATCGATGTCGTACCCACCGATGAACAGCGAGGCCGTGATCAGGGCGAGCACGCAGAGCGTGGCCAGGAGCAGGGGAAGTCGGCGCATGGGGCTTCCGGGATGAATGGGCCGGGGGAAGGGGACGACGCGGCCCCGGGGGAAGGCCGGGGCCGCGTCGCGGTGGAGTGTCAGCCGGCCGCGTTGAACGCGGTCGCCACCATGTCGAACGCCTCGGTGTACGCCTGGGCGCCCTCGGTCACGTAGAAGTCGCTCGCCAGGTAGACGACCTGGTCCTGCTTGCGGAAGGTGGTCTTGTCCCACGCCTCCATGCCGTCCACGACCTTCTTCGCGGCAACGGCCTCGGAGCCGTCCTCGGTGCCCACGGCCGCGTCCCGGTCCAGCATGATGACCCAGTCGGGGTTGAGCTTGGCGACCGTCTCGGGGGCGAGCCCGGAGTCGTTGTGCACGGAGGTGCTGTCCTCGCCCTCGGCGCTGATCACGTTCTTCAGGTTCAGCGGCTCGGCGAGGCGGCCGATGCGGCTGGCACCGTTGTCGATCTTGCCGGCGCTGGCGACCGCGAGGAACACGGTCTCGCCCTTGGTGGCGTCGGCAGCCGACTTCTCGGCCTTGTTCAGGGCCGCGACGATCTCCTTGGCCTTGGCCTCCTGGCCGAAGATCTTGCCGAGGGTCTCGGTCTGGGTCTTCAGCGAGGCGACGTAGCCGCCCTTCGCCTCGTCGGACGGGGCGACGTCCACCGTCTTGGCGATCTTGGACAGCTTGTCGTGGTGGTCGGTGAACCGGTAGCCGCCGATGATCAGGTTCGGCTCGGCGGCGTTCAGCTCTTCGAACTTGGGCTCGCGGTGGGTGCCCACGTCCTTGATAGAAGAATCGTTTTTCCAGTCCTCGAAGCCCTCGTTCGGCAGCAGCGCCTTCGGCACCGCGACGGGCTTCACGCCGAACGCCTTGAGCGTCGCGAACGAGGTGTTGTCGAGCGCGGCGACCTTGGCGGGCTTCAGGGGAACCTTCAGCTCGCCCTTCGCGGTCGTGACGGTGACGTCACCCTCGCTCTTGCCCGAGTCGGAGCCCCCGCCGGACTCTCCACAGGCACTCAGCACCACACCTGCACACAGGACCGCGCTGGTCACCACGATGGACTGGCGGAAACGCATGGAACGCACGACGAACGACTCCCAGGACCACATAGGCAGCCGCATCGCCCGGCGATGCGGCTGCGAAGATTCAAAACTTCACTTAGCCTAACCTAACCTCATCCCACTTCTCCCCCACCTCCCCCCTAAGGGGCGCCACGACCAGCTACGTCCCCATAAAGAGCTGGAAATCGGGCGAAGGGCGACCCGACTTCGGCGTGGTGGCGCCGTCGACTCAGACGGGTTCCGGCAGCGGACCCAGGTGCCTGCCGACGCGCTCGCGCAGCAGGAGGTAGTCGTCCCAGCGGCGGGGCAGCGGGCCCGGCGGGCGGACGATGACGCGGGGGACGGTGACGGTCTGACCGTTGCGGAACTGCTCACGCGTCAGGTCGAGTTCCACCCCGCTGGGCAGCCGGTTCCACCAGTGGTAACCGCGCGGGGTCCCGTCTTCGAGGGCGACCTCGCCGCAGAGGAGGTCACCGCCGAAGACGTCGTTGACGATCAGGGACGTGATGTCACAGTGCCCGCAGGCCGGGTTCTGCGGCTGCCAGTCCGCCAGGTCGTCGGGCGAACAGGTGTCGGCGGCCCAGCTGTCGCGCAGGGCCCGGTCGAGGTCGAGCAGGGTCAACGGGTGCATGGCGCCAGCGTCGCAGCCGCCACTGACACCGGCACGGGCGTCGACCGCCGCGCCGGGACGCCGACTTCGGGTCAGGCTCCGGTGCTCGGGTGCTCCGGCGTCCAGGTGTCCCCGTTCGCGCCCTCAGTCGGTCGGGGAGGCCAGTCGGTCGAGACGGGTGCGGTGGGCCGGGGACAGCACCAGCCGTTCCGCGGCGAGGTTCTCCTCCAGGTGGGCGATCTTGGAGGTGCCCGGGATCGGGAGGACGACCGGGGAGCGGCCGAGCAGCCAGGCCAGGGCCACCTGGGTGGGCGTGGCGTCGAGCTCGGCCGCCACCGCGGCGACCTCGGCGTGCTTCCCGGAGTCGCCCCAGGCGACCGTGCGCCAGGGCAGGAACGCGATGCCCGCCGCCTCGCAGGCGGTGAGCACGGGCTCGTGCTCGCGGTCGAGCAGGTTGTAGCGGTTCTGCACGCTCGCGATGTCGACGACCTGCCGCGCCCGGTCGAGCTCGGCGACCGTCACCTCGGACAGCCCGATGCGGCCGATCTTGCCCTCGGTCCGTAGCTCGCGCAGGGTGCCGAGTTGCTCGGCGAGCGGTGTCTTTGGGTCGATGCGGTGCAGTTGCAGCAGTTCGATCCGTTCGACGCGCAGTCGGCGCAGCGCCTGCTCCACCTGCTCACGCAGGACGGTCGGGCGTCCGTCGTACTTCCAGTCCCCTCCGGGCCCGGTCCGGGCGACGCCGATCTTGGTGGTGAGGAGCAGTCCGTCCGGGTACGGGTGCAGGGCCTCGGCCAACAGTTCCTCGTTGGCCCCTTCGCCGTACAGGTGCGCGGTGTCGATCAGGGTGACGCCGAGTTCGACGGCCCTGCGGGCGACGGCGAGCGAGGCGTCCCGGTCCGGGCCCGGCTCCGTCGACAGGTGCATGGCCCCGAAGCCGAGGCGTCGTACTTCCAGGTCCCCGCCGATGCGATACGTGGTGGATGTCATGTGCCGCGTTGGTCCTCTCGGTCAAGAGCCCACGCTATCAACGGAGTTGATGGAGAAGGGGGATTCAGGCGGGTGCGGATCGGGTCCCGTGGACCCCGGCGCCGGTCGCGGACACGACCTGTCCGCAACTGCTTCTAGCGTGGGCGGCACGACCTAAGGAGATCCCTCATGACCATCGTTGTCTCCGGCGCCACCGGCAAGGTGGGCCGCCCCCTGGTGGAACAACTGCTCACCGCCGGCCACCGGGTCCGCGCCCTGACCCGTGACCCCCGGCGGGCGAACCTTCCGGACGGTGCGGAGGTGGTGGCCGGGAACCTGTCCGTCACGGCCGGCCTGCCCGGGGTCTTCACCGGGATGACGGCGGCCCACCTGATCAGCTTCGGCGACGACTACGCCCCGTTGGGCAACGGGGCGGAGATCGTGGGCGCCGCGGTGCGGGCCGGCGTGCGCCGGGTGACCGTCCTCAAGGGCGGCACGGAGAAGACGGAGTTGGACGCGGCCGTCGAAGCGAGCGGCATGGAGTACACGTACCTCGCGCCGGTGGAGTTCATGTCGAACGCCCTGGAGTGGGGCGAGTCGGTGCGGACGGAGGGCGTCGTCCGCGAGGGGTTCCCGGACATCGAGAGTGCGATGGTGCACGAGGCGGACATCGCTTCGGTGGCGGCCACGGCCCTGACCACCCAGGGACACGCCGGGAAGGAGTACTGGCTGACCGGCCCCGAGGCGTTGACGGCACCGGAGAAGGTGCGGGTGATCTCCGAGGTGCTGGGACGTGACGTCCGGTACGTCGAGTTGAGCAGGGACGAGATCGTCACCGGCTGGCGCGAACAGGGTTTCTCCGAGGAGGACATCGCGTTCTTCGTGATGATGCGGACCCGGCCGCCGGCGGCCGGTCGCACCGCGCTGCCCACCGTGGAAGAGGTCACCGGCAGGCCGGCCCGCACCTTCGCCCGGTGGGTCCGGGAGAACCGGGCCGCCTTCGGCGGCTGACGACCAGACCCCGCACTCCCGGGGCGCCCCGCGGCGCCGCTTCGGGGCCCACAGCCGGGTGCGCCGGGGCGGCGCACCCGCTCAGGGGTGGATCTGAAGCAACTTGCGCAGGAGGAAGGAGAGTTGCTCGCGCTCTTCGGGATCGAGCGCTTGGAAGGTGCCGTCCAGGAATCCGGGGAGGGCGCCTTCGGCGCGGGCCAGCACCTCGCGCCCCGGGTCGGTGAGGGTGACGGCGTAGGCGCGACGGTCCTCGGCGTCCCGCTCGCGCCGTACGTGGCCGGCCTGCTCCAGGGTGTCGCAGAGGCCGACCATGACGCTGCGGTCGATGCGCAGTTCGTCGCTGAGGACGCGCTGCGAACAGGGGCCGACCTCCGCGAGCATCTTGAGCACCAGGTGGTGCCCGACTCCGAGGCCGAGTTCGTTCGCCCGGGCGTCGGCGGCCCGGGCCACCGCCGCGGAGGCCCGGCACAGCGCGATGTCCAACCGCTGGGCGGCGAGCCTCGGGAAGTAGGCGACCTGCGCGCGGTCCGCGGTCCTGGGCACCATGCGGTCTCTCCTCCTGTGCTCCCCGTTCGCGGCGACCCTACCAGGAACCGTCTGTCCACAGATCGTTTGCGCGCCACGCGTCATCTTCGTATGATCGCCAATCATCTTCCCGCAGATGATTGGCGCTCAGATGGAGGTCGACCATGAACGGACCCGGCGGCAACGAGCGGGCGGTCCTGACCCTGCTGTGTACCGCGGTGTTCCTGGACGCGATGGACCTGTCGCTGATGGGGGTGGCCCTGCCCGCCGTGGGACGGGACCTGTCCCTGTCCGAGGGGACGCTGCAATGGCTCGTGTCCGGGTACGCGGTCACCTACGGCGGTTTCCTGCTGCTGGGCGGCCGGGTGGCGGACCTCCTGGGCCGTCGCCGGGTGTTCCTGCTGTCCCTGGCGGTCTTCGCGGGCGCGAGCCTGGCCGGGGGACTCCTCTCCGAGGGGTGGTCACTGGTCGTCACACGGGTGGTCAAGGGGCTGGCCGCCGCGCTGACCGCCCCCGCCGCCCTGTCCCTGATCACCACCACGTTCACCGAGGGCGCCGGGCGCAACCGCGCGCTGGGCGCCTACGCGTTGGCCGGCGCCACCGGGTACAGCGGCGGGCTCGTCGCCTCCGGGCTGCTGACCGAGGTCAGTTGGCGGCTGGTGTTCTTCGTCCCGGTGCCGATCGCCCTGCTGGTCCTGCTCCTCGCACCGAGGGTGCTGCCGAAGGACGGACCGATCCCCGCCGAGGCCCGGCGCTTCGACGTGGCGGGGGCGGCCACCGTCACCGCGGGAGTGCTGCTCCTGGTGTACGCGCTGACCGAGACCAGTGGCGGGGCGGGTGTGCTCGCCGCCCTGTTCCTGGTCGCCTTCGTGGCGGTCGAGCACCGGCAGCGACTCCCTCTGGTCCCGCTGCGGGTGTTCCGGTCGCGCACCCTGGCCACCGCCAACCTGGCCGCAGCGGCCTGGGCCTGCGCGACGATCGGCTGGCAGTTCGCCGCCGTCCTGCACCTTCAACAAGTGCAGGGTTACGGGGCCCTGTCGACCGGCCTGGGCATCGTCCCGATGGGGCTGGCCATCGTGGTGACCGCCCGCTTCGCCGGACGACTGATCGACCGCTGGGGACTCGGACGGACGGCGGCGGTGGGGATGCTGGTCCAGGCCGCCGGCATCCTGCTCTTCCTCCGGGCCGACGCCGAGGCCGACTACGCCTCCGTGCTCCTACCGGCGCTCCTGGTGCACGGGGTGGGCAACGGGCTCTCCTTCCCCAGCCTCAACATCGCGGCCGTCGGCGCCCTGCCCGACGAACAACAGGGCCTGGCGTCCGGGTTGATCACCTCGTCCGTGCAGATCGGCGCCGGCATCGGGGTGGCCGTGCTGGCCTCGCTGCTCGCCACGGGCGGTCCGGGCCCCGACGGCTACCGGCTCGCCTTCCTCGCGGCCGGCGGCTTCTCCCTGCTCGGAGCGGCACTGGCGCACTTCGGCCTGCGGGTCCGCACCACTCCCACCGGGGCCCGGGCCGCCGGCTGACCGGCCGCCACCACCCGCGCCGGCACCGACCGGCGCATCACCGAGGAGACGACCATGACCCTGGAACTCACCCCCGACGAGCTGCTGTCGACCACCCGCGCCGTGCGCAAGCGGCTCGACCTGGACCGCCCGGTCCCGCGCACCCTGATCGAGGAGTGCGTGGACCTGGCGACGCAGGCACCGACCGGCCGCAACCGACAGCGCTGGCACTTCGTCGTCGTCACCGATCCGCAGCGGCGTCGCGCGGTCGGGGACATCTTCCGCCGGGCACTGACCACCGCGAGCGGGCAACCGCTGACCGAACGGGACGTGCAACGCATGTACGCCCACCCCGACTCCATGGAACGGATCTCGGAAGGCCTGCGGCACCTCTACGAGAACGTCCACCGCGTACCCGCGTTCGTCATCCCGGCGATCGAGGGACGCACCGACCACGCCTCCGTCCTCGACCAGTCCGGCACCTGGGGGTCGATCCTGCCGGCGGTGTGGAGCTTCATGCTCGCCGCACGGGCGCGCGGGCTGGGCACCGTCTGGACGACGGCGCAGGGGCCGTTGGAGGAGGAACTCGCCGACGCCCTCGGGGTGCCGTACGAGGAGGTGATGCTGGCCGCGTTCATTCCGCTGGCCTTCACCCTGGGAACCGACTTCAAGCCGGCCCGTCGGGTCCCCCGCGACCAGGTCCTGCACTGGGACCGGTGGTGACCGCGCCCGGCACGGTGGGGCGTGCAGCGCGGCGGTAGCCTCGGCAGGGGGCCGCGGGGGCCGTCCCGGAACACGAGGAGCCGCTCGGATGACCGAACCGCGCACCGTCGACTTCTGGTTCGACCCGGTCTGTCCCTACACGTGGATCACCTCGCGTTGGTTGGTGGAGGTGGGCCGGGTGCGCCCGGTGACCGTCCGCTGGCGGGTGATGAGCCTGTCGGTGCTCAACGAACACCGGGACGACGACCCGGAGGGCGACTGGGGGGACTACCTGTGGGCGTCCGTACGGGTGTGCGCCGCGGCCGAGCAGCAGTACGGGCCGCAGGCGCTCGGCGCGTTGTTCACCGCGATGGGTGACCGGTTCCATCTGCACGGGGACTGGGGGAACCTCGCGGGCGCCCTCACCGACGCCGGCCTGCCCCCGGAGCTCGCCGACGCGGCCTGGTCCACCGCGTACGACGGGGCCGTCCGCTCCTCGCACGCCGAGGCCATGGCGCTGGTCGGTCCCGACGTGGGCACCCCCGTGCTGGCGGTCACCGGGGCGGACGGTCGACGCACCGGGTTCTTCGGCCCGGTCGTCTCACCGGCCCCCACCGGAGAGGCCGCGGGACGCCTGTGGGATGGCTACCTGCTGTTGGCGGGGGTTCCCGGGTTCCACGAGTTGAAGCGCGCGTACCCCGACGGGCCCCGGTTCGACTGAGCGGGCGCGGTCCCGCTCAGAGGGACGGCCGGGTGGCCGTCGTCAGCAGCGGGAGGTTCCTCTTCAACGACTCCTCCCAGTATCCGTCGTTTACCATCTCCTTCAACGCGGCCTGAACCCTCGGCTTGTGGGGGCTGTCCTTCGGGAGGCCGACGCCGTAACGCTCCTCGGTCAGCCGGAAGCCGCCGAGCCGGAAGGCGTCCGGTGTCTCGGCAGCGTATCCGGCGAGGAGCACGTCGTCGGAGGTGACCGCGTCCACGATCCCCTGTGCCAGGTCCGTGAGGCAGTCGTCGTGGTCCGGGCGGGTCACGACCTGCGCCCCGGGGGCGATCTGCGTCTCCATGTTCCGCGCGGAGGTGGAGCCGGTCACCGAGCAGATCTTCTTGCCGTTGAGGGCCGATGCCGAGCTGATGGAGGGGTCGTCGGCGCGGGTCAGCACGTCCTGGTGGGCGATCAGGTACGGCCCCGCGAAGTCGACGACCTCCTCCCGCTTCTCGCTGATGGTGATTGCGGCGACGACCAGGTCGACCGAGCGGTCCTGGAGCGACTCTTCACGCTCGGCGCCGGACAGGCTCACCCACGTGATCTCGTCCGGCGCGTAGCCCAGTTCCTCGGCGATGTACTTGGCCGTGTCCACGTCGAAGCCGGTGGGGTCTGCGTCCGGCTCACGGAATCCGATGCCGGGCTGGTCCGTCTTGATGCCGATGTTGATCTGCCGGTGGCTGGACTCGGGTGGCTTCTCGCCCTCCGTCCCGCCCCCGCCCAGGGGTAACTGCGCCCACAGCAGGGCGCCGGCCAGTGCGGTGGCGCCGAGCGCCGAGGCGTAGAGCAGCGCCGGCCTGCGCCGGACCGCGGACGGCGGCCCCTGCTCCGCGGCCTGCGCCGAAGGGCGTGCGGTCGACCGGGGCGGGATCAACTGGTAGGTCGCGCGATCCTCTGCGGGGGCCACCGTAGGAGCGTGCTGTGCCGTGGCCAACATCCGGTCCAGCGCTGCCGCGTCGGGTCGCTGCGACGGGTCCCGCACGAGTACGGAGGTCAGGGCCTCGGTCAGCGCTCCGGCGGCGCGCGGCGGCGGTACGTCCTCGCTGAGCACCGCCGCGAGGGTGGCCAGGGTGCTGCCGCGCCGCAGCGGATGGTGCCCCTCGACGGCGACGTACAGCGTCATGGCGAGCGACCAGAGGTCGGCGGCGGGGCCGCCGTCCTCGCCCGCGACCCGTTCGGGCGCCATGTAGTCGGGGGTGCCGATGAAGGAGTCGGCGGCGGTGAGCACGGTGGCGCCGGTGACGGCCGCGATGCCGAAGTCGGTGAGGACCGGGCTCCCGTCGGGCCGCAGCAGGATGTTGGGCGGCTTGATGTCCCGGTGCTGGATGTCCGCCGCGTGCGCCGCCCGCAGTCCCGCCAGGACACCGCGGCCGATGCCGGCCGCCTCGGCGGGGGCGAGGGGGCCGCGGTCGAAGCGGTCCTGGAGCGAGCCGCCGGTGACGAGTTCCATCACGAGCCACGGATACGTGTCCTCGCCGCCGTCCACGATGTGGTGGATGGTGACCACGTGCGGGTGCACGATGCGGGCGAGCGCCCGGGCCTCGCGGAGCACCCGGGCGCGCCGGACGCGGGCGATGCCCGGGTCATGGGCGGCGAGCGCGGGGTCGGGCGGACGCACCTCCTTGAGCGCCACCTCACGGTGGAGGGCCAGGTCACGCGCCCGCCACACCAAGCCCATGCCTCCACCACCGAGCCGGTCCAGCAGTTCGAAGCGGTCGTCGATCACCCGCGCCACATGGCCCCCTCATCGCCCCCGCGGAACGCCTCCGGACCGGGTCGGCGCCGTGCCGGGCGGGCCCGGTCGGCGCCGCGCTCGACTCTGCCACACGGGTGGGGTGCGCACACCCGGTTCTCCCGCGCTCTGTGTACACGTCGCCGCCACTCGCGTACGCTCCCTCACCTGTGGTGTTCGCCCGGGCACGTGGCCCGGTCTTCTGTGGGGGTGACGGCATGGTTGCCGGTAATGTGGTGCGTTTCGACGGTTTGCGCGGGTACGGGTTCATCGCGCCCGACAACGGCGGCGAGGACGTTTTCGTACACGTCAATGACCTACTGATCCCGGAGCAGCAGATGCGCCCGGGGCTCACGGTCGAGTTCGTGATCGAGGAGGGGGAGCGCGGTCCGAAGGCCTCGGACGTGCGGCTCGCCGAGGGAGCGGTCGTCCCGGCCCCTCTGCGCAGCGCAGGGTCGTCCGGTTCGGGTGTCACCCGCCAGGTCCAGGTGGACGACGACACGCTGTGCGACGTGCTCACGGCTGAGGAGTTCGTCCATGACGTCACCGAGGTGCTGCTGTCCTCGGCGCCCTCGTTGACCGGGGACCAGATCCTCCAGATCCGGCGCGGCCTGCTCCAGTTCGGCAAGAACCACGGCTGGACCGAGGGCTGATCGATCGCGGTGCCGTCGGGCCGGGTGCGGTTCTCCGCACCCGGCCCGACGTGCGTCGTACCGCCGGCCGGGCACCGTCAGGTCGTGAGGTGCCAGGTCTCCACCCGCTTGTCGTACCCGCCGGTCGCGATCCGGGGGACGCCGTCGACCTCGATCTGGCACAGCGTGCGGACCCAGCCGCAGCCGAACGGTCCGAAGAGGTGGGCGGCCCCGCCGACGGTGCCGAGGTGTTCCCCGGTGTCCGGGTCCCAGAGCTTCACCCCGGGGCCGTCGCCGCCGGAGGCGAGGAGGGGACGGCCGTCGACGGTGACCTCGCACAGCGCGTGCAGCCAGCCGAAGTCGTCCCGCATCGAGCGCACTTGTTCGCCGGTGGCGGGGTTCCAGAGTCGTACCGTCTGGTCGGCGCCGGCCGAGGCGAGCAGAACGCCGTCGGCGGTCCGGATCGGGCACAGGGCGTTGGGCCAGCCCTGGTGTCCGGTGAGGACCCGGACCTGCCGGCCCGCGTCCGGGTCCCACAGGCGTACCGTGCCGTCCGCATGGGCGGAGGCGAAGAGTTCCCGCCCCTCGGACTCCACCGCGCAGACGCTCAGGATCTCGCCGGCCCCGGACGGCAGGGAGTGGACGATCTCACCCGTGTCCGGTCGCCACACATGGAGGGTGCCGTCCTGGGCGCCGCCCACCACCAGGGACCGGCCGCCGGACCGGGCGCGGCACACGCCGACCACCGCGGCTCGGGCGCCCTGGAGGACGGCGACCTGTTCCCCGGTGTCCGGGTCCCACAGGCGTACCGTGCGGTCGTTCCCGCCGGAGGCCAGCAGGGTCCGGTCGTCGATCTCGACCGCGCACAGGGCGTTCACCCATCCCCGGTGGCCCCAGAGCATCCGGTGGACGTTCCCGGTGGCCGGGTCGCCGACCCGGATCACCCGCTGTGCGCCGGCGTAGGCGAGGAGCGTCCGGCCGGGCGCCGGGACCCGGCACACGGCACTGAAGTTCGGCGCCAAGGCCTTTCGGATGCGCCACCGGACGACCATCAGCGCGACCGCGACGCCCAGTGCGCCGAGCACGGCCTGGGTCACGGTGAGCACGCGGAACAGGGCCAGCGCCAGGATCAGGGCCCAGAGCAGGCGTACCCGGAAGATCCGGAAGGCCAGTACGTGCGCCCCTTGCAGCAAATTCGGGTTGGCCACTACGGTCGCTACTCCCTCAGCAGGTCTGACGTGACGTCATGTGTAGTGCCCCTGGAGGGATTTGGGCAACCCGCCGACTCGCAGTGGATGCGAAGGCGGGCGGCCCGGCGCTTCCCGTACGGACTTCGTCGGCCGTGCGGGAAGGCGCCGGGCGTCGGGTTCAGCCCTGGTTGCCGCTCGCAGAGGAGTGGCTGGCCATCACCGCGCCGTAGAACGGCATGGCCAGGTTGCTGAAGATGTCGGCGGTGCCGGGGCCGCCGGGGTTCTTCCAGTCGCGCAGCAGCTCGGAGATGACCCCGACCGTGCTGTTGAGGGTCGCGCCCGCGTTCTGGAGGCGGAGCAGCGAGGTCTCACGGGCCAGCTTGTTCGTGGTGCCGGAGGCGTCCGTCACCGAGTGGACCTGGTAGCCGCGACCGAGGGCGGACAGCGAGGCGAACATCAAGCAGACGTCCGTGATCACACCGGCGATGACGAGGTTGGGCCGGTTCATGGCCCGAACGGCCTCGTCGAACCTCGGGTCGTCGAAGGCGTCGACCTCGCCGCTGCGGTGGATGATCGGGGCGCCCTCGGGCAGCTCGGCGACCAGTTCGGGCAGGAGGGGGCCGTTGGGTCCCTGCGGGGCGGAGGTGGTGGCGACGACGGGGAGGCCGAAGACCTTGGCCGTGCGGGCGAGGGCCTGGGCGTTGCGGCGGACCTCGTTCTGGTCGTGGTCCTGCACGCCGAGGATCAGGCCCGCCTGGTGGTCGACCAGCAGGATCCCGGTGTTCTCGGGGGTCAGGCGGTGGGTGAGGTAGCTGTTGCTGCTCATGGTGTCCCGTTCCTTGGGTGGGGCCGCCGATGCGGTCCCGGCTTGGCGCTTTTTGTTGCTTGCGCAAGCACCATAACCCTGAAGGGTGGGCAGTCATTCCCGCGGTCGATCGACATCGCTGGGTGATCTGGGTCACACACGGCGCGTCACGCGGTGGACCTGCCGAGCGTCGGACGTGCCAGAGGTCGGGGGGCAGGCGTCGGGGGCGTCAGGCGTCGGGGGCGTCCGTCCCCTTCAGCCGGGTCACGATGCCGTGCAGCGCGCGCAGCTCCTCGGTGGACAGCTTGCCGGCGAAGGTCCGCTCCACCACCTCGGTGTTGGTGCGGACGGCGGCGCGCAGCACCTTGCGCCCCTCCTCCGTCAGCTTGACCACCGCCCCGCGCTGGTCCTCGGCCAGCGGGCTGCGGAACACCAGGCCCCGTTCGGCGAGGCGGTCGAAGAGACGGCTGATCGCGCTCTGGGTGAGGACGACCCGCTGCTTGAGGTCCTTGAGCCGGGTCCCGTCCAGCGGGATGTTCACCAGGACGTCGAACTCGCTGACGGACAGCCGGTGCCGCTGCGCCAACTCCCGTTCGATGGCGGACAGCACCTCGTTGTGGACCTCCATGTAGGCCCGCCACACCCCGACCTTGAACCCCCGGGACACCACCGGCTCCGCACCCGACACTGCTGCCTCCTCCTTGCTTGCGTACGCATCATCCTCGCAGACGGGAGGCCGGGGGGCGCCTGAGTGTCCGGGGGGCCGCTCGGTCAGGAGGCGAGGACCGCGGCGCCGTAGCTCCCGCTGTACGGGCCCTGGACCCGGACCTCCCGCACCGGCAGCCGGGCCGACCACTGCCGGTACACCCAGCGGGCCAGCTCCTCGGGGCCCGCCCGGTGGCACAGCTCGACGGCGACGGCATTGAGATGGGTGCCGTCCAGACATCGCTGGGCCCATGCGGCGAACTCGGCGCACCCGGCCCGGTCCCGGTCGGTCAGGTCCTCGGCGGAACCGTTCGGGGACACGGCCTCCAGGGTGACGGTCCACAGGTGACTGTGCGCCACGCCTGCGCAGGGATGGCCGGGCGGGAGATCACGCTCCGTGTGCGTCGCGCTGAAGTACGCCGTCTCGGTACCTGCCGCCATCGGGCGCTCCATCCCTTCCGTAACCGGCCGCGGCCGGGGACGTCCCGCCGTCCTCGGCGAGTTGACCCGACCACGCTGCCACGACCGACCCGTGCAGGACCAGTGGCACGACGTCGGCCGGGTGATCAGGCGACTGGCCGCCGCCCGTCCGGACCAGTCCCGGCCCGGGCCCGTCGCCGGGGAGGAGTCCGGGTGGGCCATCGGGACGGAGCTGTCGTGGACGGGGGGGCACTCGACCTGGCCGCACCGGGCGCCGGGGGCTACCGGGCGCACCGCCGGCGGGCCGCCGAGGCGATGCCACCGGGCAGGGACCGGGGCCGGGCCGGGAGGTCGGACTCCCCGCGGGTGGCGTCGTCGGACCGGGGCGATTCACCGGTCAATCTGCGGATGCGTTCGGTGAACCCCGGTTCCGGCAGCGGGAGTTCGACGTCCTCGTCGACCCAGGCCACTGCGGCGGGTATGTAGTCCAACACCGCGCAGACCATCGCGGGCACCCGCCAACCCGCCCTGACCCGGAGCGCGTTCAGGACGCGGAGGGTGGTGTCCAGACTGGCGTCCGCCGCCCCGAGGTCGCGCAGCACCTCGGACAGTTCGGTGGGCAGCCGGGCGGCCGGCTCGCGGACGGGTTCCGCCGACCGGGCCGGAGCCTTCTGCTGGACGTACCACCAGCTGGCCGGCGCGACCTCGCCGAGGGACAGGTGGTGCAGGTAGAGGCAGTACCCGGCGGTGCGCTCCCCCGCTCCGGCCGCGTACTGCCACCAGAACCGGGCGGCCTCGTCGCCGTCGGTCAGTTGCAGTAAGCACCCGAGGAGCAGCGCCCCGTCCGGTTCGGGCATCGCCTGGGCGAGGAACTCCTCCAGCCGGTCGAACGCGGCGTGGGTGACGACCGTCTCGCACAGGGTGGTCAACTGGCCGGAGGCGGCCCGTCGGTCGTCGTCCGTCCGGGTGGCGCAGGTATCCGCCGCCGCGGTACCGGACCGGTCGATGGCGCGGGCCACGATCCGCGCCTCGGCGGCGGCGATCTCCGCACGGGTGCAGGGCCCGTCGTCGACGAGACGGGCCCGGGACAAGCGGTCCAGTAGGTCGTCACGCATCGGAGCCTCCCCCCATGGTGGAGCGGTCGGGGCCCAGTATCTCCCGCAACCTGCGCCGGGCGTGCCGGTCGCTGGAGCGCACGGCTGCCTGGGAGATGCCGAGTTCGTAGGCGATGCGGTCGGTGGGCAGGTCGAGGAGGTAGCGCAGGACGGTGACGTCCTGTTGGCGTTCGGGCAGTTGGCGTACGGCCCCCATGAGGGTGAGGGATTCCTCCAGCTGGGCGAAGCGGTCGATGCTGGTGCGCAGGGCGACCGTGTCGAAGGCCGCCTCGTCGAGGGGCTGGACGTGCCGGTGTCCGCGCCGCAGGTGGTCGGCGACGTGGTTGCGCAGCACGGCCCAGGCGTACCGGTCGGGGTTGTCGCTGCTCAGGACCTGGGCCCATTTGGTCAGCAGTCGCTCGAAGGTGGCGTCGACGGCCTCCTCCGCGTCCGCGTGGTTGCGCAGGAAGGCGCGTGCGTAGCGGAGGTAGGACGGGCGGTGCATCTGGTGGAACGCCGAGAAGTCGATCGGCGGGGGCTGGGGCATCGGCGTGACGCGTCGAGGGGTACGGGGGCCGTGGTTCTGTATCACCGGCCTTCCCCTCCGTCCCGGTCACGGCCGGCGTGGGTCACGCCGCCCGCCGGTGCGGCCTCGTGGAGCGGGGCCGTGGTGCGAGGTCGCGGCACCGCGACCGGGTCGGCCGCCCTGCTGGTGTCCGCGGCAAGTCTCGTGGTCATGAACGGTTCTGTTCCCCTCACCTGTCGACCGGCGGTCGCTCCCTGTTCGCCCTGGAGTCGTCCGTCGGGGGTGCGCTGCACTGCGCACGTCACCATGCAGGACTGATCTGAACAGCGAGGTGTGCAAAGGCAATTCGAATTTGCCATGGGGATCTTCCGGGTTTTGCCCATTACTGATCGGCATCCGGGGTTTGCCCTGCAACGTTGATCTTCGCCGCCCCTCGGATGCCCGGGCTCCGACCAGCCGGTCGGCGGACGGCCCGGGCAACTCCGGTGCGTTTGCGCAATGTTCACTCACTTTCCCTTCCAATGAGGGAGTGATCTGAATCACAGTCAGAGGAGGCGGCCGTTCCGCTCGCGGGGCTGCCTCGCCCGCCCGAAATCCCGTGGAACCGCACCCTCGTGAGCCGCTACCGTGCTGCCGCCGGTGCACCGAGTGCGGGGACACCACCAAGATCACCGTGCTGGAACGGGTCAACGTGCGTTCCGTACGCCCCGACCTCCTGAACCTGCTGCACGTCAACGATGCGGCCCTGACAGCCGAGTTGCTCCAGGACCCCGCCGTACTGCGGCGTAATCGCCTCGCCCTCGGCTGGGACGGCGCCTGGCGCCTCGACGGCAGCGGGCCGGATCGACCGGAGGGCGAGGCGCCGGAGGGCGAGGCGATCGAGGTCGCGGTCCGCTTCGCCGCACGGATACCCGTGCGGCCGGTACGACTGATCGCCGAAGGCTTCGGTCTTCCGCGAGCCGAGGTCGAGCGGCTGATCGCCGTGGGGAAGCTCGTGTCGACGGTTCGCCTGAGCGGCAAGCTCTCCCACGACTTCACCTTCCTGCTCAAACACTGAGCCGTTCCGCCCAGGGGCCCGTCCGGCCGTACCGAACCGCCGGGCGGGCCCCACCCCACTCCCGACGGGGGTTGACCTCAACCGATCTTGAGGTCCGAGAGTGGCCCCATGACGACCCCGCCGGAACAACACACCGCGGTGCGGCGCTGGATCAGGGAGACGGCGCGCCCCCTGACCACCGTGGACCTCTTGGCACCCCTGGACGACCTGCGACCCCTCCTGGACGTGCTCACCGAGCGGACGGCCGTGGTGGGCTACGGCGCGGGGACCCGCGGAGCGCACGAGGTCTTCGCGCTCCAGGCACGCATCGCCGCCCTGCTGATCGGTACGGCCGGGTTCCGTGCCGTCGCCTTCGACCAGGACTGGACGCTCGGCGTCCGGCTCGACGCCTACGTGCGCACCGGCGCCGGGGACCCCGAGGCGCTGCTGAGCGCCGCGGAGCCGTTCTCCCGGACCGAGGAGGTGCTCGCCCTCGTCCGGTGGATGCGCGCCTTCAACGAGGGCCGTCCCCAGAACCCCGTCCGCTTCGTCGGGGTCAGCCCGCACGAGACGGGGCCCTCGGCCTACGACACGGTGACCGACTACGTACGGCGGGCCGCCCCCGAGCTGCTGGACGCGTTGGCGTCCTGTTACGCCGACCTCCGCCCGCGGGGCGAGGTGTCGGCCCACACCCGGCGCTTCCGGGCCCTGCCGGACCGAGGGGCGTGGGTCGACCTGGCCCGAGCCGCGCACGCCCTGGTGGCGGGGGCGCCCGGCCACGACGGACATGCGTGGGCCCTGCACCACGCCCGGGTGATCGTCCAGTACTACGAACTCCACGACCACGACGACGATCCGCTGGACCCGCACAACATGGCCGCCTACGAACGGGCCTTCGCCGAGAACGTCCAGTGGTGGCACCGGCACACGGGGCACGCAGCGCTGTTCTGGACCTCCGGCTCGCACGCCGCCAAGGCGCCCACGCGGACCATCAGCTTCCCGCCGAACCCGGCGAGTGCGTCCCGCAACGCGGGCAGCCACCTCCACGACGGACTCGGGGACCGGTACCTGTCGATCGGGTTCACCTTCGGTCGCGGCGAACTCGCCACGTACACCGACGCCCCGCCCCACCGGGTGCCCGAGCCCGGACCGTCGCTGGTGGAGTCGGTGCTGGACGACGACACCACGGGTGACTACCTGCTGGACCTGCGCGCGCAGGCTCCGCAGCCGGTCGCCGACTGGCTGGCCGGGACCGTGACGTTGCGGACCGTCGGCCCGGCGTACGACCCGGACGACGACAGCGGGCACCACATGACGGGCGGTTCGCTGGCGGAGTGGTTCGACGTCCTGGTCCACCGGCGGCACGTGACGCCCGCCCGCCTCCTCGGCCACCGGGAGCCACCGGCGACGGCGCTCCCGTGACGACCGGCACCCGGCGCCCGGGTGGTGGCCGCGCCCGGGCAGCGGTGTCCTACGCCTCGCCGGCCGGGTCCAGGACCAGCAGGCGGTGGTCCCAGCCCACGTCGTGACTCGCGCGGACGCCGAGCCCGGCGCGGGCCGCGAGCGCGGACAGGGCGCTGGCCGTGCGCACGCCCGAGCCGAAGGCGCAGGTCAGCCGGAGGTGGTGCAGGGCCGTGTCCAGATCGGCGAAGGCCGCCGGGTCGCCCGCAGTGCCCTCGGGCCTGACCTGCTCGACCAGCACCAGGGTGCCGCCCTCCGGCAACCCCTCGGCGGCCTCCCGCAGGGCGTGCACGGCGTCCTCGTCGGGCAACCAGTCCAGCAGCCGCGACAACAGGACCGTGTCGCTGCCGCCGGGCACCGGCCCGGTCTGCGG
This sequence comes from Streptomyces sp. NPDC059816, assembly GCF_042732055.1. Lineage (NCBI taxonomy): Bacteria > Bacillati > Actinomycetota > Actinomycetes > Kitasatosporales > Streptomycetaceae > Streptomyces > Streptomyces sp. NPDC059816. The sequence goes on from NZ_JBHWIQ010000016.1 coordinate 46,409, forward strand.
GACGAGATCGATCCGGGCCAGGACGTCCGTGTCGAGGACCTGCTCCCTGAGCACGCGCAGCGCCGAGGGCAGCGCCGCGATCCGCATCCGCAGCCCCGGCACCGCCTTGAGCAGCGCGTTCGCCAGGGAACCGACTCCGTGACCGGCGGCCGTGAGGGTGCCCGCAGCGGCCCAGTCATGCGCGGTGACCACCCCGGGCGCGAACCACAGCGCCTCCTCCTCGACGAGGGTCCGCGCGGAGCCGCCGAGGCGTTCGTCCTCGCGCATCGCCTCGGCAAGCGGGACACCGGACGCCGTCAACTGCCGCCCGCCCCTGCCCCGGACGGCGTCGAGCAGGCCGGACAGCGAGAGGTCCAACGCGGCCTGCGCCCCGTCGAGCCGGTACTCGTCGGCCGAGTGGTCGTCCTCGACGAGTTCCTCGCCGACCTCCGTGAGCCGCACGCCGTCCGGGCCGAAGTCGAGGACGTCGATGCCCACCAGATAGGCGAGCAGCGCGGAGAACACCTCCGGATCGGCCTCGCAGCGGCGGGCCAGTTCGGCGGGGTCCCGCAGCCCGTGGTGCACCAGGTCGAACAGTCCGAGGGTCACCGCCGCGCGGATCGCGTACCCCGGGGCCAGGTCGGTGAGTTCGTGCAGCCGCTCGTGCGCCTCGGGCTCGTCGGGCTCCGTGACGGCATCGGCCGGCTCGGCGTCACCGACGGCGTCCGGGGCCCCTTCCGGTGCGGGTACGGGGGCGGTCCGGCGCCAGTAGCCGGTGATGTGCAGCTGCTCCCGGGGAACCTGCCGCTCCAGGGTGAGGTGGCGGCGGATGCCCTTGAGCGTCAGCGTCTCCCCCGCCACCCAGACGAACACGGTGCCCGGCAGCCACTCCAGGTCCCGCAGCGCCCGTTCCAGGAGGTCGGTGCTGCCGGCCGGGGCGCCCCCGCGGGACAGCCAGGTGATCTCGGCGTCCGCCCGGGTGGGCAGCTCCTGTCGATGGCTGTCCTCGCCCACCTCCACCAGGACCCGGGCGCGGGTCCCCGCCGGCATCTCCGCGAGCCAGCGGCCGATCGCGGGGAGCGCGGTCTCGTCACCGATCGCCAGCAGCCAGTCGCTGTTCTCGGGGTGGCCGTGGGACATCTTGGGTCCCGCGATCCAGGTGACGGAGCCGGGCTCGACGTGCTCCGCCCAGGTGGAGGCGATGCCGCCCTCGTGGCGGACGAAGTCGAAGTCGATCTCCCCCGCCTCCGGGTCGAACCGGACCGGTGTGTAGTCCTTGGCGATCGGCCGCTCGTCCTCGGGCCAGTCGAGGCTGCCGACCTTCTGTCGGGGCAGCACCGGCCGCGCGTCGGGCGCGTCGGGCTCGCCGGGCTCGCCGAAGAAGAACTTCGTGGTCGTCGAAGCCCTCCGTGCGCAGCGCAGGCAGTTCGATGTCGCCGCTGCGGAACGCGCCGAGCTGCGGGCCGCCCAGCGTCACTCGACGCATCCCGGGGGTGAGGTCCCTGACCCGCAGCACGGTCAGTTCCCTGAGCACGATGGGGAAGGTGGCGACCGGACGGGGGCTGCGCGCTGGCATTCGGGGCTCCTTGGCCTGGGTGGTGGGGCGCTGTCGAACGGGGGCCGTCGCGATACCGGTGCGGCCCGGGGGCCGGCCGTCTCCGCGGGACGGGCGGGCCGGCGTCCCGTAACGGACGGCCCCCGCCGCGGTGACCGCAGGGCACCGGGGGGACGGGGGCCGTCCGACCCGCCGACCAGGCTAGGCGCGGCGGGGGCCGGCCGATCCAACCGGCGGGTCCGGTCCGTGCCACCCGGGTGCCTACGGCGGGCCCGGCCGACGAGTCGGCCGCCCGCTTTCACGGGCCGGCGCTGTCCCTTGGACCACGGCGAACGGCCCGCTCCTACGGTGAACGGCGGTGGCCCCGGCCCGTGACACCGCCGGGTGGCACCCGTACCCCGTTCCCGCGCCCCGAGGATGATCACCCACGTGAGCCAGCGTCCCGCCGTGCCCCCGCCCCGACTGTTGCGGCAGTGCCTGTCACGGGTCCGCGGCGACCTCGTGCGATCCGTCTGCTGGGCGGCGCTGCGCCAATGCGCCTTCCTGGCCCTGCCCTGGCTGCTGGGCCGCTCCCTCGACGCCGGAGTCGAAGGAGCGGTGGGGAGCGCGGCCTGGTGGGCCGCCGCGTTCGTCGCGGCCGCCGGCGTGGAGTACGCGGGGATGCGGGGCTGGCAGCTGTGGACCAACCTCGCCGAGGCCCGGGCCGGGACCTGGCTGCGGGTGCGGCTGCTGCGGGCGATCCTCTCCCTCGACACGGACACCGTGCGGCGCCGCACCGACGGCTTCGGCGACCTGACGGACCGGGCCACCCGGGACGTGGACACCGTCCTGACGTGGGTGCACGGACTGACCGCCTGGGTGGTGATCGGGATCACCGGGGTCGTCCTGGTGCCGGCGATCGCCGGGCTCGACCCGTTGCTGCTGCTGGTGGCCGCCCTGACCGTGCCGGTGCTGCTGTTGCTCAACCGGGTGTTCCCGCCCCGCTACGCGCGCCGCGCGCGGGCCCTCGCCGAAGCGCACGGACGGCGGTCATCGGCGGCCGAGGAACTGTTGTCGTCGCTGCTGCCGCTGCGCGGGGTCGGCGCGGAAGGGCACCTGGTGGACCGGCACCACCGGCACAGTGCGGAGGTCACCCGGCGCACCCGGCGGCTGGCCGCGGTCGGCGCGCCGTGGGAAGCGGCGGCGACCGTGGTGCCGTTGCTCGCAGTGGCGGCCGGACTGTGGGCGGGCGGCCTCGCGGTCCAGGACGGTCGGCTCACCGTCGGCGCGCTGACGACCTTCGTCCTGTGGATGGGCACGGTGTCCGTGGCCGTCACCGTGATGACCGCACGGCTGGGCGAGCGCGCCGAAGCACTCGTCGCGGCGGGACGCATCGGTGAGGTCCTCGCCCTGCCGCCCCCGCCGCGCCGGTGCCCGGCGCTGCCCCGCTCCGGCGGGCTGCGGGTGCGCGGGCTGACGGTCCGACACCCCGGGCGGGCACCGATCGGGCCGCTGGACCTCACGGCGGTGCCCGGCGAGTGGATCGCGCTGACCGGGCCCACCGGCTGCGGCAAGAGCACCCTGCTGCGCGCGATGGCCCGGCTGGTCCCCGCCGACGGCACGGTGGAACTCGCCGGGGTCCCGCTGGACGACGCGGACCCGGACGACCTGTACGCCACCGTCGGTCTGGTGCCGGAGGGGCCGCTGCTGCTGCACGGCACCGTCCTGGACAACCTGCTGCTGGGCGGCGACCACCCGCGCTCCGCACTCGACGCGACCGCCCACGACTGCGGTCTCGACCGGGTGCTCGACCAGCTCCGCGACGGGTGGGACACCGAGGTCGGCGAACGGGGTCGGGGCCTGTCGGGCGGTCAGCGCCAACTGGTGGCGCTGACCCGGGCGCTGCTGCGCCACAGCCCGGTCCTGCTGCTCGACGACGTGACCTCCGCACTGGACGGGGCCACCGAGAAGGAGGTCCTGGCCCGGTTGCGCCGGGCGACCGGGGGCGCCGTCGTCGTGTTCGCCACCCACTCCCCCGCCGTGCGGGCGCTCGCCGACCGGGAGGTCCGGCTGTCGTCCGGGCCGGTCGCCGGCGCGTCCGCACCCGACGCCGAGGAATCCACCCGTGTCCACTGATCCCTTCCTGCTGAGCGAACTGCCGGACCAGCGGCGGGTGTTCCGACGGGCCGCGCCCTTCCTGCGGGGACACCGCCGGGCGCTCGCGGTGGCCGTGGTCCTCCATCTGGCCACTGCGGCGCTGGCCGTCGCGGTGACCGCGGTGATCGGGCGGGTCGTGGACGCCGCCGGGTCCGGCGACCGGGGGTCGCTGACCGCGCGGGTGCTGCTCCTGCTGGTGCTGGTGCTGGCGACCGGGCTGCTGACCTGGGCGTCCCGCCTCTGGCTGATCCGCGTCGGTGAGGCGGTGCTGGCGGGGCTGCGGGAGCGGGCCACGGCGGTGGTGGCCGGGGCGCCGCTCAGGTTCGTGGAGGCGCACCGCGGGGGCGAGTTGCTGCGCCGCCTCACCGGGGAGCTGAACGGCTTGGCGTCGTTCGTCGGGGGGACGCTGCCGGACCTGGTGTCCGCGGCGCTGGTGCTGGTGTTCACGGTGGTGATGCTGGCGGCGCACTCGCTGGTGCTGACGGCCCTGCTGCTGGTGGCGTTCCTGCCGCCGGCGGTGCTGATCGTGCGGCGGTTCCACCGCCGGGCCGGACCCGCCTACGCGGCGGTGGCGGAGGCGGAGACGGAGGTCTCGGCCCGGTTCTCGGAGTCGCTGCCCGCACAGGAGCAGCTACGGATCACGGGGGCGGTGCCCCGGTGGCTGGAGCGCTTCCGGGCCGACAACGAGCGGCTGCGGGCCGCTCGGGAGCACCAGGTGCGTACCGAACTGGTCCTGGACTACCTGGCGTTGATCCAGGCGGTCTGTCTGGCCGGGCTGCTGGTGGCGGGTGCGGTCCTGGTGGGTCAGGGGCGACTGAGCGTGGGGGTCGCCGTCGTGTTCGTGCTCGCCACCCGGGAGCTGCTGGGCCGTTTCGAGGACCTCGCGGGGTCGGTGGGCGAGGGCAGGGAGGCCCATGTGCGGCTGGCGCGGCTGCTGGACCTGCTGCGGGCGACCGCGCCCCGGAGCGTGCGGGTCGCGCTGCCCGGGCAGCGGTCGGAGCCCGCCGGGCGCGGGGCGCTGGTGCTGTCGGAGGTCGCGTTCGGCTACGGGAGCGGGGCTGCGGTGGTGGACGGGCTGTCGCTGACCGTGGCGCCCGGGGAGCGGTTGGTGGTCGTCGGACCGACCGGGGCGGGCAAGTCGACGGTGGGCAAGCTGCTCGCCGGACTGTACGCACCGGATCGCGGTGCGGTGACGTTCGCCGGGCAGGAGTTGGCCGTACTGGACCCGGCGGCGCTCCGGGCGGCGGTGGCGCTCGTGCCGCAGGACGTGACCCTGGTCGCGGGGACGGTGGGCGAGAACCTGGCGATGGTCCCGGGGCGGCCGGACCCGCAGCGGGTCCGTTCCGTACTGGCGGAGTTGGGGCTCGTGGAGTGGGCCGATGCGCTGCCCGAGGGCCTGGACACCCCGGTCGGGCCGGGCTCGCTGTCCGGCGGGGAGCGCCAGTTGGTGGCGCTGGCCCGGGCGGTGCTGGCCGATCCGGCGGTGCTGGTGCTGGACGAGGCCACGGCGGGGGTGGACCGGGAGACGGCCGCACGGATCGAGTCGGCGTTGGCCGCCGCTGCGGGGGACCGGGCGCTGGTGGTGATCGCGCACCGGGCGGAGACGATCGCCCGGGGGCGCCGTGTGCTGACGATGCCCGCGGGTACGGTGGCGGACCGCTGACGGGGGGGTGCAACGGAAACCCCGGGGGGAGCGGCTGAGGCCGCTCCCCCCGGGGTTTCCGTACCCGGGGGTGCCGGGGTCACTTCTTGCCTTCGGCTGCCTTCGCCAGGAGCGGGGCCAGTTCCTCGACGACCCAGGAGGCGCTGAGCGCGTCGGGGTAGGCGATGGAGGAGGACAGGAGGTTGTCCGACGGGATCACGGTGAAGTTGCCGCCGCGCACCGCGTCGAGGGACTTGAACAGCTTGTTGTTCTCCAGTTCGGAGGCGCTGAGCAGCCCCTCGTCCCCGAAGGGGTAGGTGACCAGGAGGATGTCCGCCTCCAGCTGGTCGATGTTCTCCAGGCTGACCCCGTTCTTGGTGGCGGTGTAGTTCTTCGCCTTGTCGGTCTTGCGCAGACCCAGTTCCTCGAAGACGCCGGGGTCCTGCTCGGCGTAGGACATGAAGGTCAGTTGCTCGGGGTGGACCACGGCGTAGGTGTAGGTCTTGCCCTTGAGCACCGAGTGGGTCTTCGCCGCGTCCTTGATCGCCGCGCGGTTGGCCGCGATCACCTTCTCCGCCTCGCCGGTGAGCCCCAGGGCCTTGGCCGCGGTGGTCAGTCGCTCCTGCCAGGTGAGGGTGTCGGCGTGCTTCTTGTCGCTGAAGGTGACGACGGGGGCGATGGGCTTGAGCTTCGCGTGGTCCGCGTCCATGTCCCAGGTGTTCATGCCGAGGATGATGTCGGGGTCGGCCGCCGCGACGGCCTCGTAGTCCGTGCCGTCGGAGTCGTCGTACGTCTCCAGCTTGTCGACGCCGAGCTTGTCCAGCGCCCGCTGCTTGTACTCGCCGACGGGGTCGCCGTCCTCCACGTCCGGGGTGATCACGGGGACGAGGCCGAGGGCGAGGGCGATGGATGTGTCCCCGTCGGAGACGGTCGCGACCCGCACGGGACGCTCCTTGACCTCGTCGGGGCCCCATGCGCTGGTGAGCTTCACCGGGAAGCCCTGGCCGCCGGCCGCGGCGGAACCCTCGGCGCCGTCCGCCTGGTCGTCGCCGCCGGAGCTGCCGCAGCCGGTGACCAGGGCGAGGGCGGTCGCGGAGGCGAGCAGCAGCCGGACGGCGCCACGGCGGCGCAGCGGGCTGGTCGGGCGGTTCATGGTGTCTCCTGAGGGTGAACGGTGAGAACGGTGGAGCTGTCCCCGGTGGGCCGGGCGCCGATGTGGCGTCCCAGCGGGAAGATCTGTGGCCGCGCCGAACGGGGGTGGGGCACGACGACGCAGGGCATGCCGAACACCTCGGCGACGGTCTCCTCGGTGAGGACCTCTTCCGGGGTGCCCTGCCGGACGATCCGTCCGTCGCGCATCGCGACGATGGACGAGGCGTACAGGGCGGCCTGGTTGAGGTCGTGGGAGACGAGGACGATGGTCTTGCCGGTGCGCTCGTTGAGGTCGGCCAGCAGGTCCATCACCTCGATCTGGTGGGCGATGTCGAGGTAGGTGGTGGGTTCGTCGAGGAGCAGGGTGGGGGTGTCCTGGGCCAGGGCCAGGGCGATCCACACGCGCTGGCGCTGACCGCCGGACAGTTCCTCGACGGGGCGGTCGATCAGCTCGGCGGTGCCGGTGGCGGCGAGGGCGTCGGCGATGACGACCTCGTCGGCTTCGGTGCGTCGCTGGCCGAACCTGCGGTGCGGATGGCGTCCGCGCCAGACCAGGTCGCCCACCGTGATGCTCTCGGGGGCCAGCGGCGCCTGCGGCAGGATGCCGAGACTGCGGGCGATGTCCCGGGTGGACAGGGTGTGCAGGTCGGCGCCGTCGAGGAGCACCGATCCGCCGGCCAGCGGCAGCAGCCGGGCGATGGACTTCAACAGGGTCGACTTGCCGCAGGCGTTGGGGCCGACGAGCGCGGTGATCTGTCCCTCGGCGATCCGCAGGGACAGCTCCCGGATGATCAGCGACTTGCCGTAGCCGGCGCTGACCGCGCGGGCTTCGAGCCGGGGCTCCTGGAGTTTCTCGGTGGTCACGTGACGGCTTTCTGCCTGCGCCGAAGGATCAGCCAGACGAAGTAGGGCGCGCCGATCAGCGCGGTGAGGGCCCCGGTGGGCACCGGGCTGATGAGGGGGGCGTTGCGGGCGAGGACGTCGGCGGCGAGCACGATGACCGCGCCGACGAGGGGCGCGAGGCCCAGGGAACGATCGGCGCCGACGAGTCGCACCGCGAGCGGACCGCTGATGAGGGAGACGAAACCGATCGGTCCGACGACGCTGGTGGCGAGTGCCGCGGCGGCGGCCCCCAGCAGCAGTGCGGCGACCCTGGCCCAGGAGACCCGGGCGCCCAGTCCGGTCGCGAGCCCGTCGCCGAGGTCCATGGCGTAGAGCGGACGGGACAGCAGCGCGGCGCACAGGACGCAGCCCACCAGGGCGGCGGCGAGGGTGCCGACGCCGTCCCAGGTGACGTCGTTGACGCTGCCGACGAGCCAGCGCAGGGCGACGGCGATGCTGTGCTGGTCGGCGACGGTGAACAGGTAGTTGGTGTAGGCGGTGCAGACGCCGCTCAGTCCGATGCCGACGAGGACGAGCCGGTAGGTGTCGATGCCGCCGCGCCAGCTGAGGAGGTGCACCAGGCCCACCACCAGGAACGATCCGGCGATCGCGGCGAGCGGTGCCCCGTACGGCAGGGTGGGTGCGAACAGCAGCACGGTGGTGGCCCCGGCTCCGGCGCCCGCCGAGATGCCGACGATGTCGGGGGTGGCCAGCGGGTTGCGGACGAGCCGCTGGTACAGCACTCCGGAGAGGCCGAACAGGGCGCCGGAGAGCATCGCCGCCAGGGCGCGGGGCACCCGGTTCTGGAAGATCACGTAGTCGGCGAGCCCGGTGCGCATCCCGAACGCGGCGGGCAGGACGTCGGCGGTGTCGATCCGTCCGACGCCGCCCAGCAGGACGGAGGCGCTGAACAGGGCGAGCATCCCGACGACCAGGGCGGCGCAGATGGTGGCCAGGCGCCGGCCCTGGAGCCGGTGGGCGGTGCGGAGCGCGGCGATGGTGGCGGAGTTGTCCGTCGGTTTCGCGGGCGGGGTCGCGGTCGGCTCGGCGGTGGCGGTGGTGGTGGGCCAGTGCGTCACGGCGGTCACACCTTGACCAGGTCGCGGCGGCGGGCCAGCCAGATGAAGAAGGGGGTGCCGACGGCCGCCGTCATCACGGCGACCTGGATCTCGCCGTGGTCGATGATCAGGCGCCCCGCGGTGTCGGCGGTCAGCAGCAGGACCGCGCCGAGGGCCATCGACAGCGGGAGCGACCAGCGGTGGTCGGCGCCGACGAGCAGCCGGGCGCAGTGTGCGGCGGCGAGACCGACGAAGGCGACCGGTCCGACGGCGGCGGTGGCGGCGGCGCAGAGCAGGACGGCGATGGCGGCGGAGGCCAGTCGGGCGCGTTCGACGCGGACGCCGAGTCCGCGGGCTGCGTCGTCGCCCATGCCGAGGATGTTGAGGGTGCGGCCGAGGGGCAGCGCCAGCAGGAGTCCGACGATCGCGAACGGGGCGATCTCGTCGAGGACCTTGGCGCGTCCGGTGAGCTGGCCCACGGACCAGAACCGCAGATGGGCGAAGACGGCCTCGTCACGGACGACCAGCAGGGTGATCAGCGAGGACATCACGGCGGCGACGGCCACGCCGGCGAGCACGAGTCCGAGGGTGGAGCTACCGGTGTTGCTGCGGGTGCCGATCAGGTAGACCAGGGTGGCGGTGAGCGCCGCTCCGACGAGCGCCAGCCAGAAGTACGCGGTGACTCCGGTGATGTCGAGGAAGAGGATGCCGACGACGACGGTCATGGCGGCGCCCTGCTCGATGCCGAGGATGCCGGGGTCGGCGAGCGGGTTGAGGGTGAGCGCCTGCATGATCAGCCCGGAGGCTCCGAGCGCGGCGCCCACGGCGAGGCCCAGGAACGTCCGGGGTACGCGTTCGGTCCACAGGACGTGCGCGTTGTAGGCGCCCCCGTCCGGGTCCAGCAGGATGCGGACGACCTCCGGTGGGGAGATGGAGCGCGCTCCTAGTCCGATACTGGCCACGGTCACGGCGACCAGCGCGAGGACGGCGAACACCAGCACGGCGGTACCGCGCGAGGAGCGGGTCCTTGCCGGTGAAGGGGGTGTTGTCGCCCTCGGAAGGGTGTCTGTCATGGATGTTCCTCGGGCTTCTCACCTGGGCAAGCGTCGACTTAGGTTACCCTTACCTGCCCGAAGGGTGGTCCAATGTCGGGGCCACATCACTCACAACCAGGGGTCAACCGGACCCGAGACACGGGAGGGCCGTTGCCCTGGGAGAGGACCGCAGACGTGACCGGAAACAGTACCTTGACCCCGGACACCGCCCTCGTGGACGACGACTTCATCGCCGCCGGGGGGCACCCGACGCACGCCCATGACTTCCACCAGTTCCTGTACGTGCCGGTGGGCGGGATCGTGGTGCACGCGCAGGGCCGCGACCACGAACTGTCCGCGTCGGTGGCCCTGTGGGTTCCGGCGTGGCTGCCGCACAGTGCCCGGTTCGGCAGCGAATCGGTGATCGTCGTGGAGACCTTCGACCCCGACGACCACCTGCTGCCGTACACCGCCGCCACCCCGGTGAACGTCACCGACGCGCAGCGGCGGCTGCTGCTCGGGCGGATGCGCAGTTCGGACCCGTCGGAGAACGACCCGGCCGTCTTCGCGGCGCTGTCCGCAGGTCACCGCGACTGCCTGCCGCTGCCGCAGCCGACGAGTGAAGCGGCGCGCAGCGTGGCGCTGGCGCTCGGGCGGGAGCCGGGCGATCCCCGGACGGCGACCGAGTGGGCGGAGGAGCTGTACACCAGTTCCACGAGTCTGCGGCGGGCGTTCCGCACGGAGACGGGGCTCGCGTTCTCGGAGTGGCGGACCCGGCTACGGCTCAACCACTCGCTGCCGTTGCTGGCGCAGGGCCAGTTGGTGAGCGCGGTCGCGGCGCGGGTCGGCTTCGTCAGCACCAACGGCTACATCCTCGCGTTCCGCCGGCACTTCGGGCGGACGCCGGGCGCGTACGTCCGGGAGGCGGAGGGGTCCCGAGCGCCGGCCGCGTGACGCGGCGGCCGTCCCCGCCGCACGGAAGAGCCCCGTGACCTGGAGGTCACGGGGCTCTTCGCTGGGCACTGGCTCCGGCACCGGCCCGGCTCCGGCTTGACGGGACCGGAACACCGGCGTGGCACGCTCCCGCTCCAGCCGGTACCGCCCGGTGCGGGCGCTACTACTTGGCGCGGGCGGTACGACGTGCCGCCGGGAGCGACTACTTGGCGAGGGCGGCTTCCAGCTCGTCCAGGATGTCGGCGGCGCCGGTGTAGCCGATCGCCTGGATCCACAGCTCGTCCTTGACGGCGTGGGCGTTGCCCTTCTTCACGGCGTCCATGTTCTTCCACAGCGGGCTGCCGAGCACCTGGGTGGCCTTGGCCTTGGCCGGGTCACCGATGGTGGAGTGGAAGATGACGTCCGTGTCGGCCATGTCGATCTTCTCGGGGCTCACGTTCAGCATGAAGCCGTCCACGGCCTTCTCGGTGACGGCCGGACGACCGAGGCCGACGTCCTTGAAGATCGTGCCGAGGTAGTTCTCCTTGCCGTAGATGCGGATGTCCGCACCCTCGATGAAGCGAACCATGTTGACCTCGATGGCGGCGGCCTTGTCCTTGCCGCCGAGCGCGGTGGTGACCTCCGCGGTACGCGCCTGGTACGCCGCGACCGCCTTCTGCGCCTCGGTCTTCTTGCCCAGGGCATCGGCGTGGACGAGGAAGTTCTCCTTCCACGGCAGACCCGTGGACTCCGTCATCACGGTCGGCGCGATGGCCTTCAGCTCGTCGTACTTGTCGCCGTGGCGAACCTTGCTGGTGAGGATCAGGTCCGGCTTGAGGGCCGCGATGGCCTCCAGGTTCGGCGTGGTCATCTCACCGACGATCTTGACGCCGTCGACCTTGTCGGCCGGGATGTGGGACGGGAATCCGGTCTTGGAGTCGGTGCGGGTGGCACCGACCGGCTTCACCCCGAGGGTGATCAGCGAGTCGAGCTCGGCGGTGTCGAGGGCGACCACCCGCTGGGGCTCGGCCTTGACCTTGACGTCGCCCATGACCGTCTTGATCGTGCGGTCCTGCGCGGTCGCCGCGGACTCCTTGCCGCCTTCGGCCTTCTTCTCCCCGTCCGAGTCGGAACCGCACGCGGTCAGAGCGAGGGCTCCGGCGACGGCGGAGGCGAGGGCGATGCTCACGCGGCGGGATGCGGTCATGGCAGTCATGGTTCTTCTGCTTTCACATACGGGAGCCTGGGGAGGCGAACACGCACAGCATAGTTCGGTAAGGCTTAGCTAAGTCCATATGGGTTCCGTCTCATTCGACCCGTCAGGTCCGCCCGCACGACACCCCGCCCACCTGCGCACCTTGCGCGGCATGCACCACTTCCGCCCAACACGCCTGCCCCGCAAGGACGTTGCGCGCCGGGCCGGGCTAACGTCCGTTCACCGGAGGCGGACCGGCCAGCGCCACCGTCGCCTGGACGAGCCGGTCCAACATCCCCCGGGCCTGCGGACCGGGCACGGCCTCACCCCGGATCAGATGACTCACGGACACCCCGTCGAGCCCCGCGAGGAGGAAGTCCGCGAGCTCTTCGGGCGGCACCGCGTAGGACCGACCGGTGCGACGCCCCGTCTCGATCAGGGCGTCGGTCGCGATCTCGGCGATGTCCCGGTAGTGCCGCTCCACCACTTCCCGCAGCTCCGTGCTGCGCAGGGAGAGGGTGATCAACTCGAACCACACGAGATTCAGCTCCGGGCGGTCGTTCATGTCGATCCAGTACGCCTCGGCGGTGGCCCGCAGGGCCTCCTCCAAACTGGCCGCCCGCGCCACGGCCCGTTGGGCTCCGACGACGAGTTCCCCGGACAGCGATTCCAGCACCGCCCGGTACAGGTCCGCCTTGGTGCCGAAGGTGTAGTGCACGGTCGCCTGGGCGACCCCGAGTTCGGCCGCGATCGCCCGGGTGGAGCCCGCGGCCACCCCTTCGCGGGCCATGAGTTCGATGGCCGCGGCAATCAGCTGGGGTCGACGCTCGGCGGCGGTTACATGAGCCATACAAGCCACTATAGCGACATAGTCCTACGTCCACGTCGATCGACTTTGTCACGTGACCAAGTCGTGCGTATGGTGGAACGGCGGGAGGCTCCACCGACAGCCCGCCGACAGCCCGCCCGACCCGTCACCGGCCACGCGCCCGAGCGACGCCCGGACCTTCCCCACGAAGCCCGCCGCAGATCGCCTACACCGCCGCCGAGCACGCAGACCACGCAGACCACCGAGGACCACCGAAGGGGCAAGGTCAATGAACCCGACAGCACTCCGCCACGCCGCGGGCACCTCCACCGTTCCCGAGCGCACCCCCCTTCCCTTCTTCGGACACGCCCTGAGGGTGCCGACCGACACCTTCACCCAGTGGGCGATGCGCGAGGCGCGGGCCCTGGGCCCGATCTTCAACCTCCGCGTGTTCGACGAGGACACCCTGATCGTGTCGGGCGGCGAACTGGTCGCCGAGGTCTGCGACGAGAACAGGTTCCGCAAGTCGGTGGCGCCCCTGGTGACCGTCCGGGAGTTCACCGGCGACGGACTCTTCACCGCCTTCGGCGACGAGCCCAACTGGCGCAGGGCGCACAACGTCCTGCTGCCCGCGTTCTCGTTCTACGCGCTGCGCGCCTACCACCCCACGATGGTGGAGGTCGCCCGGCGGCTGCTCGCCAAGTGGGACGCGCACGAGGGCCGGACCGTCGACGTCGCCGAGGACATGACCCGGCTCACCCTGGACACCATCGGACTGTGCGGTTTCGGCTTCGACTTCGCGTGCTTCGCGCGCACCGAACCGCACCCGTTCATCACCTCGATGGTCCGCGCGCTGGACCACGCGCAGAAGAAGACCGGCTTCTTCCCCGGCCTCGACCTGTTGTACGCCGGCGCCGAGAAGCGCCAACGGGCCGACGTCCTCGCCATGAACCGCCTCGCCGACGACATCGTGCGCCGCCGCCGGGCCGCCCACGACCCGAACGGCGAGGGGGACGGCAACGGGCCGGCCGACCTGCTGTCCCTGATGCTGCACGCCCGGGACAAGGAGACGGGCGAGCGCCTGGACGACACCAACATCCGTTACCAGTTGCTCACCTTCCTCATCGCGGGCCACGAGACCACCAGCGGAGCGCTCTCCTTCGCGCTGTACTACCTGTTGAAGAACCCCGCAGTGCTCGCCGCGGCGCAGGCCGAGACGGACGCGCTGTGGGGCGACGCCGCCGACCCGGACCCGTCGTACGAGGACGTGGGCCGACTGCGGTACCTGCGGCAGGTGCTCAACGAGAGCCTGCGGCTGTGGCCCACGGCGCCCGCCTTCGCCGTGGAACCCCTGGCGGACACCGTCATCGGGGGCCGCTACCCGGTCCGCGCGGGGCAGGCCGTCATGGTCCTCACCCCGATGCTGCACCGCGACCCGGGCTGGGGCGACAACCCCGAACTCTTCGACCCGGCACGCTTCACGCCCGAGGCCGTGGACGGCCGACCCGGCCACCTCTACAAGCCCTTCGGCAACGGCGAACGCTCCTGCATCGGCCGCCAGTTCGCGTTGCACGAGGCGACGCTCCTGCTGGGCCTGATCGTGCACCGCTACCGTCTGCTCGACCGGGACGGCTACCGGCTGAAGGTCAAGGAGACCCTGACCCTCAAGCCGGACGGCTTCACGCTCGCCCCCGTGCGGCGCGGCACCGCCGACCGGCACCCGCTCGCCGCCCCGGTCCAAGCCCCGGCCCCGGACCCGGCCGCGAACACACCCGGCACCGCACCCCGCACCACGTCCCGCGCCACGGACGACGGCCCGACCGCGCCCGACGGGCTGCGCGCCCCGGGCACCACCCTCACCGTGCTGTACGGCTCCAACCTCGGTACGTCCCGCCAGATCGCCGCGGACCTCGCCGACGAGGGCGCCCGACACGGCTTCGCCACCGCCCTCGCCCCGCTGGACGACGCCGTGGACGCACTGGACCCGGACGGTCCGGTCCTGATCGTCGCCTCCTCCTACAACGGCCGCCCCACCGATGACGCGGGCCGGTTCGTCGCCTGGTTGGAGCACGGCGGGGCGCCGGCCGGGCTGCCCTACGCGGTCCTCGGGGTCGGCGACCGCAACTGGTCCGCCACTTACCAGCGCGTCCCCACCCTCATCGACGACCGGCTCGCCGCCGCGGGGGGTACCCGACTGCTGGACCGGTACGCCCTCGACGTCTCCACCGACGTGCCGGCGGAGGTCGGCACCTGGAGCGACCGGGCGTGGACCGCGCTGCTGGACCGCTACGGCGTACCCGCCGACGAGGCACCGGACAGCGCACCGCCCACCGCCCGGTACACCGTCGAGGACAGCGAGGTCACCGCACCCGCACTGCCGACCGTCGACGCACTCGTCCCGTTCGTCGTCGTCGCGAACGAGGAACTCGTCGACGTGGGGCACGCCCTGGGCCGTTCCAAGCGGTTGCTGCGCCTCGGACTACCGACCGGCGCCGCGTACCGCACCGGTGACCACCTCCTGGTCCGCCCGGTCAGCCCACCGGACCTGGTGGAGCGGACGATCGCGGTCCTCGGCCTCGACCCGGACCGGGTGATCGTGCTGCGCGCCCCCGCGGGCGGCCGGTCCCCGCTGCCGGTGGACCAGCCGATGACGGTACGCACCCTGCTCACCCACTTCGTGGAGCTGGAGCGACCCGCCACCGCACGGCAGCTCGCCGCACTGGCCCGGCACGCCCCGTGCCCGCCCGAGCAGGCCGCCCTGACGGAACTCGCCGACCGCACCGCGCCCTGCCGTGACACGGTGGTGGAGCTGCTCGACCGGTACGCCTCCTGCCGACCCGGACTGGCCGCACTGCTGGACGTGCTGACCCCGATGAACCTGCGGTACTACTCGGTGTCCTCCTCCCCCGCCCGGGCACCCCGCACGGCCGACCTCATGATCGCCGCGCACCCGACTCCGCACCGCGACGGCGAGGGCACCTTCCTCGGCACGGGCGCCGCGTTCATGGCCTCCGCGGAGCCCGGTGACACCGTGTACGCCCGGATCTCGCCGTGCCGCGAGGCGTTCCGCGTCCCGGCGGACCCGTCGGTCCCGCTGGTCCTCGTCTCCGCGGGCACGGGGCTGGCGCCCTTCCGGGCGGCCGTCGCCGACCGGGCCGACGCGGCAGGCGACGGCGACGCCGCGCCGGTGCTGGTCTACTTCGGCTGCGACCACCCCGAGGTGGACTACCTGCACCGCACCGAGTTGGAGTCGGCCGCGGCCGGTGGCGCCGTCCGTCTGCGCCCCACCTTCTCGCGGGCCCCCGAGAACGGCGCACGGTTCGTCCAGGAGCGCCTGCTGAACGAATCCGCCGAGGTGTGGGAACTGTTGGAGTCCGGGGCGCACGTCCGGGTCTGCGGTGACGGTCGGGCGATGGCCCCCGCCGTGCGGGACGCGCTGCGCGCGGTCCACCGCCGGCACACGGGCTCGACGCCCGAGGAGGCGGCGCAGTGGCTGTCCGGGCTGACGGCCGAGGAGCGGTACGTCGAGGACGTCTGGGCGGGCTGACCCCCACGGGGGCCGTCGAAAAACGGGTGGCCCCCGTTGCCGCACCGCTGTTAGCGTGCCGAAGTGCCCCACCAGTGGGCACCCCGTGGTCGCGCCGAGCGCGCGCCGCGGCCCCTCTCCGGGCTCCCCCCGAGCCCTAGAAAAGCGGTGTTGTATGCCCCGGCCCGTGCCGAGCGCGCCTCGTCGAAGCGTGAGCGCGTCCGGCTGCTGACCCCGTTCGGCCCGCCGAACGCCCCCGGTTGACGCCCGTCGTCCACCGGAGGTTCCGGCGACCTCCGCGCCCGGGGTCCCCCGCCGTGCGCCCCGGTGTTCCGGGTCCCGCCCGCGCCCGTCCGTACCCTCGTCGTACGGTGCCTTCCGGCATCGTGCCGCCCGGGGGTGCCCACGGGCCGGCACCCCCGTCGCACCGACGTTTCCCCGTGCTTCCCCGACGCCGCTCGGCGCCTCCTGCTGTCCTCGCCCCATCCCCAGCCAGGAGAACCCAGGGTGTCCACCCTTTCGAACAGTCGCAGCCATGGCCACAGCAACGCCGAGAACCACCAGCCCAGCCCCGTACTGCGCACCAGCACCTTCACCTGCGTCCGCTGCGGCCTCACCGTCGGCACGCTCGACCCCGCCGGCGCCGTCCGCAACCACTGCCCGAGCTGTCTGCACTCGCAGCACCTCACCGACCACGTGGAGGGCGGCGCCTCCGACTGCACCTCGCGGATGACCCCGATCTCCATCGCCGTGCTGCGCACCGGTGACTGGATGGTCATCCACCGCTGCACCCGTTGCGACGAACTGACCTCCAGCCCCATCAGCCCCGACGACAACCAGCTCATCCTGATGCGGATGGCCGTCCGACCACTGGCCCAACCCCCGTTCCCGCTCGAAGTCTTCGCCGAGCTGTGACGGTGACGGAACCCGGTCGACCAGAATCAGGAGGAAGAACCATGCCACGACGGACGAGACGAACGGACGGCGGCACCCCGGGGGGCCGCGAACGACGACGCGCAGCACGGCCCCAGCGCCACAAGGACGTGCTGCACGGCAGGGGCGGGGAGCGCGGGGAGTCATTCCGCTGCGTGGGCTGCCGCCTCGACGTGCCGCTGCGCGCACCCGGCACCGTCCACCGCAACCACTGCCCGCACTGCCTCGCCAGTCTCCATGTGGACGCGCGGGTCCCGGGCGACCGGGCTTCGCAGTGCCGGGGCCGGATGGTCGCCCTCAGCCTGTCGGTGCGCGCCGACGGGGAGTGGCTGGTCATCCACCAGTGCCTGTCCTGCGACGAGTTGAGCGTCAACCGGATCGCCGGGGACGACAACCCGTTGCCCCTGATCCGGCTCGCCACCCGCCCGCTGGGCGATGTCAACGCCCCCGTGCGCGCACTGCTCACGCTCTAGCGCCCGACCCGGGCGGCGCCGCCGCACGGCCCCTGGGGGCCGTGCGGTTCGCGGCCGGTCCGCGCCCGCCACCGTCGCCTCGGGGCCGTGACCCCGAGACCGGTGACCGTACCCCCGCACAGAGGGCGCGGTCACCATCGCCGGACGCGGCCCGGCTGCGATACCCGATTGATGTTGACCCATCCGTGGGCGATACTCCACAAGCCCTGCCACCTTTTGCCCTGCCCTGATCAGCTTTTTAGATCGCTTTTGGTGATCCCGCTCTGGAGAAGACCATCCGATGCGCGCCCTCCCCCACGCCGTCCGCGCCGTGTTCCTCCTGATGGGCTTCTACCTGCTGGGCGCCGCGCTCCTGACCGCCTGCGCCATTGCCATGTACGTCCTGCTCCACTGGGCGCCCGTGCTCAGCAGCATCCCGGTGATCCTCTCGGTCCCGGTGCTGAGGGGCCTGTTCGTGCTGCGCGTTCCCACCGGGACCCGACCGGGGTTGCTGCTCACCGAGGCCGAGGAGCCCCGGCTCTGGCACACCGTCCGGGAACTGGCCGAGCGGGTCGGCACCGACCCCCCGTCCGAGATCGTGCTGACCGCGGACCCGGGAGCGTCCGTCACGGAGGACGCCCGGTTCCTCGCCCTGGTCCCGGGCACCCGGCGGCTGCACCTGGGGCTGCCCCTGCTGCTCGGACTGGACGAGGCACAGGTGCGGGCGGTGCTCGCCCACGAACTGGGGCACTACGCGCACCACGACACCCGGCTGGTCTCCCTCACGGTCCGCGGGCGGACCCATGTCCTGCGGACCATCCAACACAGCGAGTCGTTCGCCCGCTGGCAGCGTAAGAAAGCGGTCGACGGGCACCTCAGGAAGGCGGCCAAGGCCGCGGCCCGGGGCAGGGCCCGCAAACGGCGCAAACACCTCAGGCGGGTGGTCCTGCTGCGCCGTTACTCCGGCACCAGCCTGCGGATGCTGATCCGCCTCTACACCGCCTACGGGAACCACTACCTGCGCAGCACCCTGGCCGTCTCCCGGCGCCAGGAGTACGCGGCCGACCGGGCCGCGGCACGGATCACCGGCCGGGCCGCCACCGTCTCCGCCCTGCGCGAGGTCCCCGTCCTGGAGACCGCACACGAGCAGTACCTCCACGGGTACGCCCTGATGGGGGTGGAGGCGGGACTCCTCCCGCCGCACGGCGAGGTGTTCGGCGGCTTCGGTGCGCTGCTCGCCGCGCGGGCCCCCGAACTGGCGGTGCTACGGGCCGAACCGCCGCTGTCCGACCCCTCCCCGTACGACTCGCACCCGCCCGTGGCGGACCGGATCGAGCGGATCGAGGAACTCCCCGCGGACGCACCGGGTGACGAGGACGCCCGGCCGGCCACCGCCCTGCTGACCGACCCGGGGCGAACGGCCCGAGCACTGGAGGGCGTGGCCCTCGCCGCGGACCTGCGCGGGCTGCCCCGCGCCCCGGGGTGGCCGGAACTGCTCCAACACACCATGGAACACGGGGCACGGACGTTCACCTCCCCGCTGCGCCGTGCCCTCGCCGCCCACACCGGCGGGCCCGCCACGGCCGGTGCGCTGCTCACCGTGATCGACGCGGGCGGGCTGGACGCACTCGCCGCACGGCTTCCCGCTGCGACCGGGGAACCCGCGGTCGCCCGGGGTGCGGTGCGCGAAGGGCTGCACGAGATGGTCCTCGCCGAGCTGACCGAACGGGGCCTGGTGCGCTGGGAGTTCTCCTGGCGGCGGGCCGCCCGCCCCGTTCTCGCGCACCCCGTCGTAGGCTCGGCCGACGGTGCCGACGCACTCGCGTCGGCCGTCACCGCGGCGGTCGCCCGGCCACCCGACACGGCCCCGCTGCGGCTGCTGTTGGCCCACGCCGACGCCGGTCGGTGAGCCCGCGCCGCAGCAGAGCGTCAACGGGGGCCGAACCGGCCCTCACCCGCGGCGACCAGACCCGTCTCGTAGGCGATGACGACCAGTTGCGTGCGGTCGTGCGCCCCGAGCTTCGCCAACAGCCGTCTGACATGGGTCTTGACGGTGGCGACGCTCACGCCCAGATGGTCGGCGAGGACCGGATTGGGCAGCCCGCGGGCCACCAGGCGCAGGATCTCCACCTCCCTCGGGGTGAGACCCGACAGGTCCTCCGCGAGCGCCGGGCGCGGCTCGTCCCGTCCGGCGAACTCCCGGATGAGCCGCCGGGTGACCGCGGGGGCGAGCAGGGCGTCACCGGAGGCGACGACCCGGATCGCCGTGAGCAGGTCGGCGGGGAGGATGTCCTTCAGCAGGAAGCCGCTCGCTCCGCCGCGCAGCGCCGCGTACACGTACTCGTCGAGGTCGAAGGTGGTCAGGATCACCACCCGGGTCCCGGCTGCCGCGTGGTGGGCGCAGATCCGACGGGTGGCTTCGAGGCCGTCGACCCCGGGCATCCGGACGTCCATGAGGACGATGTCGGGGAGCAACCGCAGGGTGAGGTCGACGGCTTCCTCACCGGTCACGGCCTCGCCGACCACCGTGAGGTCCGGGACGCTGTCGATGAGCAGTCTGAAGCCCGTCCGTAGCAGGGCCTGATCGTCGGCTATCAGTACGCGCACCGGCCCGCTCATCGCGCTCCCCCGTCCGTGCCGGGCAGTCGGGCGTGGACCCGGAACCCGCCGTCCGCCAACGGCCCGGCGGTGCAGGTGCCGCCGCACATCGTCGCCCGTTCCCGCATCCCGACGAGCCCGTGTCCGCCGCCCGCCCGACGGCCGGTGAACCGCGCGGCCCGGGGCGGTGGCGCGTTGACGATGTCGACGTCGACACCGTCCGGTGCGGTACGGGACACCGTCACCCGGCAGTCGGCCGACTCCGCGTGTCGGACCACGTTGGTGAGGGCCTCCTGGACGATCCGGTAGACGGTGAGTCCCGTGGTCGGGAGCAGTTCCACCTCCGGGTCCATCCAGAGCTCCACCCGGGGTCCGGCGGTCGCGACGAGGGCGGGCAGGTCCGCGAGGCCGGGCACCGGCCCCAACTGGGCCTCCTCCAGCGGGGTGCGCAGCACCCCGAGCATGTGGCGCATGTCGGCGAGCGCGGTCCGGCCGGCGGCCCCGACCAGGGCGAGGGTCTTCTCGACCTCCCCGGGGTTGGTGGCGGCGACCGCGCGGGCGACCTCGGCCCGTACGGTGATCACCGTCAGGTGGTGCGCCACCATGTCGTGGAGTTCCCGGGCGATGCGCAGCCGTTCGTCGGTGACGGCCTGTCGGGCGAGGACCCGTGCGTGCAGTCGTTGGTCCCGCTGGGCCGTGCCGATCAGCCAGGGCACGGTCAGCAGCAGCGCGACGAAGACGATGCCCGAAATCGTTTGGCCGGGGGTCGCCGGCCGTATCAGGGTGGTGGTGACGGCGACCGCCGCCAGTGCGCTGACCAGCGCGGTGACTGCGCGGCGCCGGGGCTCCTGGGAGGCCACCGTGTACAGCGCCAACGGCACCACGAGCCATGCCTCCTCCCAGTGGAGGCTCAGTACGGAGACGACCGTCCCGGTCAGTACGGCGTACAGCACGGGCACCGGCCATCGGCGGCGCACCGCGATGGGCAACCAGAGCAGTACGGCCGCCGTGGCGGGGGCCCAACCGGTCAGCGCCTCGCCCGTCCCGAAGGCGGCGGCGAGCAGGACGGCGGCGCCCGCGTCCACCCACCGCCAGAAGTCCGTGCGCAGCCTCCCCGCCAGCAGGGGTCGGGGCTCCCGTTCGTCCATGGCAGCAGGCTACGCAGCGCGGCGGGGCGGTTCGGTCCGTCCCGAGGACGTGATGCGCACGGCGAAGTCCTCCGTACGGCCGACCTCCGGCGTACCCTCCTGGGCTGACGGGCAGGGAGGGGGCCGTGTTCAACCCAGTCGGGTGCCGCAGTCGCAGCAGAAGCGGGCGCCCGGGTCGCGCGGGGGTCGGCCGCACCCGGCACAGGGGCCGCGCGTCGCCGCCGGGCGGGCCGTACGGCCGGGGCGTCTGCGGTGGACGGTGAGGTAGGTGAGTCCGGTCGGGTCGGCACCGATCCCGTGCGGGGTGCCGCGCGCGAGCCACACCACCGTGCCGGGGGTCAACTCCCGTCGGGTGCCGTCGGCCACCACCCAGCCGTCGCCCCCGGTGACGTACAGCAGCACGTCGAGGTCGGGTTCGACGTGCGACGCGACCTCGGCGCCCGGACCCAACCGGACGATGTGGGCGTCGAGTTGCCGCGCCCCGGCCACCAGTCGCCACAGCGCCCCGCTCTGCTCCCGCGAAGCCCCGCGGATCAGTTCGGGTACCCGTGCGAGCACTCCGGTCGACGAAGAGGACGTCATGCCTACCACCTCCGGCCAGGACGGGGGACGTCGGCCACGGCGGACCCGGGACCGTTCGGCGACGGGAGGCGCGTGCTGTCCGCCCAGTGGTCGAGGAGCCGTGGTGCCCTGCGGTACGTCCGGCGGACGCCGTCCGTTCAGCGCGCGGCGCCCGCGCTGTCGAAGTCCCCGCGGGCGCCCGGTCGGTGCGGGTGCTACGCGTCCGGTGCGGACCGGCCGGGGAGGCACCGCAGGGACAGGACCATGGTGAGGCCGCCGCCGGGGGTGTCCTCCGCGGTGAGGGTGCCGCCGATCGCCTCGGTGAAGCCGCGGGCGACGGCGAGGCCGAGGCCGACCCCGGCGCCCCGGGGCACGTCCCCGTAGCGTTGGAAGGGTTCGAAGATGCGGTCCTTGGCCTCGTCGGGCACCCCGGGGCCGCGGTCGACGACGCGGATCTCGACGCGGTCGGCCATGGCGCTGGCCGCGACGAGGACCCGGGCGGTGGCCGGGCTGTACTTGACGGCGTTCTCGACGACGTTGGCGACCGCCCGTTCCAACAGGCCCTTGTCGACGGAGACCATCGGCAGTCGCTGGGGGATGTCGAGCAGCACGCTCGCCTCCGGGTCGGGCAGCCCGCCCAGCGCCATCGGGACGACCTCCTCCAGATCGATCGCCCGGATCAGGGGTTGGACGGTGCCGGTCTGGAGGCGGGACATGTCGAGGAGGTTCCCGACGAGGTTGTCCAGCCGGTCGGCGCCCTCCTCGATCGCGGCCAGCAGTTCGGCCTCGTCCTCCTCGGACCAGGCGACGTCGTCGGAACGCAGCGAGGACACGGCGGCCTTGATCCCGGCGAGCGGGGTGCGCAGGTCGTGGCTGACGGCGGCGAGCAGCGCGGTGCGGATGCGGTTGCCCTCGGCCAGGGTGTGCGCCTGGTCCGCCTCCTCCTGGAGGCGTCGGCGGTCGAGGACGACGGCGGCCTGCGCGGCGAAGGCGGCGAGCACCCGTCGGTCCTCCGCGGGCAGCACCCGCCCGGACAGCGCCAGCGCCATGTCGTCCCCGACCGGCATGTCCACCTGGGCGTCCTCGGGCCGACACACGGGGGCGGGGCCGACGCTGCCGGCGCAGGTCCAGGGAGCGACCTCGTCCTCGCGTTCCAGCAGGGCGACGGATTCCATGGCGAAGGTTTCGCGGACCCGGTCGAGCAGCGCATCGAGGGAGGTCTCCCCGCGCAGGACGCTACCGGCGAGGAAGGAGAGGATCTCCGACTCGGCGCGCAGCCGGGCCGCCTGGTGGGTGCGGCGGGCCGCCAGGTCCACCACCGAGGCGACCGCCACGGCCACCCCGATGAAGATGACGATGGCGACGATGTTCTTGGGGTCGGCGATGGAGAAGTGGTGCAGCGGTGGGGTGAAGAACCAGTTCAGCAGCAGTGAACCGAAGACGGCGGAGGCCAGTGCGGGCCACAGTCCGCCGAGCAGGGCCGCGCCCACGGTCAGCGTGAGGAACAGCAACATGTCGTTGGCCAGGCCCACTTCGGGGGCGGCGAGGTCGAGCAACAGGGTGAGCAGGACCGGGCCGAGGATGCCGACGAGCCAGCCGCGGACGACCCTGGCCCGTCCGAGGCGTCCGCCGTGGGCTCCGGGCAGACCGCGGCCCTTGCCCATCTCGTCGTGGGTGACGAGGTGCACGTCGAGGTCGGGCCCGGACTCCCGGGCGACCGTGGCGCTGACGCCCGGGCCGAAGACGTACTGCCAGGTCCGGCGGCGCGAGACGCCCAACACGATCTGGGTGGCGTTGACCCCACGGGCGAACTCCAGGATGGCGGTGGACACGTCGTCGCCCACCACTTGGTGGTAGGTGCCGCCGAGGTCCTCCACCAGGGTGCGTTGGACGGTGAGTTCCTTGGGGGAGGCGGCGGTGAGGCCGTCACTGCGGGAGATGTAGACGGCGAGCACCTCACCGCCCGCACCCTTCTCCGCCAACCGCGCGGCACGCCGTATCAGCGTGCGCCCCTCCGGCCCGCCGGTCAGTCCGACGACGATGCGTTCGCGCGAACCCCAGATCCGTGAGACGCGGTGTTCGCTGCGGTACTCCTTCAGGTACTCGTCGACGCGGTCGGCGACCCACAGCAACGCCAACTCCCGCAACGCCGTCAGGTTCCCCGGCCGGAAGTAGTTCGACAACGCCGCATCGACCTTGTCCGACTGATAAATGTTCCCGTGCGCCATCCGCCGCCGCAACGCCTGCGGCGACATGTCCACCAGCTCTATCTGATCCGCCCGCCGCACCACCTCATCCGGCACCGTCTCCCGCTGCCGCACCCCCGTGATCGACTCCACCACATCACCCAACGACTCCAAATGCTGGATGTTCACCGTGGAAACCACATCGATCCCCGCCGCCAACAACTCCTCCACATCCTGCCAACGCTTCGCATTCCGCGACCCCGGCACATTCGTATGCGCCAACTCATCCACCAACGCCACCGCAGGACGCCGCGCCAACACCGCCCCCACATCCATCTCCGAAAACACCGCACCCCGATACCCCAACTCCACCCGCGGCACCTGCTCCACCCCGTGCAACATCACCTCCGTACGAGGCCGCCCATGATGCTCCACAAAAGCCACCACACAATCCGTACCCCGCTCCACCCGCCGATGCGCCTCCGACAACATCGAATACGTCTTCCCCACACCCGGCGCCGCACCGAGGTAGATCCGTAGCTTGCCGCGTCCCATCCGTTGGTCCTCACCTCTCGAAGCGGTAGCCCATTCCGGGCTCCGTGATCAGATAGCGGGGGTGTGAGGGGTCGGGTTCCAGTTTGCGGCGCAACTGGGCCAGGTACACCCGCAGGTAGTTCGATTTTCCGCTGTGCGAGGGGCCCCACACTTCGCGCAGCAGTTCCCGCTGGCCGACCATGCGGCCGGGGTTGGTCACCAGGATCTCCAGGATGTGCCATTCGGTGGGGGTGAGCCGGATGTCACGGCCGGCGCGGGCGGCCCGTTTGGCGACGAGGTCGACGGTGAAGTCGTCGGTGGTGACCAGCGGCGGGTTCAGGCCGCCGACGACGCTGCCGCCGCGTCGTACGGCCGCCCGTAACCGGGCCAGGAGTTCGTCCATGCTGAACGGCTTGGTGACGTAGTCGTCGGCGCCGGCGTCGAGGGCGGCGACCTTCTCCTCGGGCGTTCGGCGGGCCGACACCACCACGACGGGGACCGGGCTCCGTCCGCGGAGCACCCGGAGCACGGCGACGCCGCTCATGTCGGGCAGCCCGAGGTCGAGGAGCACGGCGTCCGGAGGTCGGTCGGCGGCCCGGCTGAGGGCGGTGACGCCGTCGGTGGCGGTGTCGGTCTCGTAGCCGCGGGCTCTGAGGGTGATGACCAGTGCCCGTACTAGTTGCGGATCGTCCTCCACCACCAGGACCCGGGTCATCGGTGTGCGGCCTCCTTGGTCGGGGCGCCGTGCGGGTGGTTCGGGTCCGGCGCCGCGCTGGGCGGGCCGGACCCGGGTCCCGACATCAGCGGCGGGTGAGTTCCTTGAGGGCGATGTTCAGTTCGAGGACGTTCACGGTGGGCTCCCCCATGAAGCCGAGCAGTCGGCCCTGTTCGTGTGCGTCCACGAGCTTCTGGACCTGCTCGACGGACAGCCCGTTGCGGGCGGCGACCCGGCGGACCTGGAGGTCCGCGTACGCGGGGGAGATCGCCGGGTCGAGGCCCGATCCCGAGGAGGTCACCGCGTCGGCGGGGACGTCACCGGGGGCGACCGGGTGGCCGGGCACCGAGTTGTCCTTGACCACCGCGGCCTGCGCGGCCTTGACCTGCTCGATCAGCACCGGGTTGTCGCCGGCCAGGTTGGTCGCACCGGAGAGGATCAGGCTGTACTGGGTGTTGACGGAGTTGGTGCCGAGGCCGTTCTGGGGCCGGCCCTGGAACCACTTGAGGTCGGCCGTCGGGGTCTCCTCGCCCTCCTTCAGCGGCAGGTTGTACGCCTGCCCGATGAGCGCCGAGCCGACCACCTTGCCGTCGGACGTGATCTCGGAGCCGTTCGCCTTGTCCCGGAAGAGGCCCTGGGCGACCCCGGTGACGGCGAGCGGGTAGAGCACGCCGGTCACCAGGGTGAGCACCAACAGGGCGCGCAGTCCGGCGGCGAGCAGCCGGGCGGTGTTCGATACGGAGGTGTTCATGGCGGTCAGCCGATCCCGGGGATGAGGGAGAGGAGCAGGTCGATGGCCTTGATGCCGATGAAGGGCGCGATCAGTCCGCCGAGGCCGTAGATGCCGAGGTTGCGGCGGAGCAGCTTGTCGGCGCTCACCGGTCGGTAGCGGACGCCGCGCAGGGCGAGCGGTACCAGCGCGATGATGACGAGCGCGTTGAAGATGACCGCGGACAGGATGGCCGAGTCGGGCGAGTGCAGCCGCATGACGTTGAGGGTGTCGAGGCCCGGGTACACGGCGGCGAACAGCGCGGGGATGATCGCGAAGTACTTGGCGACGTCGTTGGCGATGGAGAAGGTGGTGAGGGCGCCCCGGGTGATGAGGAGTTGCTTGCCGATCTCCACGATCTCGATGAGTTTGGTCGGGTTGGAGTCGAGGTCGACCATGTTCCCGGCCTCCTTGGCGGCGGAGGTGCCGGTGTTCATCGCGACGCCCACGTCCGCCTGGGCGAGGGCGGGGGCGTCGTTGGTGCCGTCCCCGGTCATGGCGACGAGTTTGCCGCCGGCCTGTTCCCGTTTGATGAGGGCCATCTTGTCCTCGGGGGTGGCCTCGGCGAGGAAGTCGTCGACTCCGGCCTCGTCGGCGATGGCCTTGGCCGTCAGCGGGTTGTCCCCGGTGATCATGACGGTCTTGATGCCCATGCGACGCAGTTCGGCGAACCGTTCGCGCATGCCCTCCTTGACGACGTCCTTGAGGTGGATGACACCGAGGACGCGGGCGCCGCGGTCGTCCTCGACGGCGACCAGCAGGGGCGTTCCGCCGGCTTGGGAGATCCGTTCGGCGGCGGCGTCGGCGTCCGGGGCGGGGGTGCCGCCCTGGTCGCGGACCCAGGTGAGGACGGAGCCGGTGGCGCCCTTGCGGATCTTGCGGCCCTCGACGTCGACGCCGGACATCCGGGTCTGGGCGGTGAAGGAGATCCATTCGGCGCCCGTCAGTTCGCCCTGGTGGCGTTCGCGCAGTCCGTACTTCTCCTTGGCGAGGACGACGATCGAGCGGCCCTCGGGGGTCTCGTCGGCGAGTGAGGACAGTTGCGCCGCGTTGGCGACCTCGGACTCGGTGGTGCCGGCGACCGGGACGAACTCGGCGGCCTGGCGGTTGCCGAGGGTGATGGTGCCCGTCTTGTCGAGGAGCAGGGTGGAGACGTCGCCCGCGGCTTCGACCGCGCGGCCCGACATGGCGAGGACGTTGCGCTGCACCAGCCGGTCCATGCCGGCGATGCCGATGGCGGAGAGCAGGGCCCCGATGGTGGTGGGGATCAGACAGACGAGCAGTGCCACCAGGACGACCATGGACAGTTCGGTGCCGGCGTAGTCGGCGAACGGGGGGAGGGTGACGACCGCGAGCAGGAAGACGATGGTGAGCGAGGCGAGCAGGATGTTGAGCGCGATCTCGTTCGGGGTCTTCTGTCGGGCGGCGCCCTCGACCAGGCCGATCATCCGGTCGATGAAGGTCTCGCCGGGTTTGGTGGTGATGGTGACGACGATGCGGTCGGAGAGGACCTTGGTGCCGCCGGTGACGGCCGAACGGTCGCCGCCGGACTCCCGGATGACGGGGGCGGACTCGCCGGTGATGGCGGACTCGTCGACGGAGGCGACGCCTTCGACGACGTCACCGTCCCCGGGGATGATGTCGCCGGCCTCGCACACCACCCGGTCCCCGACGCGCAGTTCGGTGCCGGGCACCTGCTCCTCGCCGTGACCGTCCCGGGTGAGGCGGCGGGCGACGGTGTCGGTCTTGGCCTTGCGGAGGGTGTCGGCCTGCGCCTTGCCGCGGCCTTCGGCGACGGCTTCGGCGAGGTTGGCGAAGAGGACGGTGAGCCACAGCCAGGCGGAGATGGTCCAGCCGAACCAGTCGCCGGGGTCCGCGACGGAGAACCCGGTCGTCAGGACGGAGCCGACGAGGACGACGAACATGACGGGCGACTTGACCATCACGCGGGGGTCGAGCTTGCGGAAGGCGTCGGGCAGCGACCTCAGCAGTTGTGCGGGGTCGAAGAGTCCGGCGCCGACCCGTCCGGCGTCCTGGTGCCCGGTCGGGACGTCCTGGTGAGGCGCCCGGCTCGGGGAGGCACTGGGGGGCGCGGGAACGGTCATGGGGTCACCTGCGGGGTTGTCGGTGCGCGGGGTCATCAGGCCAGCCCTTCCGCGAGCGGGCCGAGGGCCAGGGCGGGGAAGTACGTCAGCCCGGTGATGATGAGGATGGTTCCGGTGAGGAGCCCGGTGAACAGCGGCTTCTCCGTGCGGAGGGTGCCGGCCGTGACGGGCACGGGCTTCTGCTCGGCGAGCGAGCCGGCGAGGGCGAGGACGAACACCATCGGGATGAACCGGCCGAGCAGCATCGCGAGGCCGATCGTGGTGTTGTACCACTGGGTGTCCGCGGTGAGTCCGGCGAAGGCGGAGCCGTTGTTGTTGGCGCCCGAGGTGAAGGCGTAGAGGACTTCGGAGAAGCCGTGCGCGCCGGGGTTGAGCATGGAGTCGGGCGGGGTGGGCAGGGCCATCGACGCGGAGGTGAAGACCAGGACCAGGGTCGGGGTGACCAGGAGGTAGCAGGCGGCGAGTTTGATCTCGCGGGTGCCGATCTTCTTGCCGAGGTACTCGGGGGTCCGGCCGACCATGAGTCCGGCGAGGAACACGGCGATGACGGCCATGATGAGCATGCCGTACAGGCCGGAGCCGACGCCGCCGGGCGCGATCTCGCCGAGCATCATGCCGAGCATGGTGATGCCGCCGCCGAGGCCGGTGTACGAGGAGTGGAAGGAGTCGACCGCGCCGGTCGAGGTGAGGGTGGTGGACACCGCGAAGATCGCCGAGGCGCCGACGCCGAACCGGGTCTCCTTGCCCTCCATCGCGGCGCCCGCGATCTCGTAGGCGGGCGAGCGGTGGGCGAACTCGGTCCACCACATCAGGGCGATGAAGGCGACCCAGATGGTGACCATCGTGCCGAGGATCGCGTAGCCCTGGCGCACCGAGCCGACCATGACGCCGAAGGTGCGGGTGATCGAGAACGGGATCAGTAGGATCAGGAAGATCTCGAAGAGGTTGGAGAACGCGTTGGGGTTCTCGAACGGGTGGGCGGAGTTGGCGTTGAAGTAGCCGCCGCCGTTGGTGCCGAGTTCCTTGATGACCTCCTGGGAGGCGACCGCGCCACCGTTCCACTGCTGGCTGCCGCCGGTGAACTGGCCGACCTCGTGGATGCCGGCGAAGTTCTGGATGGCTCCGGTGGCGACGAGCACGATCGCACCGATCACCGCGAGGGGCAGCAGGATGCGCACCAGGCCGCGCACCAGGTCGGACCAGAAGTTGCCGAGTTCACCGGTGCGGGAGCGGGCGAAGCCGCGGACGAGGGCGACGGCGACGGCCATGCCGACGGCGGCGGACACGAAGTTCTGCACCGCCAGACCACCGGTCTGGACGACGTGGCCCATGGCCTGTTCGCCGTAGTACGACTGCCAGTTGGTGTTGGAGACGAACGAGGCGGCCGTGTTGAACGCCTGGTCGGGGTCGATCGAGGCGAAGCCGAGGGAGCCGGGCAGGCTGCCCTGGAGCCGTTGGAGGAGGTACAGGAAGAGGACGCCGACGGCGGAGAAGGCGAGGACGCCGCGGAGGTAGGCGGGCCAGCGCATTTCGGCGCTCGGGTTGGCGCCGATGCCCTTGTAGATCCACTTCTCGACCCGCAGGTGGCGGTCGGAGGAGTAGACGCGGGCCATGTGGTCACCCAGCGGGCGGTAGGCCAGGGCGAGCGCGGCCACCAGCGCCAGGAGCTGGAGCACTCCAGCGAGTTCGGGGCTCATGACCGGGCTCAGAACCTCTCCGGGTAGATGAGGGCGAGGACGAGGTAGCCCAGCAGGGCGACGGCCACGATCAGGCCGATGGTGTTTTCGACGGTCACAGCTTCGTCACCCCCTTGGCGACGAGCGCCACCAGTGCGAAGACCGCGATCGTGGTGACGACGAAGGCCAGGTCGGCCATCGTGAGCTCCTGGGTTGAGATCGGTCGACCAGGTCGGCCGAATGCAGTCGGATGAGCGGACTGTTCGAGGAAACCTGCTATCCCGCCTCCGACCGCCGCCGTTGACGCTCCTCTTACGGCGCCCCGCACGGTATTGACGGCTCCCATACGCCTCCCCGGCCTGCCGCTCTGACCTGCGGAAAGATCACCTGAACGGCGGCCGGTCGACGACGCGGTCCGGCTGCGGTGCGCTACGCGCGACGGGCAGGCGGAGCACCATCGTCAAACCGCCGCCCGGGGTGTCCTCCGGGGTGAGGGTGCCGTCCATGGCCTCGGTGAGCCCCCGCGACAGGGCGAGGCCGAGACCGAGGCCGCTGGTGTTGTCGGTGTCGCCGAGCCGTTGGAAGGGCTCGAAGATCCGCTCCCGTCCGGCCGCGGGCAGCCCGGGTCCCCGGTCCGCGATCCGCAGCTCGACCCGGTCGGCGAGGGCGCTGGCGGTGAGCAGCACGGGGTGCGCGGGCGGACCGTGGCGCACCGCGTTGGCGACCAGGTTCGCGAGGACGCGTTCCAGCAGCGGTGGGTCGGCCAGGACGTCCGGGACCCGTTCCAGGTTGCGGACCTCGACCGTCGGCAGCCCGCCGGGCAGGGACTCCAGGGCCGGGGCGATGACCTCCTCCAGGGCCGTGGGGCGCAGACACAGGGTGAGCGCCCCGGCCTCCAGCCGGCTCAGGTCGAGCAGGTTCTCCACGAGGGCGCTGAGCCGGGCCATGGAGGTGTCGGCGG
Source organism: Streptomyces sp. NPDC059816 (assembly GCF_042732055.1). Classification (NCBI taxonomy): domain Bacteria; kingdom Bacillati; phylum Actinomycetota; class Actinomycetes; order Kitasatosporales; family Streptomycetaceae; genus Streptomyces; species Streptomyces sp. NPDC059816. The sequence goes on from NZ_JBHWIQ010000016.1 coordinate 76,947, forward strand.
TGGCGAGGAGTTCTTCGCGGTCCCGGGCGCTGAACTCGACGTCCCGGCTGCGCAGCGAGGTGACGGCGGCCCAGCCCGCGGCCAGCGGGGTCCGCAGGTCGTGTCCGACGGCCCGCAGCAGCGCCGTCCGCATCCGGTCCGCGGCCCGTACCGGCTCTATCTCGGCTGCGGCCCGGGCGAGTCGGTCCCGTTCGACGGCGGCTCCCGCGTGCGCGGCGAACGCGACCAGCACCCGCCGCTCGGAGGCCGCCAGGGTGCGTCCGCGCAGCACCAGCTGGGTGTCGGGCCCCGCGGCGACGGTGGTGACGGCTTCTTCCGCTTCTTCCGCCTCCTCCGGGGGGGCGGAGGGGTCCCGGACGCCCGTCGGCGGGGCGGTCGTGGTGTTCGCGAGCAGGAGTCCCCGGGCCGCCGGGCGGGTGTCGACGAGTTCCACCGAGGTGACGCCGAAGGTCTCCCGGGCCCGGTCGAGGAGGGCCGGGATGGTGGCGTCGCCGCGCACGATGCTGCCGGCGAGGGAGGAGAGGGTCTCGGCCTCGGCGGTGGCGCGGGCCGAACGTCTGGACAGCCGTAGCGAGCGGTCGACGACGGCGGCGACGGTCGCGGCGACCACCGCGAAGACGGCCAGGGCGATGAGGGCGTTGGCGTCGTGGAGGGTGAAGCGGCCGACGGGCGGGATGAACCAGTAGTTGAGGAGCAGGGAGGCGGTGACCGAGGCGACGACGGCGGAGGTGACCCCGCCGATGCAGGCGACGGCGACCACCGCGAGCAGGAACAGCAGGGCCTCGCTGGTGAGGTCGAGCGCGGCGCGGGCGGGATCCAGGTCGAGCAGCAGGGTCAGCAGGACGGGGAGCAGGAGCCCGGCGACCGGTCCGGCGGCGGTGCGCGCCGGGGGCAGGGTCCGCCGTCGGGAGGGCAGCAGGGTGCCGCGTCCGGCACGTTCGTGGGTGACGATGTGGACATCGATGTCGCCGGAGAGCGCGACGATGGTGTCCCCGGTGCCGCGTCCGGTGAGGAAGCGTTCGACCCGGCCCCGGCGGCTGGTGCCGAGCACCAGCTGGGTGGCGTCCTCGGCGCGGGCGAACTCGACCAGGGCGGTGGGCACGTCGTTCCCGACGACCGAGTGGTACGTCCCGCCCAGGCTCTCGACGAGTCGCCGTTGCCGGGCCAGCGCGCCGTGCGAGGTGCCGGCGGCGAGTCCGTCGCTGCGCGTCACGTGGACGGCGAGCAGATCGCCCCCGGCGGACCGGTCCGCGATCCGGGCGGCGCGCCGGATCAGGGTGTCGCCCTCGGGGCCGCCGGTCAGGGCGACGACGACCCGTTCGCGGGTCTCCCACACGCCCCCGATGCCGTGCGCGGTGCGGTAGTCGTGCAGGGCCTGGTCCACCTGGTCGGCGAGCCAGAGCAGCGCGAGTTGGCGCAGGGCGGTGAGGGTGCCGGGCCGGACGTAGCTGGCGAGCACGGCGTCGACCTCGTCGGGCGGGCAGATGTCGCCGTGCACCAGTCGGCGGCGCAGGGCGTCCGGCGGGACGTCGACCAGTTCGATCTGGTCGGCGCCGCGGACGAACTCGTCGGGCACCCGCTCGGGTTGCGCTACGTCGGTGATCTTCTCCACCACGTCGCTGAGGGACTCCAGGTGGCGGACGTCGACGGTGGTGGCGACGTCGATGCCGGCGGCGAGCAGGGCCGCCACGTCCTGCCAGCGGTGGGCGTGGGGCGAGCCGGGCGGGTTGGCGCGGGCGAGGTCGTCCACCAGGGCGAGTCCCGGGCGGCGGGCCAGCAGGGCGCCGAGGTCGAGGCCGGGCGCGGCGCCGGGGGGCAGTGCGGTCAGGCCCTCGGTCAGGGCCAGGGTGCGGGGGCGGCCGTGGGACTCGACGATTCCGATCACGACGTCCGTGCCGCGGGCCGCCCTGCGGTGGGCCTCCTCCAGCATCCGGCAGGTCTTGCCCGCACCGGGCGCGGCGCCGAGGAACACCTTGAGACGGCCGGGGCCACTGCTGCGGCCCGGGGGTGCGGGGGGTGCGGGGGTGTGATTCATGGGCGGGGCGCGAGGGGACCGGGCCGGCTCAGAACCGTTCCGGGAAGATCAGGGCGATCACGAGGTAGCCGATCAGGCTGAGGGCGACCAGCAGGCCCACCACGTTCTCGACGGTCATGGGATCGACTCCTTCGGCGGTGCCGCGGACGCACTCGCAGCGGGTCCGGCGGGCGGGGGTGGTGCTTCCACGGAACCCCGGGCGGGGTGCACGCGTACCGGTCTTGACGGGGCCTTGTCGGCCGGGCCGGTGACGTTGACACCCTGTTGACGCACGGACGCGGGAGGGTTCCGCCGGACGGGTGGAGTCACTCACCGCTCGCGGCAGGGCCTCGGCAACGGGGGCGGAGCGTGGCCCCCACCGCTCGGTGCACCCAGCACCTACCCCGCTATGAACCCCGTGTATACACCGTGCGTATAGTGACGGCCATGCACGAAACCGATCAGCCCGACGCCACCACGGCGCCTCAGGAATCCCCTACGGCCGACAAGACGGAAAAGCGACGTTTCAGGTTGCGTCCGCGCACGGTGGTGATCGCTGTGGCGGTCCTCACAGCCGGGGCGCTCGCCGCCGTGGGAATCGCCGACTGGCTCCGCATCGACACGGAGTCGCCCGCCGACGTCCGCTCCGCCGCGGGCGACGACGGCAAGGGCGTCTTCGGCTCCGTCGACTGCCGCGAGAAGAAGTGCATAGCCCTGACCTTCGATGCGGGCCCGGGCAAGTACACCCCGCGACTGCTGCGCATCCTGAAGGAGGAGAAGGTCCCCGCAACCTTCTTCCTGCTCGGCCGCAAACACATCGACACCTACCCCGAACTGGTCAAACAGATGGCCGCGGAGAAGCACGAGATAGCCAGCCACACCTGGACGCACCGCAACCTCACCGACCTCTCCTCCGACGAGGTGCGCGAGGAACTGGAGCGGACCAACACCGCGATAGAGAAGCTGACGGGCCGCAAGCCGACCCTGATGCGACCGCCGCAGGGGCGGACCAACGACGACGTGAACGAGATATCCCGCGACCTCGGGCTCTCCGAGGTGCTGTGGACCGTCACGGCGAAGGACTACAAGACCAACGACTCGGACCTGATCGAGGAGCGCGTCCTCGACCAGGCGGGCCGCGACGGCATCATCCTGCTGCACGACATCTACCGCGGAACGGTGCCCGCCGTGCCCGGCATCATCACCGAACTGAAGTCCCGGGGGTACACCTTCGTCACGGTGCCCCAGCTCTTCGCACCGGGGGTCCCGGAACCGGGCAAGGTCTACCGCTGAGCCCCGCGGCCGACCGGCCGGGCGACCCCCGTCAGCGGACCTACCATCGGGGCATGGCCCTCGTCGCGCTGGAACGCACCACCCCTCTCGGGCCCGTCGAGGCCTGGGAACGGCTGGTGGACTGGGAACGGCACGGTGCGTTCGTCCCGTGCACCCGGCTCACCGTGACCACCGCCCCGCCCGTGGGCCGGGGCACCCGACTGGTGGCCAGGACCGCGATCGGCGGGCTCGGGATCGACGACCCGATGGAGATCGTCGAGTGGGTGCCGCCGCAGGAGGACCGGGCGGGGCACTGCCGGCTGGAGAAGCGGGGGACGTGGGTGCGCGGCTGGGCCGAGATCCACGTCCGGCCCGACCCCCGCGGCAGCCGGGTGTCGTGGCGGGAGGAGATCGGCGTCCGCGGAGTGCCCTCCTGGGGCGACCCGCTGCTCGCGGCGGCCGGCCGCTCGATGTTCGGGCGCACCGTCAACGGACTGCTACGCGGACGGCGTTAACCCGCCACCGTCCCCGCACCACACCCACATATCATCCGTTCATGTCACCGCGCAGCAACTCGACCGCCCCGGAGACCGTCCTCGTCCACGACGGCACGACCGCGCGGTTCGACGGGGCGCGACTGCTCATCGTGCGCCAGCGCACCACCTGGACCATTCCGGTGCGCGCCCTGCGCTCCACGGACCTGCGGTCCGACGGCACGGTGCGGGTGGAGATCAGCGGCCCGGCCGACGCCGCCGAACACGGCCTCGATCCCGTCCTGGAACTGCGCGGACCCAACCGCCGGGCGGCCGAGGCATTCTTCGAACAGCTGCGGCCCGCCATCGCCCGGGCGGCCACCCGCTCCAACGGCCACGCCCTGGTGGACCGGTACGACGCGTCCGAGACCCGCCGCGAGCTGTCGCCCGGGGTGCGCCGCGCGCTGCGCATCACCGGCCTGCTCCTGCTGTACTACGCGGTACTCGTCGTGACCGACTGGTTCGTGACCCGGACCCTCTGGCTGACCATGGTCCTCACCTTCGTGAGCGGCACCGCCGGAATCGGTGGCGGGACCGCCCTGTGGCGGGTCGGGCGCCGGTTCCGGTCGCTGTGGCTGCTGCGCCGACGCGGGATCACCGTGGTCGGCACGGCCACCGGCCGGGTGCGGATCTGGAGCGACGGGCTCCACCTGTGGGAGTTCTCGCTGATGGACTTCACCACGGTCGACGGGCGACGGATGAAGGGCGTGCACTCCGTCGTCACCGTCTGGTGCCTGTCCGAGGCGGCACGGGGGCCCGTGGAACTGACCTACGACCCGGAACACCCCGCCCGGGCCAGCCGGCGCCCCACCGTCGGCTTCGTCGGACGGACGCTGCTGCTCGCCGTGGTCGGCCTGGTGGCGTCCGGGGCCTTCGTCCTCGCCCACCTCGTGGCGTTCACCGTCTGAGCGACCGCCGGAGCCCGACCCGAGGCCCCCGACGGTTGGCTGGCCCGCGCCCCGGTCTTGTAGATTCGTATGAAGAACAGGACACGGGGTTCCCACGGCTCCCGGACGTTCGACCGGAACCACGGGGCGCCGGTCACCTCGGAACACAGACGGACGGATCGGCGGCGACACCATGCGGCTGCGCGCACTGTTGGACACGGACGCGCTGGGGCTGCGGCTACTCGGCGGCGAGGACGAGCTGGACCGCACGGTGCGCGGCGTGATGACCACCGACCTGCGGGACCCCAGCCGCTACCTGTCGGGCGGCGAGCTGGTGCTCACCGGGCTCGCCTGGCGGCACGACCCCGACGACTCCGAACCGTTCGTCCGCATCCTGGCCACCGCAGGGGTCGCCGCACTGGCCGCCGGCGAGGCCGAGCTCGGGGACGTGCCCGATGACCTCGTACGGGCCTGCGCCCGGCACCGGATACCACTGTTCGCGGTCAACGAGCGGGTGGCCTTCGCGACCATCACCGAACACGTCGTCCGGCAGGTGTCCGGCGAACGGGCGGGCGACCTCGCGGCCGTGGTGGACCGGCACCGACGGCTGATGACCCCCGGCCCCGCCGGCGGCGGCCCGGACGCGGTGCTGGAGCTGCTCGGCACCGACCTGGACCTACGGGCCTGGGTGCTGTCGCCGACCGGTCGACGGATCGCGGGGCCGCACGCCGCCGGACGCACCCTGTCCGAGGAGGCGTGCGCCGCACTCGCGACGGCCCACCTGGCCGCGGCCCGCACCGGCCGGCGCGGACCGTACCGGACCCGGGTCGGCGACGCCCCCTACGCCCTGTTCCCGGTGCGCGGCGGACGCGGCGGCGCACCTGGCGGCGGCCCGGGCGCCCACGAAGGGGCACTGGCGGAGTGGGTGCTCGCGGTGGCCGCGGACACCTCGGACTGGCCCGAGGAACGGCTCGACCTGCTGCACGGGGTGACCCAGCTGATCGCGGTGGAGCGGGACCGCAGGGACGCGGCGCGCACCGTGCGGCGCCGGCTCGCCCACGAGGTGCTGGAACTGGTGCGCTCGGACGCCGCACCGACCGAGATCGCGGCGCGGCTCCGGGTGGCCGCCCCGGTCCTGCTGCCCAAAGTCGCCGGAGCACCGCGCTGGCAGGTGGTGGTGGCCCGGGTCCAGTGGGCGGGGGCCCGGGGCGAACGGGACCAGCGCGACGAACGCGAGGAGCGGAGCACCGAGGCGGCCGACGGCGAGCGCAAGGGCGCCGAGGAGCGCGGCCGGCTCGCGCGGGCCCTGCTGGAGGAGATCCTGGTCGACCCGCTCGCCACCGGCACCGAGCCGGCCGACCGGATCGCGGTCGCGTACACCGGGGACGAGGCCGTCGCCCTGGTGCCGCTGTCCTCGACCGCCTCCGGACCGCCCGAGCCGACCGACGCCACCGACCCCGTGGAATCCGATGCGGGTGACGGTGCCCGGGGCGGTGAGCTGGTGGCCGACCTGCTCCTGCGGTCGGTGCGGGAGCCGCTGGCCGCGGGGCTCGGCACGGACGGGCGGCTCACGCTCGGGGTGAGCGCGGCCGTGCACTCGGCCGAAGGACTGCGCGGGGCGCTGGAGGAGGCCCGGCACGCGCGGCGGGTCGCCGCGGCCCGCCCGGGACCGGTCAGCGCGGCGGGCCACCAGGAACTGGCCTCGCACGTCCTGCTGCTGCCGTTCGTCCCGGACGACGTGCGTCGGGCGTTCACCGCACGGCTGCTCGACCCGTTGCGGGAGTACGACCGTCGGCACCGGGCGGACCTGGTGGAGACCCTGGAGGCGTTCCTCGACTCCGACGGCTCCTGGACCCGCTGCGCGGCCCGGCTCCACCTCCACGTCAACACGCTGCGCTACCGCGTCGGGCGTATCGAGCAGTTGACGGGACGGGACCTGTCCCGGCTGGAGGACAAACTCGACTTCTTCCTCGCCCTGCGGATGAGCTGACGCCCCAAGGGCCCCGTCCGTTCCGCGGCGTCGCTTCTACCCCGGTCGAGCGGGTTTCGCACCCCGAGGCTTTGTGAAAACTTTCACCCACCCCCTTGGCCCGACCCGCCGATCCGTGCTGAGATTCCGCATCGGCTCTGGAAACGCGGGACATGCTCGGGGAGGGCAATGTGGCGTTTACCGCCATGTCTGGTTCAGGAACGACCGAGGGTGACGATCCGCTCCAGATCGCCGTATGGCGGTTGCGTTCACGCGCCTGCTGGAGCGACGCCGCGGCACTGCTGGAACGACGGGCCCGGGCGGACGCGGGAGCCGCGCTCCAGCGGGTCGGCCTGTTCGTCGAACGGTGCCTCTACACCGAACAGGGATGGGCGGAGGCCGAGGACGCACTGCGCACCGCCGAGGCGCTCGCCCGCAGCGACGACGAACGCGGCGCCGCGGCCTGCGAACGCGGACAACTCGCGTACGCGGCGACCCTCCTCGGCGTCCGGGACCGCGCCGACGAGGCCCGCTCCGCCCTGGGACGGGCCGCCGCGCTGATCGCGCCCGGAGCGCCGGCGCGCGCCCTGCTGGACTACCGGCGGGGCCTGATCGCCGAGAACCTGGCGGACTCCCCGCAGGCCGCCCGCGCCGCCTACCGGCGCGCCCACGCCGGAGCCACCGCCGCCGGGGACGCGCTCCTGCTCTCCTTCACCTGGCGCCAGCTCGCGGGGCTCGCCCTCCAGGACGGCGAACTCACGGAGGCCCGGCACGGCTTCGCCGAATCGCTGCGCATCCGCGAAGAGCTCGGCTACCTGGTCGGCACCGCGCCGGCGCTCGCCTCCCTGGCCACCGCCGAAGCGGAGCCGGAGGCGACCCGACTGCGCCAGGAGGCGGGACGCCTGCTGCGGCTGCTCGGGGGCGTGCCCACCTGGTTGGCGCAGCAACTGGCGACGGCCCAGGTGGCCGCGGCGAAGCCGGTCTAGCGGCGGGCGGGACCCGACCCGTCAGCGGGCGGCGGGCGCGGGGTCAGCCGCACGCGAAGTGGGCCCGGACCAGCGCCCCGACCGCGGCGGCGTCACGGGCCGTGAGGGCGTCGAGGAGCGCGGCGTGCTGGGCCGCGTCGGTCATCAGGTCGACCCTGCGCATCGACTGCGGCCCGCTGAGCAGGGGCCACTGCGCCCGGCGGTGCAGGTCGTCGACGACCTGGATGAGCTGCTGGTTGCCGGACGGGGCGAGGAGGGCGCGGTGGAAGGCGCGGTCGGCCTCCGCGTAGGCCGCCAGGTCGCCGTCGGCCGCCGCGACCGCCGTCGCGTCCGCCAGGGGGCGCAGTGCGACCCAGTGGGACGCGGGCACCACGGCGATCAGCCGCAGCATCACGGGCACCTCGATCAGCGCCCGGACCTCCGCCAGTTCGGCGAGTTGGCGGGCGCTGCGCTCGACGACGCGGAACCCCCGGTTGGGCACCACCTCGACGGTGCCCTCGGCGGCGAGTTGCTGCATGGCCTCGCGCACGGGGGTGGCCGAGACGCCGAGGCGTTCACCGAGGGCGGGCGCCGAGTACACCTCGCCGGGAACCAGTTCCCCCTCCACGAGGGCGACCCGCAGCGCGGCGAGCACCTGCCCGCGCACGCTGGCCCGGACCACCGGCCTGGGGCGCCGGGGCAACGGGGGCTCTCCGTGGGTGTGCTCGCCCCGGGCCGTCGGGTCCGGGGCGGGGGAGCGCGGCTGCGGGGGGACCCGGGCGGGCGGGGCGGCGCGCTCGGGGCGGGGGCCCGGCGCCGGGTTCGCTAACGGGCGCGGGGCAGTACCGAACGGCGGGCAGGACGCATCGTCGCCCGCCGCGCCGGGGCCGGTCGAGCCCCATGCGGGGAGTGGTCCGGGACGGGTCATCGTGGTCCTCCTCCGGCACTCGTGCGCTGCGGCGGCCACTCGGCCGCACCCGGAGAACGATAGGGGGCGGGCCGTCACTTCACACCACGATCATATCGGGTAAGGTTACCCTAACCTGTAGGCATTCGTGATTCGGTGGTCCCCATGAGCGCACCCGCAGCGGCCGCGGACGCCTCCCGTCCCGGTGACGCGCCCCGGGGCGCCCCGACCGAGGACTGCCTGCTCGGTGGGGGTCGACCGGCCGCCCCGCCCCCTCCCTCCCCCGTCGCCGCGGCGTACGCCCGACTGACCGAGGTGTTCCCGGGGCTGCGGATCGACGAGCTCGCGCCCGATGAGCGGCAGCCGGAGGGCGGCGGCTGGGTGTCCGCCACGCGGCTGGCCGAGGGCGGCAGCGCTCTCGACGCCTTCCTCGCCTGGGACGAGGCACAGGTCCGCAAGGACTACGGCCAGCCGGCCCGCCCCGATGTCGTGGCGACGTTCGGGCTCCACCGCTACGCATGGCCCGCCTGCCTCCTGGTCACCGTGCCGTGGTTCCTGCACCGCCGGGTCCCCCGGTTCCCGGCCGGACGGGTCTCCTTCCAGCGGGCGCTGGGCCGGATGTCGGTGCGCACCGGGGCGTTCGCGTGCCTGCCCGACGACCCGCTGTCGGGCCATCCCGACGCCCGGGTCGTGGCCGACGAGGAGGCCCTGCGCGAGGAGGTGCGGGCGGCGGTCGCCGAGCACCTGGAGCCGCTGCTCGACGGGTTCGGTCCGCGGATGCGCCGCCGGGGTCGGGCGCTGTGGGGCATGGCGACCGACGAGGTCGTCGAGGGCCTCTGGTACGTCGCGCACCTGATGGGCGAGGAACAGCGGGCCATGCGCGAGCTGGAGGCCCTGCTGCCCGGCGCGACGCGACCGTTCGTCGGGGCGGCCGGATTCCGGACGTTGACGGGTCTTCAGGGCCAGTCTTTGCCAACCCGCGACCGCGCGAGCTGCTGTTTGTTCTATACGCTGCGGCCCGAGGAAACCTGCGTCACGTGCCCCCGGACGTGCGATGGCGATAGGGTGTCAAGGCTCAGTGAGGCAGCTTCCTCCTGAACGACCCGTACCGGTACTGTGATGCGAACTCAACTCACATCACTCGCGCGGGAGTTCGGGTGGGCGGCGGCACGTGGCGGTTCCCCACACCCCCTTGGCGTTCTCTTGCACCGAAACCTCCTGAGCAACCCCGGGTTTGAGGAACGATGGCGCCCGAAAAGCCCTACTGCGACGCAAGGGACGCGTGATGAGATTGACCGACATATCGCTTAACTGGTTGCTTCCGGGCGCCGTACTGCTCCTGGGCATACTGGCGGCGGTTGCGGTAATGACGCGGTCCAAGCGGGCCAAGGACCCCGCCAACAAGGCCGTGGACGACTCCTGGGAGCGCAGCGAAGAGCGCCGCAGGCGCAAGGAAGCGATGTACGCCACCGCTTCCTACGTGTTGTTGTTCTGCTGTGCGGCGGTCGCCGCCGCCCTGTCCTTCCACGGGCTGGTGGGCTTCGGCCGGCAGAACCTGAACCTGACCGGCGGCTGGGAGTACCTCGTTCCGTTCGGTCTGGACGGCGCGGCCATGTTCTGCTCCGTCCTCGCCGTGCGCGAGGCCAGCCACGGTGACGCGGCCCTCGGTTCGCGGTTGCTGGTGTGGACGTTCGCGGGCGCGGCGGCCTGGTTCAACTGGGTGCACGCACCGCGCGGCCTCGACCACGCGGGCGCTCCGCACTTCTTCGCCGGGATGTCCCTGTCGGCGGCCGTGCTCTTCGACCGCGCGCTCAAGCAGACCCGTCGTGCTGCGCTCCGCGAGCAGGGCCTCGTGCCCCGTCCGCTGCCGCAGATCCGGGTGGTCCGCTGGCTGCGTGCGCCGAGGGAGACCTTCGCCGCTTGGTCGCTGATGCTGCTCGAAGGCGTCCGCACCCTCGACGAGGCCGTGGACGAGGTGCGCGAGGACCGTCGCCAGAAGCTGCACAACCGTCAGGTCCGGCGTGAGCAGGAGAAGCTGAAGCGTGCTCAGCTCAAGGCCATAAGCCGTAGCCACCACCGGGGCGTCCTGACCCGCGGTGGCCGCCAGGTGGAGGTGCAGCCGGCGGTGACGGCGGGCACGGGGTCGGCCCAGTCCGGCGCGGACCCTGCTATACCGGAGGAACAGCTGCCCTCTCCCACGTCCCCGCGTTCCCTCGCCCCCGTCCGTCGCGGCGGTGAACCCATCACCGTCGATCTGACGGCCGAGGACGACACCCAGGCCCTACCGAGGCTCGATTCGCTGGAGCGCAAGCTCAAGGACCTGGAGCAGCAGTTCGGCTGAGGACCTTTCACGGGTTCCGGCCGGTCCGGGAACGGGCGCCTTCCGGGGCGGTGGCACACGGCGCGAGCCGGGGCCACCGCCCCGGCGTCGTTCCCGCCACCGCCGGCTCAGGGGTGGCCCGTCTCCAACTCGAACCAGACCGTCTTGCCGATGCCGAGGCCCCGGACGCCCCACCGGTCGGACAGCGATTCCACCAGCATCAGCCCCCGGCCGCCCGTCGCCTCGTGCGGCACCGGCCCCCGGGGGCGCGGGCGGTAGCGGACGAAGTCCCGCACCTCGACCCGTAGCCGCCGCGGTCCGGCGGCCACCCGTAGGACGGCTGCGCGGTCCGTGTGGACCAGCGCATTGGTGACCAGCTCGCTGGTGAGCAGTTCGGCGGTCTCCGCCTGGCCGGGGCGCCCCCAGTGACCGAGGAGTTCCCGTACCGCGCGGCGCGACTCCGGGACCGCCCGTAGGCCGTCCGTCCGGGAGAACCTCCGCTTCAGCCGTCGCACCCTCGCCCGCCCCGCCATGGCCCCCGCCCCCATGCTGTGTCCGCCTCGCCTTCCGCGCGTCGTTCGTTCGAACGCGTCCACCGGAATGCATGCCCGCCACGGTCGTCAGCACACCTGGGGGACGCCCGCCCGCGCCCGGCTCACCACGGCGATTACCTGACGGGTAATCGCCACGCCCCCGGGGGGTGGAACAGACTTCGGGCATCACGACGGAGCGCGCGATGCAGGCGCTCGTTGTTGTCCGAGCACCTGCCCACCGGGAGAAGAACCACAGTGAAGCGTCTCGTCTCCACCGCCCTCGTGACCGCCTTCGGCGCCGCAGTACTCGCGGTCCCCGCCTCCGCCGCCACCACGGACGGGGTGCCGACCACCGACTTCAGCGTGACGGCCACCGGACCCGAGCGGGCCACGCCGGGCGAGACGGTGGAGTACGTCGTCACCGTCACCAACAAGGGTCCCGCAGCCGCCCCCGTGATGGTCAACGCAACGCTGCCCAAGGGCTCCAGCGCGATCACGTACGCCTCCCGGCCCGTGACGGGCCGACTGATCATGCTGAACACCTTCAACCCGGGCGAGATCCGGACGCTGAAGATCACGGCGAAGATCGGCAGCCACGGCGGTGAGATGGCGCTGCCCGCGGGCTTCGGGGTACACCGCGGCTACCCGAACCACCCCTTCTTCAACGAGTCGAACTACGGGGACAACTACGCCTACGTCGACACCGTCAACGAGAAGGGCGACCCCTTCCAGGGGCCGGACGCCCGGCTCGGCTTCACCGGGGAGATCGGCGCCGGGGACCAGGAAGGTGACCTGGTCACACAGCGGCTCACCTTCACCAACACCGGTCGCCACCGCACCTCGGTCCTCGAACTGTCGGGCCGCGTGTACCCGGGGTCGGGCACCATCGTCGGGGTGACCGGGCTGGAGGACGCCCGCGGGGTGACCTCGTCGGTGGGCCTGCAATACACGGTGCCGGCCCTCGACCCCGGCAAGACCCGTGTCGTCACCATCACCACGAAGATCACGCCCAGCGCCGGGGGGATCGGCGGCAGGTACTTCGTGGGCGCGGCCAAGGGCGGCGACCAGGAACTCGACCTGCGCCGCTGACGCGCCCCACGTCCCCGCCCCTTGACCGGGGCCACCGAGACGCGCTCCGGGGCCCGTCCCACACCCGGGCCCCGGAGCGTCCTTCCCACTGGAGCACATCGTGCGACGCCTCACCTCCACCGCCATCGCGACCGCCCTGGGCGCCACCGCGCTGCTGGTCCCCGCCACCGCAGCCCACGCCGACGAGTACGAACCCATCCAGACCGACATCGGCGTGACGGCCGTCGGCCCCGACTCGGCGACACCGGGGGAATGGGTCACCTACACCCTGAAGGTCACCAACTGGGGCAACTCCGCCGCCTCCTCGATCGTGCGGCTCGCCCTGCCGACCGGGACCACTGACGCCACCTACGAGGAGCGTCCCGTCGTGACCAGCCAGGTCCTGGTGAACAACCTGCCCCCCGGCGAGACCGACACACTCAAGATCACCGCCAACATAGGCAGCCACGGGAACGCCAAGAAGCTGCCCGCCAGCTTCCGGGTCAGCCCGGGCGAAGGTGACTTCCCCCTCTACCGGGACACGAACCCGAGCAACGACACCGCCAACATCGTCACCGAGAACACGAAGGAGGTCGTAGGTGCCCGGCTCAGCCTGAAGGGTGTGATCAGGGGCGCCCAGTGGGTGGGGCGGACGCACCTACAGAAGGTCACCATCACCAACACCGGCGACAGGCCGACGCACGAGTTCCGGTTGCGCGGCTCGATGCACCCCAAGTCCAAGGGCATCGTGCATGTGAAGGGAGTGCAGGGCGCCAACGGGTCGTTCCACGCGGCGGGGCTGAACTACTCGTTCCCCGCGCTGAAGCCGGGCGCCTCGCGGGTCATCACCCTGGCGATACGGACGGTCAAGCAGCCCGGAGGGTTCGGCGGAAAGTACCAGGTGGGTGGCGGCCGTGCCCCGCTGGCCGAGCTCGACCTGCGCGGCTAGGCCCTCCTCCCCCGTGGGCCCGGCCGGGCCCGCGGGCCGGTGTTCCTGTCGGGCCGGGGGGCTCGGCAGGAACACCGGGCCGTCGGAAAGAACGTGATCACCGCGCAGGACCGTGGACGGAGGGGCTCCGGCCCGCACCGACTCCAGCCGTCCGCGCCCTTCCCCTTCGAACAGGAGCAACACCATGAAGCGCCTCGCTTCCGCCGCCGTCGTCACCGCTCTGGGCGCCGCCGCCCTGGTGGCCCCCGCCGGTGCGGCCCACGCCGGTGCACGGAGCCTCCCCACCACCGATCTGAGCATCACGGGCACGGCACCGGACCGCGCGGTCCCCGGCAAGAAGGTCACCTACCGTCTGACCGTCACCAACAAGGGACCGGTGACCGCCGCGCCGTACCTGAGCGTGGGACTGCCGTCCGGCTCCCAAGAGGCCACCTACAACCGCTCCCCCATCAAGAACGCCACCGTGCGCATGGACCCGATACGGCCCGGCGAGAGCAAGCAGGCCGTCGTCCAGACGAAGATCGGCAGCGATCTCGGCGCCACGCTCCTCAACGCGGACTTCGAGGTCAGCCAAGGGCCCTACGACAGCCCGGTGTACCGGGACACGTTCTACGCGAACAACATCCTCAAGACGAAGACGGTGAACGTGACGGCGGCCCCGACCCCCGGGGACCACGGCAGCGTCCAGCTGACCGGCAGGGTCACGGGCGGCAGCGAGCCGGGCCAGCCGGTCCGTCAGCGGTTGGTCATCCACAACACGGGGGCGAAGCCCACGGGTGAGATCGGGCTGGTGGGGATGGTGAGCCCGTCGTCGGGCGAGATCGTCAAGGTCACGGGCATCGAGGGGGGCCGCGGTGTGATCACGAAGGTCGGGCTGAACTACACCCTGCCGCCGCTGGACGGCCGTAAGCACCGTGTGGTCACCATCGTGACGACGCGCGGCGAGCAGGCCGGCGACCTCGGCGGAAGCTACTTCGCGGGCGCCGACTCCGCCGGCTACCCCGAGCTGGAACTTCGGGGCTGAACCGGCCGCCCGGCCGTGGGCGAGCGGACCGGTTCGCTCACGGCCGGGGCACGTTGCGGAGGTTGGAACGTGCCATCTGGACCATCCGGCCGACCCCGCCGTCCAGCACCATCTTGGAGGCGGAGAGGGCGAAGCCGGTGACCATCTCGGCGCTGATCTTCGGGGGGATGGACAGCGCGTTGGGGTCGGTGACGACGTCCACCAGGGCCGGCCCTTTGTGACGGAACGCCGACTTCAGCGCACTGGGGAGGTCCTTGGGCTTCTCCACCCGTACCCCGTAGGCACCGCAGGCCCGGGCGACGGCGGCGAAGTCCGGGTTGACGTTGTCGGTCCCGTACGAAGGCAGTCCGGCGACCAGCATCTCCAGATCGACCATGCCGAGCGACGAGTTGTTGAAGAGGACCACCTTCACCGGCAGGTCGTGTTGGACGAGGGTCAGGAAGTCGCCCATCAGCATGGTGAACCCGCCGTCCCCGGACATCGACACCACCTGACGGTTCCGGTCGACGAACTGCGCACCGATCGCCTGCGGCAGCGCATTGGCCATCGAACCGTGCGAGAACGAGCCGATGATGCGCCGGCGGCCGTTGGGCGAGAGGTAGCGGGCCGCCCACACGTTGCACATTCCGGTGTCGACCGTGAACACCGCGTCCTCGGCGGCCAGGTCGTCGAGGACGGAGGCGACGTACTCGGGGTGGATGGGAACGTGCTTGTCCACCTTGCGGGTGTACGCCTTGATGACGCCTTCGAGGGCGTCGGCGTGCTTCTTCAGCATCTTGTCGAGGAAGCGGCGGTTGCGCTTCTCCGCGACCCGCGGCAGCAGGCACCGCAGCGTCTCCCGGACGTCCCCCCACACCGCGAGGTCCAGTTTGGAGCGCCGCCCGAGCCGCTCGGGGCGCACGTCGACCTGGGCGATCCGCGCCTTGTCCGGCAGGAACGCGTTGTACGGGAAGTCCGTACCGAGCAGGATCAACAGATCGCACTCGTTGGTCGCCTCGTAGGCCGCCCCGTACCCGAGCAGACCGCTCATGCCCACGTCGTACGGGTTGTCGTACTGGATCCACTCCTTGCCGCGCAGAGCGTGGCCGACCGGGGCCTTGATCCGTCCGGCGAACTCCATCACCTCGGCGTGCGCCCCCGCGGTGCCGCTGCCGCAGAAGAGCGTGACCTTGTCGGCGGCGTCGATCATCCGGACCAGCTTGTCGATCTCCCCGTCACCGGGCCGGACGGTGGGCCGAGAGGTGACGAGCGCACTCTCGGCGGCCCGGTCCGGGGCGGGTTGGTCGGCGATGTCCCCGGGCAGCGACACCACGCTCACCCCGCCCTGCCCCACCGCGTGCTGAATGGCCGTCTGGAGCAGCCGGGGCATCTGCCGCGGGTTGGAGATCAGTTCGCTGTAGTGGCTGCACTCCCGGAACAGCTGATCGGGGTGGGTCTCCTGGAAGTACCCCAGACCGATCTCGCTGGACGGGATGTGGGAGGCGAGGGCGAGCACGGGCGCCATCGAACGGTGTGCGTCGTACAGACCGTTGATCAGGTGCAGGTTGCCCGGCCCGCAGGACCCGGCGCAGGCCGCCAACTTCCCGGTGATCTGGGCCTCGGCACCGGCGGCGAATGCGGCGGTCTCCTCGTGGCGGACGTGCACCCAGTCGATGTCCGAGCTGCGCCGAACGGCGTCGACCACCGGGTTGAGGCTGTCTCCCACCACCCCGTACAGCCGTTTGACGCCCGCGCGCGTGAGGATGTCGACGAACTGTTCGGCGACGTTCTGCTTGGCCATGGGTCCACGTGCCCCGTCCGTGCCGCGGGCGGCGGTCCGCGGAGCCGCACGCCCTGAGTTTCCGGTCGTCCACGCCGGCTTCCCGTTTCCGGTCGCGGCATGCGTTGGCTCCATGAAGGCACAGGTGACGGGTTCACGCCTCCCAGACCGCTGCCGCCGTCCTGTCGTCGGCGTAGCCCTTGACCCGGACGGTGGCGTCCGCGAGGAAGGCGGCGAGGCCCGGCGGTCCGTCCACCCAGCGTGCGGCGAGGTGGGTGGCGAGGGCTTCCTCGCCGCGCAGCGGTGCGGCGAGGCCCTCCGAGCAGAGCAGCAGGGCATCCCCCGGGCGAGCGACGGAGGCCCGGAAGCGGAAGGGGTCGCGGGAGGGTTCGGGGGCCGGCCGGTAGGGGCTCGGGGGCGTGCTGATCCCGAGGTCCATGGTCAGTCGGTCGTCCCCGGCGGGCTCCGCCGCGTCCTCGCCCGAAGACTCGGGCCCGCTGGCGGGATCGCTCGGGGGCGAGCCGAAGCCGACGACCGGCTCCCCCACGGTGTCGGTGAGCCGCGGTTCGATGTCCTGCCAGACGCCCTCGCGCAGCCGGAACAACCCGCCCTCCCCCGCGCCGAAGAACACCCGGACCCGGCATCCCGGGTCGGCCGGGAGCAGCAGGCAGCGCAGGCTGGCCACGGGCTCCTCGGCGGCGTCGGGGTCGCCGGTCCGGGCCCGTGAGGTGCCGAGGCTGCGGTCGGTGAGCCGGTGCAGTCCGGACTTCAGGTCGCCTCGACTGCCGGCGCGGATGTCCGCGGAGAGCCGCGCGTGGTTGCGGCCGACGGCCCGGGCCATCCGCTCGGTCGCTTCGGCGGCGGCCCGGTGGGCACCCGCCGCGGCCCGCGCCCCGGTCGCCACGGCGATCAGCACCAGGGCCTGCTGGCCGGTGCCGAAGCGGGCGGTCAGCAGGGCGTCCCTGCGGTGCTCGCCCCGGTACCGGGCGGAGTCGCCCCGGGTGGAGACGGCCCGTAAGGTGCTGGCGCCGTAGCGGGCTCCGTCCAGGACCGTGTCGGCGACGAGGTCCCGCAGGGTGTCCGGGTCGGCGGCGGGCAGTGCGGTCGGCTCGGCCTCGTAGGTGGGTGGCCGGTCGCCCAGGTGACCCACCTGCGGCGGGAGTGGAACGGCGGCCACCGTCTCGTCACCGGCGCGTACCGGTGCTCCGGAGGTGTCGCCCTTGCCGCGGCCGAACCGCCCCAGCCGGAAGGTGCGGGGTTCGGAGGCGGAGCCTTCTGGCTGCCAGGGCGGACGGGAGCTCCGCGGCACCCGGGGGTCCGCGGCGGCCGGTGGAGGGACCATCAGCGCATCCGGTGCGGGCGGCGCATCCGGTGCGGGCGGGGGTGACGCGGTTCGGGGCGCGGTGTTCGTCCGGGCGGGGGCCGTCGGGGCGGGGTCGCGGGGGGCGGGGGTCTTCTCGGGCGCGACTGCCGACGGGCGCTCGCGCGGCGCGACGGGAGGTCCTTCGTCCCCGGGGTCCGGGGCGGTGGCGGCCCCGGACGCGCCGGAACCTTCCGCAGCGGAGGCGGCGTCGGACGGGCCCTCGGATGCGGACACGGCGGCTGTACCGGCAGCTATACCGGCAGCGGTCGCGTCAGTGGTTGCGCCGGCGGTCGTGTCAGTGGCGCCGGGGGCGCGCGGCGGCGGGACCGGGCCCGCGGATTCCGCCGGCGCCACGGCTCGCGTCCCGGTGGTGCGCGAGGCCCCCGCGCCGCCTTGACCGTCCGCGGGGCCCGGGGCCACCTGCGGCCAGCCGGCGTACAAGTCGCCCCACCAGTCGTCGTCTTGGCGGTCCGACGGCCGCTCCCCCTGCTGGCTCATGCCGACATTGTCCATGGCTTCCGGCGCCCGAAAACGGTCATTCAGAAAATCAGCCGATCCATAAGAAGATGAATCGACAAAGCGAGCCGCTGCCGAGGGTGCGCCCCCGGGTGGGGGCGCACCCTCGGCCGTCGTCCCACCTCAGAGCGGTGCACCGACGGCCGACCGGCCTTCCGCCGCGCTCGCGACCCGCACCGGGCGCACCGCACGGAAGCCGGCGCGAACGCCGGCGCGGGCGTAGGGACGCCGTTCGCCCGGTCGCCCAGATTGGCCGAAGTGCATCCGTTCCCGATCTCACGGCACCCCGCGACACCCATCAGGCCCACGGCCATCGCACAACCCTCACAACCACCGCATTCCGGATGGGGGCGAGCAACCGCGTGGGGCCGCCTTGCCCCCAGGACGGGAAAAGCGGCGATGATGAACGCGAACGGTGAACGTACGGGGAGGAAAGCCGTCTCATGCTGTCCGCGTTGGGCCTGGACGAGGTGCACGAAACGGCGTACCGCGCCCTGGTTTCGGTGGGCGCCGCAGACGTCCCCGATCTGGCCCGCAGGCTGACCCTCGGCGAACCCGCCACCGACCGGGCGCTGCGCCAACTGGAGCGGCACGGGCTCGCCGCGCAGGCGACGGGGCGGCCCGGCCGTTGGGTGGCCGCGCCCCCCGAGGTCGCGCTGGGCGCCCTGCTGGCCCGACGGCGCCAGGAACTCGAACGCGCCGAACTGTCGGCGGCGTTGCTCGCCCAGGAGTACCGGGCGCGGGAGGTGGAACCCGCCGTGCACGACCTGGTCGAGGTGGTCACGGGGCGGGGCGCCATCGCCCAACGGTTCCTCCAGCTCCAGCTCGGGGCGACCGAGGAGGTCTGCGCCCTGGT
The DNA here is from genome assembly GCF_042732055.1 of Streptomyces sp. NPDC059816. Lineage (NCBI taxonomy): Bacteria > Bacillati > Actinomycetota > Actinomycetes > Kitasatosporales > Streptomycetaceae > Streptomyces > Streptomyces sp. NPDC059816. Next base: position 95,882 of record NZ_JBHWIQ010000016.1, read on the forward strand.
GACCGGCGACCCGATCGCCGTCTCGGGGGCGGACAACGAGGCCGAGGCGGAGGCGGCGGGGCGTGGCGTGGCGTACCGGGTGGTGGTCGAGCAGGAGGTGCTGTCCCGGCCCACGGGGGTGCGTGACCTCTCCGCGGCGCTCGGTCGGGACGAGGAGGTCCGGGTCGCCGACCGGGTTCCCACCAAGCTGCTGATCGCCGACCGGTCGCTGGCGATGGTGCCGCTGACCGCGCGGACGGCGGAGCCCTCGGCGCTGGTCGTGCACGACTGCGGTCTGCTGGAGTCCCTGTCGGGACTTTTCGAAGCGGTGTGGCGGCACGCCCTGCCGCTGCGGTTGGGTCGGGGCGGCACGGTCGCGACGCACCCGCAGGGCACCGGCGAGGACCCGGACGGCCCGGACAGCACCGACCTGGAAGTGCTCTCCCTGCTACTGGCCGGCCTGACCGACGCGAGCGTGGCCAAGCAGTTGGACCTCGGGCTGCGCACGGTGCAACGACGGGTCCGACGGCTGATGGAACTCGCGGACGTGACGACCCGGCTCCAGCTCGGCTGGCACGCCTACGAGCGCGGCTGGGTGGCCCGCACCCGCTGACGGGCGCCGGGGGACACCCTCCGGCACGCTGGTCTGATGGGAGCGTGGGAACTCCTCCTGGTCGGTGTGGTGCTCCTGATCGGCCTGTGCGGAGTGATGGTGCCGGGCGTGCCGGGATCGTGGCTGGTCTGGGCGGGCGTGGCCTGGTGGGCCGTGCAGGACACCCGGACGGTGGCCTGGGGGGTGCTGGTGGGCGCGACGGTGGTGTTGCTGGTGGCGCAGGCGGTGCGCTGGCAGCTGCCGCCGCGCCGGCTGCGGCAGAGCGGGACCACCCGGCGGATGGCCCTGTGCGCGGGGGCGGGCTCGCTCCTGGGGTTCTTCCTGGTGCCGGTGCTGGGCGCGCTGCTCGGCTTCGTCGGGGGCGTCTACCTGGCGGAACGGGTGCGCCTGGGCAGCCACGGCGAGGCCGCCGCGTCCACCCGCAACGCACTGCGGGTGGGGGGCTGGAGCGTGCTCGTGGAGTGGTTCTCCTGTCTGTTGGTCATCGGGGCGTGGCTGGGGGTGCTGGTGTGGGGGTGACCTGCCGCGGGGTCCTGTCGTCGCGCTGCCGTCGTCACCCGGACGGCCCAACGGAGGGCGCTCGCGTGCGGTCGGGCCGCGTCACGCGTGCGGACGGGTGCCTTCGAGGTCCAGCAGGAACGTCTTGCGGTCGAGGCCGCCCGCGTATCCGGTCAGCGAGCCGTCGGCGCCGATGACCCGGTGGCAGGGGCGCAGGACGAGCAGCGGGTTGGCGCCGATCGCGCCGCCCACCGCGCGGACGGCGGCCCGGGAGGCGCCCGCCTCCGCGGCGATCCGCCCGTACGTGGTGGTGGTCCCGTACGGGACCGCGTCGAGGGCGTCCCAGACCCGCCGCCGGAAGTCGGTGCCCGCCGGGCGCAGCGGGAGCCGGAACGCGGTCAGTTCCCCGGCGAAGTAGGAGGCGAGCTGCTCGCGGGCCGCCCGGAACGGCTCGTCGACGCGCAGTCGTGCGGGCCCCGCGGACCGGCCGCCCTTCTGCCCGGGGACGGACAGGGAGGTGAGGGCACCGTCCTCGTCGGCGGTCAGGAGGAGCTCCCCGAGGGGGCTGTCGAACGTGGTCCACAGGGATGCGGTGGCCCGGAGGGATTCGGTCGTCGATGCGGTCATGGTGATCACGTACTCGCTTTCGCAGGAGCGGGGCACGGCTCGCCAGCGGTTCGGGCCGCGTGCAGGTGCCGTAGGGCGTAGGACCGCCAGGGGCGCCAGGTGTCCGGCACCGGCACGTCGGGCGGGGCGACGTCGGGGTCGCCGAGGGCACGGACCCGGATCTCCGCGACGGTCCGCGCGTCGAGTCCGGGCAGCCCGAGCAGCGTGCGGTGCGCGGTGTCCCGGTCGGCGCCCGCGTCGAGCCTGAGGGTGCCGTCGGCGAGCGCGGCGCACAGTGCCGCGAGCGCACCGTCCGGCTCCGCCGCGGTCAGCACGGCAGGCTCGGGGAAGAGGTGGGTGAGGGTGCCGCAGGGCGCGTCCAGCGGTTTGCCGTACCGCTCGACGAGGCGGGCCGCCGCCACCGGACCGACCAGGGCGCGCACCGCGGCCTCCTCCGGGTCGGCGCTGGCCGGTGACCGCAGACCCGGCCGGGCGGCGACCGCCGCGGCGAGCCGTGGATCGGCGCCGAGTCGTTCGTCGACGGCGTACGGGTCGGCGTCGAGGTCGAAGAGTCGGCGCAGGCGTTGCACGGCCGTGGTGAGGTCGCGGGGGTCGGTGAGCCGCAGACTCGCGTCCAGCCAGCCGCCGGGCCGCGTGGCACCGGTGCCCCGACCCGGGGCGGAGCTCCGCTCCTCGACGGTGGCGATCCCCGCACCGTGCGGTAGCCGCAGGGTGCGCCGATGGGTCCGACGCCCGGGCGCGCCCGTGACCTCCTCGACCCCGGCGACGGCCTCGGCCGCCAGCAGGTCGAAGACGGGGCCGGCCAGGTACGCGCCCCGGTACGCGAGGCGGAGCGGAATGTCCGGCGAACCACCCGATCCGGTGACGGCGGGCCGTCGGGCGCTGCGCGGGGCGACGGCCCGCAGCTTGCTCGGGGTCATGCCGTATCCGGCCCGCAGGGTGTCGTTGAACTGTCGGACGCTCGCGAAGCCCGCGGCGAACGCGACCTCCGTGACGGGGAGTGCGGTGGTCTGGAGGAGCGTGCGGGCGGTGTGCATGCGCTGGGCCCTGGCCAGGGCGATCGGCCCGGCACCCAGTTCGCCGGTGAGCTGGCGCTGCACCTGGCGGGGGCTGTAGCCGAGTCGGGCGGCGAGACCGGTGACGCCCTCGCGGTCGACGACACCGTCACCGATCATGCGGACCGCGCGGGCCACCGCGTCGGCCCGGGCGTTCCACTCCGCGGAGCCCGGTACGGCGTCCGGGCGGCAGCGACGGCAGGCCCGGTAGCCCCCGCCCTGGGCGGCGGCCGCGGTCGGGTAGTACCGGACGTTCTCGCGCCGGGGCGTGACCGCCGGGCAGCTCGGCCGGCAGTAGATGCCGGTCGTCCCGACGGCGAAGAAGAACTCCCCGTCGAAGCGGCCGTCCCTGCTGCGCACGGCCTCGTACCTGGTCTCGTCGTCGATCACACCACCGATTGTCCCCGGTCCCGGGGCCCGTCGCTGGCGGGAATCGGACACGGCGTCCGGACGGACCGGGGCCCACCGCACGGGGTGCTGCGCCCCCTGCGGTGGCCCCGGCGCCCGGCGGGGCTCAGATCCGTCCGGTGCGCTTGGCCCGGTGGGCGGCGCGCCCGACGGCTCCCTTCTGCTTCCACTCGCGTCGCAGGTCGGCCCGGGTCCGGGCGTCGGTCTTCGCCACGATGTACCGGTTCTCGCGCAGCAGCTTGCGGAAGCTGTCGAGCCGCCGCTCGGGCAGGACGCCGTCGGCCACTGCGGCGAGGACCGCGCAGCTCGGCTCGGCCTCGTGCGCGCAGTCGTGGAACTGGCAGCCCCGGGCCAGTTCCTCGATCTCGGAGAACACCCGCTCGACGCCGCTCCCGGCGTCCCAGAGGCCCACGCCGCGCAGTCCGGGCGTGTCGATGAGGGCGCCGCCGCCGGGCAGCAGGAGGAGGTTGCGGGTGGTGGTCGTGTGGCGGCCCTTGCCGTCGACGTCCCGGGCCGCCTGGACGACCTGGGCGTCCGTGCCGAGGAGCTCGTTGGCGAGCGTGGACTTTCCGGCGCCGGACTGTCCGAGCAGCACGCTGGTGCCCCCGGCGACCACGGCGGCGAGCACGTCGAGCCCTTCGCCGGTGGTCGCGCTGGCCGGCAGGACGGGCACGCCCGGGGCGCTGGTCTCCACGTCCCGGACGAGGTGGGACAGGGTGACCGCGTCCGGGACGAGGTCGGCCTTGGTGAGGACGACGACGGGCTGCGCACCCGACTCCCAGGCGAGGGCGAGGAACCGCTCGACCCGGCCGAGGTCGAGTTCCAGCGCGAGGGACACCGCGATGATCACGAGGTCGACGTTGGCGGCGAGGATCTGCCCCTCGGACCGCTTGGAGGAGGTGGAGCGCACGAACGACCGGCGGCGCGGCAGATAGGCCCGGACGTACCGGGGGTCAGCGCCATCGGGCTCGACGGCGGCCCAGTCCCCGGTGCAGATGACCTTCAGCGGGTCGCGCGGCACCACGAACTCGGTGTCGGCCCGCACGGTGCCGAAGGGGGTGACGACGTCACAGAGCCCGCGGTCGACGCGGACGACCCGGCCGGGCACCAGTCCCTGTTGGGCGTACGGGGCGAAGGCGGCGGCCCAGTCGTCGTCCCAGCCGTAGGGGGCGAGGGCGCGCTGTGCGTCGTCGGGGGAAGACATGCTGTTGAGCAGGGTGTGGAACAAGGGGAACCCTTCGAGGGGCGGCCCCGGCAGCGCGCTCGGCGCGCGGACTGCGTACGGGTGTCAGCCGGAGACCACAGGGGTGGAAAGGATGAACTCCTGAGTGCGGGCAGCGCCCGTGACCATGACCGTCACCACTGACCTCACCTCCTGTTTCCTCAACGAACCGACGGACCGAACCGGGTACGACGCACAGCCGCTTCCCGGCGGAACGGGATGAAGCCTAGACCCGCCCCTCGACCGGGTGCCAGTCATTTTGTCGTCGGACGCTCGCGGTCCCCGCCACCGATGTCGACCTCGTCGACGAGCCGTCACATGCGTAGCCGCGCAACTGACGATCACGAGAACGTCACTTCGTCGGACCGGCAGGTGGCGGTGTCGCATCATGGGGCGGGGGACATCCGTCGCACACTGGGGGGAAACCGTGCACCGTCGTGCCGTCGCCGTACTGGTCACCGTGGGGCTGACCGCTCTGTCGGGCTGTGGCAGCATCGAGGAGAAGACCGCGAAGTTGCCCGACATGAAGGGCAAGGGGCTCCAGTCCGCACAGGACCAGGCCCGGGAGGCGGGCTTCGACCGGCTGAGCTCGCACGACGCGCTGGGTCGCGGGCGGCTCCAGGCGATGGACCGCAACTGGAAGGTGTGCGGGCAGACCCCGAAGCCGGGGACCCACCCCGAGAAGACGAAGGTCCGCTTCGCCACGGTCAAGCTCGACGAGAAGTGCCCGGCGAAGGACGGCGCGCTCCAGGAGACCAGGAGCACCCTGCCCGACTTCGTCGGCAAGTCGGTGCGGGCGGTCCGGCAGTCGCTGGACAGTTCCACGAGCATCTCCGTCAACGACGCCTCCGGCGAGGACCGGTTGGCGATCGTGGAGTCCAACTGGAAGGTCTGCAAGCAGAAGCCGAAGGCCGGCACCGATTTCGACGGGCAGCCGGTCACCCTCGACGCGGTGAAGTTCGGCGAGCGCTGCTGAGGTGCGGGGCCCCCGGGGCTCTTCAGTTCCGGGGACCCCGCGAAGTGTTCAGCTCTCTTCGGCCGCTTCCTGCGGGGCCAGGCTGTCCATGAAGGAGCTGACGGAGAAGACCGCCCGCCCCGGGCCGGCCGGGCCGTAGCCGGGGGGCGAGGACAGTCCGAACTCGTCCATGGTGGCGCGGTAGGACTCCAGCAGCCGGATGTGGTACTCCAGCGGGGCGCCCTGCGGATTCGCCTTGCCCAGCGGCGTGGTGGGCTCGGGGCACCAGGTGGTGAAGCGGGGCGTGATGCCGTGCGACATGAAGAAGCGCAGGCCCTCGGTGGTGGAGGCGATGGCCTCGTCGACGGTGGTGAAACCGAAGGGCTCCGCCATCTCGACGCCCGCGACGAAGTTCGGGATGACGTTGCGGGCGCCGAACACGTCCGCCGAGTCGAGGATGCGGCGGTGCCACTCGTCACGGCCGACGTAACGCTCCTTGCCGGGGCAGTAGAGCTCGAACAGACGACGGTCCCACACCTCGTAGTTGGGGTGGTAGATCTGCACCCCGTAGTCCTTGAAGCGCTGGACGTCGTCCTTGGGGAGGGCCTGGGCCACGACCTTGCCGATCCACCGGCCCGGGAAGCGCTCCTCGATGGCCTTGGCGTAGTGGCCGTAGAAGTCGGCCTCGTCGCGGCCGGCGACCTTCGAGGTGACGGCGCCGCCGGTGAGCGTGTAGGCGGTGGAAGTGCGGGTGGTGTCGTACTTGTCGATGATCTCCAGGGCCTCCAGCACCTCCTCGACGTCCTTGACGCCGGTGTAGGGGCGTCCCGCGGCCTTGTGCTGGCGCCAGTTGTGGTTGATGTCGCAGTACTGGCACTCCTCCTTGGCGCCGAAGTACTGGCAGACCCGGAAGACCGTCAGATAGACGAGGTAGCCCCACTGGATGGTCGGCGCGACCTCCATCACCGACTTGCCGTTGGCGAGGGTGTGACGGTAGTAGTCCGGCATCGGCGGCAGGCCGACGTCGGCGATCCGACGGCCGTCCAGGTACAGCCCGAGCATCCCGTCGGCGTCGGCGGCGACCCGGTACGGGGACGCCGGGTTGACCCGGACGGAGACCACGGTGCGACGCAGGTCGTACGGGCCGCCGGTGAGGACGATCTCCTCCGGCGGTCGGCGCAGCGCGGCGGCGCCCAGCTCCGGCAGGGTGCCGTGGTCGAAGGAGAAGATGAAGTACGACTTGGGCTTGACGTCGCCGGTGGCCTCGTTGGTGGTGTCGCTGAGGGCCGACTCGTCGAAGGCGATGCCGCCGCGCAGCAGGTCCTCCTTGAAGACCGCTTCCCTCGGTACGTGCGGGAACCGTTCCAGCAGATCCTCGACCAGCGCGGTGCGGCGCACCGTACCGTCCGTGGTGTCGGTGCCGTCCGTGGTGCCCATCGTGTGTCTCCTCGCTCCCCCGGCCGCGGAGGGTGGGTCCGGCGGGGCCCGGGGTGTCGGTGCCCGCCGCTCGCGGTGTGTGCGTCCGGCCCTCCACCGTATGCCCCCGTCCGGGGCGGCCCGACCGGGGCCCGGGGACGGAGGGCTTAGGTCAGCGGACCGACCCCGCCGTACGGTGCCGGCTCGGGTGCTTCGAGCGGGTTCGGGCCCGGGCCGTCAGCGGTCGGCGGCCCGGGAGAGCGGGGCTCCGGCGCGCACTTCGGCGGGCGCGGCGGGCCACAGCGCGAACGCACGGTCGCGGGGGCCGTGCAGCACCGTGGCCCCGGGGCCGGGACCGAACCTGCGCACCGGGTGCCGTGCGTCCCACGCGGGCCATCCGGGGTCCCCGTCGACGACGAACCGCACCCACGCCCCGTGCATCTCGTCGGCGAGCCACTGCGGCGCCCCGGGCCCGGCCAGCATCGCCGTGGCCGGCGAGGAGACGGTGTCGAAGACGAACCCGAGTTCCAGTGCGTGGCAGGCCCCGAGCCCGGCGATCGAGGACGGCCAGGCGAACTCGTACAGGTAGGTGCCGCCGGGAACCGGGGACGCGACCCTGCGGGCTTCCGCCAGCCGGTGGACGGGCAGTCTCAGCAGGTGGTCGGTGACGAGTTGGCCGACGACCTCCGCGGGGCCCGCCCCGGGGTGCAACGCACGGTAGCCGCGGACCGTGCCCGGGCCGCAGCGGGTGCGGGCCCGTGCCCAGGCCAGGGCGAGCGGACCGAGCCGGTCGACCCGTTCCGAGAGCCCGTTCGGTGCGAGCCACAGCCGGTGCTCCTGCGTGGTCCACCCCGTCAGCAGTTCGACGTCCGCCGCCCCGTCGCCGCGGGTCAGTGCCTCCATCGGCTCGGTGGGGACCAGGTCGCCGTCCACGACCACGCCGAATGCGGGGCCGTCGAGCAGCGGATTCGCCCGTCGCCCGGCCTCGTGCTGGGCGGCCAGCAGCGCGGCCGGCTCCACTTCGGCGAAGGCCGCGGCCGTGGCCGGGACCTTCAACCGGGTGGCCATCCGCCGCACCATGCGGCGGGCCCGGCCACGCTCGACGGTCTGCGGCGGCCCGCTCTGGAGCACCGCGCGCCGGAACAGCCCCCGGGCCCGGGGGCTGGCCAGCAGGACGCCCGCGCTGATCGCCCCCGCCGACGCGCCGAACAGCGTCACCCGGTCCGGGTCTCCGCCGAACGCCGCGATGCCGCCGCGGACCCACTCCAGGGCGGCGAGTTGGTCGTGCAGTCCCAGGTTGGGCGGGGCGTCGGGGAAGAGGCCGTACCCCTCCACCCCGAGGCGGTAGTTGAAGGACACCAGGACCACGCCGTCGCGGGCGAAGGCACCGCCGTCGTACACCGGCACCGCGGACGACCCCCGGGTCAGGGAGCCGCCGTGGGCCCACACCGCCACCGGGAGGCGGGCGGCCGGGTCCGGGTCCGGGGTCCACACGTTCACGGTGAGCCAGTCGTCCCCCGTGATCGCCGGATCGGACAGGATGCGGGCGAAGGGCGCACTGTACGGGGGCTTGGGCGGGGTGGCGCCGAAGGCGGTGGCGTCCCGCACGCCGTCCCAGGGCTCGGGGGGTCGAGGGGGTCGGAAGCGGAGGGCGCCCCGCGGCGGCGCGGCGTAGGGGACGCCCCGGAAGACGGCCACCCGCCGCCCGTCCCCGTCTGCGAGGTCTTCATGACGTCCGCGCACCGTTCCGTACGCGGTCCGGACCCGTGGGCCTGACACCATCGCTGCCTGCACTCCTCCGCATCGTCGCGCGGACCCGGAGGGCGACCGGGCGCGCGTGCGTCGTCACGTCGCCCCAGGGTGTACCAGGTCCCCCGGTGGAGCCACCCGGACGGGTGCGGTGGGCCGGCGCGGCCGGGGTGCTGTCCGATTCCTTCAAGACCGGGGCGGTGCGGTGTGCCTACGCTCCCGTCATGAACGCACGATTCGATCTGGTGAGCGTGGTCGTCTCCGACATGGCCGCGTCCGTCGCCTTCTACCGCCGTATCGGCCTCGACTTCCCGGAGGGGGCCGAGTCCCAGCCGCACGCGGAGGCCGAACTGCCCGGGGGCCTGCGGTTCGCCCTCGACTCCGAGGAGGTCATCCGGAGTTTCCTGCCCGACTGGCACGGCGTACCGGAGGGGCGGGTGGGGCTCGCCTTCCTCTGCGACGGGGGTCCGCGGGGCGTCGACGACCTGTACGCGGCGCTGCTCGCCGAGGGGCACCAGGGGGTGCGCCCGCCGTGGGACGCCCCCTGGGGCCAGCGGTACGCCCTGGTGGCGGACCCGGACGGCAACGGGGTGGACCTCTTCGCTCCCCTGCCCTGAGCTGCGGATGTCCTGACCGGCGGATGTCCTGAGCCACGGATGTCCTGAGCCACGGACCGACCCGTCGCGGGCGACCGACCCGGCCGCGGGCTCCGGTCAGGGGGCCAGACGACCGAGGGTGGTGCCCGCCAGGGCGCGGGTCTCACGGGCCAGGTGCGCCTGGTCGGCGTATCCCGTGCGCTGGGCCGCGTCGGCGTGCCCCGTTCCCGAGCGGACCAGGGCCAGGGCGCGTTGGAAGCGGAGGACCCGGGCCAGGGTCTTGGGCCCGTAGCCGAACGCCTCCAGGGATCTGCGGTGCAGGCCGCGCGCGCCGAGCCCCACCTCGTCGGCCACCGCGCCGACGGTCCGTCCGACGCGGAGCCCGGCGACGATCCGCGCCACCAGCGGGTCGGCGCGGCGCGCCGCCCATCGTCGGGCGGCCAGGGCCTCCAGGGCCGCGGCGGGGTCGGCCGCCGCCGCGATCCGGGCCGCGAGGGCACCGACCTCCCGGGCGGACCAGAGTTCCGCGAGGTCCACCCGCCGGTCGCGCAGGACGTGGGCGGGTACGCCCAGGACCGGTGCCGCGGTTCCGGGCGCGAACCGCACTCCGGTGTACGGGGCGGAGCCGTCCGGCCGGTGGGCCCGGGTGTCGGGTCCCGCGACGAGCAGCCGGCCCTCGCTCCAGAGCAGGTCCATGCAGCCGTCGGGCAGGACGGTGCCGCCCCCGCCCCCGCCCGGCTCCGGCTCCGCACTCCACACGACCGCCCCGGGCACCCGGGAAGCCCTTTCGACGTACCCCATGCGGCCCAGGCTACGGCGCAGGGACAGGCACAGGGACAGACGTAGGGGCAGGGGCAGACGTAGGAGCAGGTCGCGGGCGGTGCTCGCGGTGTTCCTGGGGGCTGACCCCGTAGACCCGTTTGAAGGCGCTGGACAGGGCGAAGGCGCTGCCGTACCCGACCTGTCGGGCGATCGCGCCGATGGTGAGGTCGGTGTCGCGCAGGAGGTCCGCGCAGTGGGCGAGGCGCCATCCGGTGAGGTACGCCATCGGGGGTTCCCCGACGAGCGCGGTGAACCGGCGGGCGAGGGCCGCCCGGGACACCCCGGTCTTCGCGGCGAGTGCGGCGACGGTCCACGGGTGGGCGGGTTCGTCCTGGAGGAGTCGTAGGGCCGGCCCCACGACCGGGTCGCCCAGGGCCGCGTACCAGGCGGGGGCCTCGGCCTCCGGCCGGGAGAACCAGGCCCGCAGCGCTTGGATGACGATGAGGTCGAGCAGTCGGTCGAGCACGACTTCCTGGCCGGGCTCGTCTCGGGCCATCTCCGCGGCGAGCAGCGTCAGCAGTCCGCGGTCCCAGTCCCCGGCCGTGAGGGTGAGCAGCGGCGGCAGTGCGTCGAGGAGTCGTCCGCTGATCTCGCCGCGCAGGTGGTACGTCCCGATGAGCAGCGCGACGGAGGCGTCCGTGCGTTCCCCCCAGGTCCGTAGCCCGAGGTCCATCACGCCGTGCAGCAGCTCGCCGTCGGGCGTCGCGCAGATGCCGCCGGGCAGACAGCGGACCAGGGGGACGGTGTCGGGGGCGTCGGCGCAGGTGTAGTGCTCGGGGCCGCGGGCCAGTGCGATGTCCCCGGGACCGATGCGGATCGGAGCCCCGCTGGTGGGGACGATCCACGCCTCCCCGGTGACCACGACCATCAGGGAGAGGGGAGCCTGGTCCTCGACCCTGACCGACCAGGGCGGGTCGAAGCAGGCGCGGATGAGGAAGGCGCCACGGGCCCGTGGGCCTTCCAGCAGCCCGGCGAGTACGTCCATGCCGGTCAGGGTAGGGCAGTGGCGGCCGGAGCCCCGCTGCGGACCGACCGGCGGGCCCACGGGACCGGGACCTTCCGGACGGAACGCCCCCATGGGCGAACCCGTCGGCGGAGCTGGACCCCGGCGGCGAACCCGGCGGGGGTCGGGACCTGGTGGACCGGTCAGTCGCGGTGGCGTTCCCGCCCGGGTCCCTCGGCCGCGCGGGACCAGACGTCTCCCGCTGCGCCCGGGTCCTGTCGGTGTCGTCCGGGGAGGACCGCGCCGTGGTGGACGCCCCCGGCGACCTCGCCGTGGGGGGTTCCCGGGTGGTGGGCGGCCGGGGTGCGCAGGGCGGCCTGGGGTCCGGTGGGACCGCCCCCGTCGCGGCCCGTCGCCCGGGCCTCGCCGTCGCCGACCGCGGCCTCGCCGGAACCGTCCGCCGGTGGGCCGTCGGAGGGGCGCCACAGAGGGGTGCGCAGCCGGGAGCCGAGGTCCTCCGGGGGCAGGAACTTCGACCAGCGCTCGGGGAACTCGGACGGCATCTCCGGGTCGTCGGCCTGGTCCGCCCGGTCCGCCTGGTCGGAGTAGTCGGCGTAGTCCGCGTCGTCGGAGTAGCCGGAGGGCTCGTGGAAGTCGGGGAAGACGGAGTACTGCTCGCCGCCGTGGCGGCGCCAGGCCGCGGCGCGGGCCACGTACTCGGCGATCTGTGCCTGCTTCGCCCGTTCCTGTGCGGCGCGGGCCGCCGCGGTGGCGACGGAGGGCCAGACGCGGTCGATCGCCGCGTTCACCGCGGCGCCGACCAGCACGGCGAACGCCGAGACGCCGATCCACAACAGCACCGCGACGGGGGCCGCCAGCGAGCCGTAGATGGTGGGGCCCTCGACGGTGTTGGTCAGGTAGATGCGGAGCAGGAAGCTGCCGAGCACCCACATCCCGAGGGCGACCAGCGCCCCGGGCACGTCCTCCACCCAGGGCGAGCGCACCGGTACGGAGACGTGGTAGAGCGTGGTCAGGAAGGCCACGGACAGCACGATCACGACCGGCCAGTAGAGCACTTGGACGACGGTGGTCGACCAGGGCACCACCTTCACCACCGCGTCCGGCCCCGCGACTATCAGCGGGAGCGCCACCGAGCCGATCAACAGGGCGACGATGAACAGCAGGAAGGCGAGCAGCCGCGTCTTCACGATGCCGCGGGCGCCGTCGAGTCCGTACATGACGGTGATGGTGTCGATGAAGACGTTCACCGCCCGGGAGCCGGACCACAGGGCGAACAGGAAGCCGATGGAGATGATGTCGGGTCGGCCGCCCTCCATCACGTCGTCGAGGATCGGCCGGGCGATCTCGTTCACGCCCTTGTCCGACAGGACGGTGCGGGACGCCTCCAGCAGATTGGACTCGACGCTGGCGATGGTGGAGGCACCGGTCCAGGAGTCGACGTACCCGAGCAGTCCGATGAGGCTCAGCAGCAGCGGCGGCACGGACAACAGCGTGAAGAACGCGGCCTCGGCGGCGAGGCCGAGGATGCGGTACTCGATGCACGAGTTGACGGTGTCCTTGAGCAGGAGCCAGGCGGTCCTGCGTTTGGAGACATCCCGATACAGGGCTTTGGCCCGGTGAAGACGGCCGGCTGGCCGATCAGGTGTTTCTTTTGCCTCGTGCACCTCCTTACCGTATCGGCATGGCAGCGCGCACTCACACCGTGACCAACCAGCCTCCGCCCTTGACGGGGTATGACGTGTTTGCTGGTGACCTGGCCCTTTCTGAGGCGGTCGGCCGCCATCTGGACCCTGCCCTCAGGGACGCGGCGGAGGCGGAACTGTCGCTGCTGGGGCGGGCCGCCGGCTCGGCCCAGGTCCAGGAGTGGGGGGCGCTGGCGAACGAGAACCCGCCCGCGTTGCGCACCCACGACCGTTACGGCCACCGGATCGACGAGGTGGCGTTCCATCCGGCGTGGCACCGCTTGCTCGGCAAGGCGGTCGGGGCCGGGCTGACCGCGGCGTGGACGACGCCGGGCGGGCACGTCCGGCGGGCTGCCGGGTTCCTGGTGTGGTCGCAGGCGGAGGCGGGGAACGGCTGTCCGCTGTCGATGACCCATGCGGCGGTGCCCGCGCTGCGCGCCGAGCCGGCCCTGGCGGCCGAGTGGGTGCCCCGGCTGACCTCGCGCACCTATGACGCGGGGCTGCGGCCGGCGGCCCGCAAGGCCGGCGCCCTGTTCGGCATGGGCATGACCGAGAAGCAGGGGGGCAGCGACGTCCGCGCCAACGCGACGGTCGCCACCGCGCTCGCGGGCGACGGCGAGTACGCCCTCACCGGGCACAAGTGGTTCTGTTCGGCCCCCATGTCCGACGGCTTCCTGGTGCTGGCCCGGGCCGCGGAAGGGCTGACCTGCTTCCTGGTACCGCGCGTCGTCGGGGACGGCACCCGGAACGCGTTCGCGATCCAGCGCCTCAAGGACAAGCTGGGCAACCGGTCGAACGCCTCCGCCGAGGTCGAGTTCGACGGCACCTGGGCGCGCCGGGTCGGGGCCGAGGGGCGCGGGGTGCCCACCATCATCGAGATGGTCACGGCGACCCGGCTCGACTGCGTCCTGGGGTCCGCGGCACTGATGCGGCAGGCGGTCGCCCAGGCGGTGCACCACACGACGTACCGGGAGGCGTTCGGCGGGCCCTTGGTGGACAAGCCGCTGATGCGCAACGTCCTCGCCGACCTGGCCGTCGAGTCGGAGGCCGCGACCACCCTGGCGCTGCGGCTCGCGGCGGCGTACGACGCCGCCGAGGACGGGGCCGACCCCGCGGCGGCCGGTGAGCGCGCCCTGCTGCGGATCGCGGTGCCGGTCGCCAAGTACTGGGTCACCAAGCGCTGCACCCCCCTGGTGGCCGAGGCCCTGGAGTGCCTCGGCGGCAACGGGTACGTCGAGGAGTCCGGGATGCCGAGGCTGCTGCGGGAGGCGCCGTTGAACTCGATCTGGGAGGGGTCGGGCAACGTGCAGGCCCTCGACGTGCTCCGGGCGCTCCAGCGGGAACCGGAGGCGCTGCACGCGTTCCTGGTGGAGGTGGGGCGGGCCCGGGGCGCCGACGACCGGCTCGACCGCGCGATCAAGGACCTGCTCACCGAGCTGGCGGACCTGGAGGGCCTGGAGGCCAGGGCGCGGCGGGTGGTGGAGCGGATGGCGCTGGTGCTCCAGGGCTCGTTGCTGGTCCGGTTCGCACCGCCCGCGGTGGCGGACGCCTTCTGTTCCTCGCGCCTCGCCCGCGACGGGGGCGGCGCCTTCGGCACCCTGGCGCACACCCTGGACCTGGCGTCGGTGGTCGACCGGGCCCGGCCGGTACGGGCCGGGTGAGGTGCGGCGGGGGTGGTACCGCGCCGACACGGCGCCACCCCCACCCGGCCCCGTGATGCGGAGCGCGCGCCGAACGAACGGCGCCGGGCTCAGCTTTGAGCACCCCTCGCACCTCCGCCAGAGTTGCAGGGGGTTGCACCCCCGCACCGAACTGCGCACTTCCGGGGCACCATGGGGGCGGGACGGGCCCGCTCCCACCGGGAGTACGCGCGGGCGCTGCGTGAAGGGGAGGGCTCGTGGTGATGCCATCGGCCATCGAGGTGGCGAGACTCGCCGCCATGGACGCGGAGCGGGCGTCGCGGCTGCTGCGGGAGGTCCACGCGGCGAACCTGGCGGGGGACCGCACGGGAGCCGGGCCCCGGCCGGTGATAGGCGAGTCCTGGGCCCGGGCGGTGCGCGGCGGCATCGATCCGGACCGCGACCACCGGGGCACGTTGCTGGGCCTGGAGCGGTTGGCCGAACTGCGCCAGCGCTCGCCCTTGCACGAGCTGCTGCCGCTGCTGCGGGAAGCGGTGGAGCCGGTGACCGACGCCTCGCAGTCGATCATGATCGTCAGTGATGCGGCCGGTCGGGTGCTCTGGCGGGAGGGCCATCCCGCGGTGCTGCGCAAGGCGGACCTGTTGGGGTGCGAGCCCGGGGCGGACTGGAGCGAGGCCGCGGTCGGCACCAACGGGGTGGGCACCCCGTTGGTGATCAGGCGGCCGGTGCGGGTGCACGCCGCCGAACACTTCGCTCGGGCCCAGCACGCGTGGACGTGCGCCGGCGCGCCGATCACCGATCCCCGGGACGGGCGGCTGCTCGGCACCATCGACGTGAGCGGACCGCACGAGACCCAGCACCCGGCCACCCTGGCGTTGGTGTCGTCGGTGGCGAAGCTGGCCGAGGCGCGGCTGCGGGAGCGACATCTGACGGGGCTGGAACGGCTGCGGTCGGTGGCGGCGCCGGTACTGGCGCGGCTCGGCGGACGGGCGCTCGCCGTGGACGGGGACGGCTGGACGGCCGGGGTGACCGGAATGCCGCCGGTGGACCGGGTGGCGCTGCCGCGGGGGCTGGCGCAGGGCCGGACGTGGCTGCCCTCGCTCGGCGACTGTCTGGTGGAGGCGCTGCCCGGCGGCTGGCTGCTGCGGGTGGCGCAGACCGGTGAGGCCCCGGCCACCCGGGTCCTGTTGGACGTGTCCGAAGCGCGGCGGTGGCACGTGACCGTGACCGGTGGCTCGGGGGGCTGGACGCACGAGCTGACCCCCCGCCATGCCGAGTTGCTGTACCTGTTGGCGGTGCACCGGGCGGGGCGCAGCGCGTCCGAGTTGGCGGAGGCGATGTTCGGTGACCCGAGTCGGACGGTGACCGTGCGGGCCGAGGTCTCGCGGGTGCGGAGGTATCTGGGCGGGCTGCTGTGCCACCGGCCCTACCGGTTCCGGGAGGACGTGACGGTGGAGCTGAGCCTGCCCGCACGACGCCACGACCTCCTCCCCCACTCGGCGGCCCCGGAGATCCGGTCCGCCGCCCCGGAGGTCCGTTTCGCCGCCCCGGAGACCCGCTCAGCCGCGCCGGCCCCGGAAGTCCGCTCGACCGCCCGGGAGGCTCCGGTCCGCCCGTGAGCGGGAGGGGCCACCGGGCGGGGCGGGCGGGTTCGGGACGCTTTCGTACCCTGGGCCCATGAGCATCACCGTGACCACATGGTCCCTCGAACAGACCTCCCCGGCCGATCTGATCCCGGCCAAGGAGCCGGAGGGTGACGTCCGGGTCGTCCGGGCCGAGGTACCCTCGCCGGAGTTCAGCCGCTTCCTCTACACGGCGGTGGGCGGGGACATCCGTTGGACGGACCGGCTACCGCTGACGTACGCCGATTGGCGGGAGCGGCTGGAGCGTCCGGGGACGGAGACGTGGGTCGCGTACGACCGGGGCACTCCGGCGGGTTACGTGGAGTTGGAGGCCCAGGAGAACGGTTCGGTGGAGATCGTGTACTTCGGCTTGATCCCGGCGTTCCGGGGCCGCCGGATCGGCGGGCACCTGCTGAGCCTCGGCACGGCGCGGGCCTGGGACCTGGCCGGCCGCTGGCCGGATCTGGCTCCCACCAGCCGCGTCTGGCTGCACACGTGCAGCGAGGACGGGGCGCACGCGATGGACAACTACCTGCGCCGCGGCTTCCGACTGTTCGACACCAAGACGGCCCCGGAGCCCGAGGTGTCGACGCCGGGGCCCTGGCCGGGTGCCGGACCCGTCTGAGACGGACCGGCGGATCATGTGACCAAGACCACCCTTGTCTCACGATGCGGGACAAGGGTGTCCACATAGCGGATAACGCTAGACCGGTCCGACACCGTCGTGCCACGCTTCCGCCATGCCTTCAGCTGGAATCCCCTTGGTGAGTCGACGTCACGTCGACCTCGGCCGCGTGTCCAGCGCCATCTGTCCGGCGCGCTGACCGCCCTCAGCACCGCCGTCCCCCCAACCTCCTCAGCGCCTTCCGCCCTGTCGCACCTTCACGCCCCGGCGTGGTGCCCGGATCCGCGTCGTCGCCACCCATTCACTGCGCAGTGCCGCGCGCGGATGTCCCGCACCCTCCGCGCTGTTCCCGTATGCGCAGGTAAGAGCCGCTTTCCTGCCTGTCCGAAGGACGTATTCCCATGGTCTCCTCGGCCTCGACGCCGCCGCAGAAGCCCGCCGCAGCCGCGGCCCGCCGTAGGGTGACCCGTCACCGTGGCGAAGGCCAGTGGGCCAAGGGCCACTTCACCCCCCTGAACGGCAACGAGCAGTTCAAGAAGGACGACGACGGTCTCAACGTACGGACACGTATTGAGACGATCTACTCCCGGCAGGGTTTCGACTCCATCGACCCGAACGACCTGCGCGGCCGGATGCGTTGGTGGGGTCTGTACACCCAGCGCAAGCCCGGGATCGACGGCGGCAAGACCGCGATCCTGGAGCCGGAGGAGCTGGACGACAAGTACTTCATGATGCGCGTCCGCATCGACGGCGGTCGCCTCACCACCGAACAGCTGCGCGTGATAGCCGAGATCTCGCAGGAGTTCGCACGCGGCACGGCCGACATCACCGACCGGCAGAACATCCAGTACCACTGGATCCGCATCGAGGACGTGCCCGAGATCTGGCGCCGGCTGGAGGCCGTCGGCCTGTCCAGCACCGAGGCCTGCGGCGACACCCCCCGGGTGATCCTCGGCTCCCCGGTCGCCGGCATCGCCGAGGACGAGATCATCGACGGCACCCCGGCCATCGACGAGATCTACCGCCGGATCGTGGGCAACCGGGACTACTCCAACCTGCCGCGGAAGTTCAAGTCCGCCGTCTCCGGCTCCCCGTTGCTCGACGTGGCGCACGAGATCAACGACATCGCCTTCGTCGGCGTGCACCACCCCGAACTCGGCCCCGGCTTCGACGTCTGGGTGGGCGGCGGCCTGTCCACCAACCCCAAGCTCGGTGTCCGTCTGGGCACGTGGGTGTCCTTGGAGGACGTGCCGGACGTCTACGAGGGCGTCATCGGCATCTTCCGTGACTACGGTTTCCGCCGGCTGCGCAACCGCGCCCGGCTGAAGTTCCTGGTGGCCGACTGGGGACCGGAGAAGTTCCGCCAGGTCCTGGAGGACGAGTACCTGCTGCGCAAGCTGAACGACGGCCCGGCGCCCGAGCAGCCCGTGCACCGCTGGCGCGACCACGTGGGCGTGCACCGCCAGAAGGACGGCCGCTACTACATCGGGTTCGCCCCCCGCGTCGGCCGGGTCGACGGCACCATCCTCACCAAGGTCGCGCAGATCGCCGAGGAGCACGGCAGCGGGCGGCTGCGGACCACCGCCGAACAGAAGATGCTGGTCCTCGACATCACCGAGGACCGGGTCGACTCCGCGGTGGCCGCCCTGGAGGCGCTGGACCTGCGCGTCACGCCCTCCCCGTTCCGGCGCGGCACCATGGCCTGCACCGG
Organism: Streptomyces sp. NPDC059816; assembly: GCF_042732055.1. NCBI lineage: Bacteria > Bacillati > Actinomycetota > Actinomycetes > Kitasatosporales > Streptomycetaceae > Streptomyces > Streptomyces sp. NPDC059816. The sequence goes on from NZ_JBHWIQ010000016.1 coordinate 114,066, forward strand.
TATCGAGTACTGCAAGCTCGCGATCGTCGAGACCAAGGCGCGCGCCGCCACGCTCATCGACGAACTGGAGCGCAGGCTCCCGGAGTTCGAAGAGCCGATCACCATCAACGTCAACGGCTGCCCCAACGCCTGCGCCCGCATCCAGGTGGCGGACATCGGCCTCAAGGGCCAGCTGGTGCTGGACGACGACGGCAACCAGGTCGAGGGCTACCAGGTGCACCTCGGCGGCGCGCTCGGCCTGGAGGCCGGTTTCGGCCGCAAGGTGCGCGGTCTGAAGGTGACTTCGCACGAGCTCCCCGACTACGTGGAGCGGGTCGTCCGTCGTTTCGAGGCCGAACGCGAGGACGGCGAGCGCTTCGCCACCTGGGTCACCCGTGCCTCGGAAGAGGCGCTGTCATGAGCGAGCGCGCCGCCCCCTTCCACTGCCCCTACTGCGGCGACGAGGACCTCCGCCCGAACGAACAGGGCCACGGCGCCTGGGAATGCGCGGCGTGCAACCGAGCCTTTCAGCTGAAGTTCCTCGGGCTGCTCGCCCGTGGGCTCCGCCGACAGGACACCGGAGGGGACTCGATATGACCGCCACGGGAACCACCGCACCGCACGACACGGACGGCCGCCGCCCGGCCGACACCACCGATGAGCGCGCCGCCGAGCTGAAGGCCCTCGCCGAGCGGGCCGGACGCGAGCTGGAGGACGCCTCCGCGCTCGCCGTCGTCACCTGGGCCGCCACCACCTTCGGCCCCCGCTTCTGCGTCACCTCCTCCATGGAGGACGCCGTCGTGGCCCATCTGGCGTCCCGCGCCCTGCCCGGCGTGGACGTGGTCTTCCTGGACACCGGCTACCACTTCCCGGAGACCATCGGCACCCGGGACGCCGTGGAGGCCGTGATGGACGTCAACGTCATCACCCTGACCCCGCGTCAGACCGTGGCGGAGCAGGACGCCGAGTACGGGCCCCGGCTCCACGACCGCGACCCCGACCTGTGCTGCGCGCTGCGCAAGGTCCAGCCCCTCCAGGACAGCCTCACCGGCTACGAGGCGTGGGCGACGGGCCTGCGCCGCGACGAGTCGCCCACCCGGGCCGGCACCCCGGTCGTCGGCTGGGACGCCAAGCGCCGCAAGGTGAAGGTCTCCCCCATCGCCCGCTGGACGCAGGACGACGTGGACCGTTACGTCGCCGAGTACGGTGTGCTGACCAACCCCCTGCTCATGGACGGCTACGCCTCCGTGGGTTGCGCACCGTGCACCCGGCAGGTCCTCGAAGGCGAGGACGCCCGCGCCGGACGCTGGGCCGGCCGGGGCAAGACCGAGTGCGGTCTGCACGGATGACCGCCGCCCGTCCGGGGGGCACCGCCCCCCGTCCCCCACACCAGGAGACCGAGCATGCCGAGGAGAAACACGTGAGCGGAGCCACCATCTGGCTCACGGGTCTGCCCAGCGCGGGCAAGACGACCATCGCGTACGAGCTGGCCGGACGGCTGCGCGCCGACGGCCACCGGGTCGAGGTCCTCGACGGCGACGAGATCCGCGAGTTCCTCTCCGCGGGTCTCGGCTTCGACCGTGCGGACCGGCACACCAACGTGCAGCGCATCGGCTTCGTCGCCGAACTCCTCGCCCGCAACGGCGTCCTCGTCCTCGTTCCGGTGATCGCGCCCTACGCCGACAGCCGTACGGCGGTGTGGGAACGGCACGACAAGGCCGGCACCCCCTACGTCGAGGTGCACGTCGCCACGCCGGTGGACGTGTGCGCGGTCCGGGACGTGAAGGGCCTGTACGCCAAGCAGGCGGCGGGCGAGATATCCGGCCTCACCGGGGTCGATGACCCGTACGAGCAGCCCGAGGCGCCGGACCTGCGGATCGAGTCCCAGGACCAGACCGTCCAGGAGTCCGCGACCGCGCTGCACGCACTGCTCACCGAGAGGGGCCTCCTATGACGGCGACCGCGGCCACGGCCCGCGACGGCCACGGCGACGACGTCCGCACGGGACGCGGACCGGCCGGCCAGGAGAGCCCCTACACGCTCTCGCACCTCGACGCGCTGGAGTCCGAGGCCGTCCACATCTTCCGCGAGGTGGCGGGCGAGTTCGAGCGACCGGTGATCCTGTTCTCCGGCGGCAAGGACTCCATCGTCATGCTGCACCTGGCGCTGAAGGCGTTCGCGCCGGCGCCCGTGCCGTTCACGCTGCTGCACGTCGACACCGGGCACAACTTCCCCGAGGTCCTCGACTACCGCGACCGGACGGTGGCCCGCCACGGGCTGCGGCTGCTCGTCGCCTCCGTGCAGGAGTACATCGACCGCGGCGCACTGCGGGAGCGGCCCGACGGCACCCGCAACCCCCTCCAGACCGTCCCGCTCACCGAGGCGATCCAGCAGCAGCGGTTCGACGCCGTGTTCGGCGGCGGGCGCCGCGACGAGGAGAAGGCACGGGCCAAGGAGCGGGTGTTCTCGCTGCGCGACGAGTTCTCCCAGTGGGACCCCCGCCGCCAGCGGCCCGAACTGTGGCAGCTCTACAACGGCCGGCACGCACCCGGTGAGCACGTCCGGGTGTTCCCGCTGTCCAACTGGACCGAGCTGGACGTGTGGCAGTACATCGCCCGGGAGTCCATCGAGCTGCCGGAGATCTACTTCGCGCACGAGCGCGAGGTGTTCATGCGCTCGGGCATGTGGCTGACCGCCGGTGACTGGGGCGGCGCCAAGGACGGCGAGCCGGTCGAGAAGCGACTGGTGCGCTACCGCACCGTCGGGGACATGTCCTGCACCGGAGCCGTCGACTCGGACGCGACCACCCTGGACGCCGTCATCGCGGAGATCGCCGCGTCCCGGCTCACCGAGCGGGGCGCCACCCGCGCCGACGACAAGCTGTCCGAGGCCGCGATGGAAGACCGCAAGCGCGAGGGGTACTTCTAGCCATGACCAACAGCACTGCGACGGCCGGGGAACTCGCCGGCCTCTCGGCGACCACCCTGCTGCGCTTCGCGACCGCCGGTTCGGTGGACGACGGCAAGTCCACCCTGGTGGGGCGGCTGCTGCACGACTCCAAGTCGGTGCTCGTCGACCAGTTGGAGGCCGTCGAGCACGCCTCCCGCAACCGCGGTCAGACGACCCCCGACCTGGCGCTGCTCACCGACGGCCTGCGCGCCGAGCGGGAGCAGGGCATCACCATCGACGTGGCGTACCGCTACTTCGCGACCCCGCGCCGCCGGTTCATCCTGGCCGACACGCCGGGCCATGTGCAGTACACCCGGAACATGGTCACCGGGGCGTCCACCGCCGAGCTGACGGTGATCCTGGTGGACGCCCGCAACGGCGTGGTCGAGCAGACCCGCCGGCACGCGGCCATCGCCGCCCTGCTGCGGGTCCCGCACGTGGTGCTCGCGGTGAACAAGATGGACCTGGTGGAGTTCGCGGAGCCGGTGTTCGCGGACATCGCCGAGGAGTTCACCGCCTACGCGACCGAGTTGGGCGTCCCCGAGGTGACGGCCATCCCGATCTCGGCCCTGACCGGGGACAACGTCGTGGACCCGTCGGCGAACATGGACTGGTACGGCGGCCCCACCGTCCTGGAGCACCTGGAGACCGTGCCGGTCAGCCATGACCTCGCGGAGTGCCACGCCCGGCTGCCGGTGCAGTACGTGATCCGGCCGCAGACCGCCGAACTGCCCGACTACCGCGGCTACGCGGGGCAGATCGCCGCCGGGACGTTCCGGGTGGGCGAGCAGGTCACCGTGCTGCCCTCGGGCCGCACCACGACGATCGCCGGGATCGACCTGCTCGGCCAGCAGGTGGACGTGGCATGGACCCCGCAGTCCGTGACGCTGCTGCTGGCCGACGACGTCGACGTCTCGCGCGGCGACCTGATCGTGCCGACCCTCGACGCACCGGCCACCACGCAGGACATCGAGGCGACGGTGTGCCACGTGGCCGACACGCCGTTGGTCGTGGGTCAGCGGGTGCTGCTGAAGCACACCACCCGCACCGTCAAGGCGATCGTCAAGGAGATACCGTCCCGGCTCACCCTGGACGACCTCTCCCAGCACCGCGAGCCGGGGCAGCTGGTCGCCAACGACATCGGCCGGGTGAAGGTCCGCACCGCCGAGCCGCTGGCGGTGGACGCGTACGCGGAATCCCGGCGTACCGGTTCGTTCCTGCTGATCGACCCGGCGGACGGCACCACCCTGGCCGCCGCCATGGCGGGCGAGTCGTTCGCCACGAACCGCGCCGGGGGCGGCGCCGCAGGGGACGGTGGCCGTGGGGACGGCACCGAGGACGGGTGGGACTTCTAGGCATGAGTACACAGGGGGAGGTGACCGGCCTGATGGACGAACGGGCAACCGGCGTCGGCGTCGGCGCTGATGTCTTCTCGACGTTCGCCAAGGAGGGCGGCCGCGTCGGCAGCGGCGCGCTCGGCAGTGGGCAGGGAGGTGTCGGGCGATGTGTGTGAAGACGTACGCGCACCGCTTGCGCGCCCTCACCCCCCACCTGCTGTACCGAGCTTTACGTAAGCCTGCCGACTTCCCGGCCACGACCTGAGTACGTGAACGCCGGGCCAACGAGAGGACCACCTCCCGTGCCTGCCACGCTTCGATCCACCAGCTTGCGACGCGGTCTGGCCGCCGCCGTCGCCCTCCCGCTCCTCGCGGTCAGCGCGACCGCCTGCGGCTACGGGTCCAAGTCGGACGACGACAAGGACGACAAGGCCGCCCCCGCCGCCAACGCGAAGAAGCTGTCCGCCGACACCGTGAAGATCGGCTACTTCCCGAACCTCACCCACGCCACCGCGCTCATCGGTGACCACCGCGGTCTGTTCCAGAAAGAACTGGGGGGCACCAGAGCCTCGTACGCCCAGTTCAACGCGGGTCCCTCGGAGATCGAGGCGTTGAACTCCGGTTCGATCGACATCGGTTGGATCGGCCCCAACCCGGCGATCAACGGTTACGTGAAGTCCAAGGGCTCCAACCTGCGGATCATCGGCGGATCGGCGTCCGGCGGCGTGAAGCTCGTCGTCAACCCGGACAAGATCAAGAAGCTGGACGACGTCAAGGGCAAGAAGATCGCGACGCCCCAGTTCGGCAACACCCAGGACGTGGCGCTCCTCAACTGGGCCGCCGAGCGGGGCTGGAAGGTCGACGCCCAGAGCGGCAAGGGCGACGTGAACGTCGTCCGCACCGACAACAAGATCACGCCGGACGCCTACAAGGCGGGTTCCATAGACGGCGCCTGGGTGCCGGAGCCCACCGCGTCCAGGCTGGTGGCCCTCGGCGGCAAGGTCCTCCTCAACGAGGCGGACCTCTGGCCGGACAAGAAGTTCGTGATCACTCACGTCATCGTGTCGCAGAAGTTCCTCGACAAGCACCCGGACGTGGTGGAGGCCGTACTGCGCGGCACCGTCAAGACCAACGCGTGGATCAAGGCGAACCCGGAGGAGGCCAAGAAGGCCGCCAACGACAAGCTGAAGGCCCTGTCCGGCAAGCCGCTGCCCACGGACGTCCTCGACAAGGCCTGGCCGTCGATCGAGTTCACCAACGACCCGCTGGCGTCGACGCTGAAGACCGGGGCGGAGTACGCGGTGAAGGCCGGTCTGCTGGAGAAGCCGAACCTCCAGGGGATCTACGACCTCACGACGCTGAACAAGGTCCTGTCGGCCGAGGGTCAGCCCGAGGTCGACGACGCCGGACTCGGCGTCAAGTAGCGGATTCCCGACCCCAGGAGGTGACGACCATGGCCACGACGTTCGCCAAGGCCGCCGACGGTACCCAGACGACCGCTCCCGCGGCGCGGATCGAGCATGTTTCCAAGTCCTTCGCCGGTCCCGCCGGGCCACAGCTCGTCCTGGACGACATCACCCTCGATGTCGCGCCGGGCGAGTTCGTCACCCTCCTGGGGGCCTCGGGATGCGGCAAGTCCACCCTGCTGAACCTGGTCGCCGGGCTGGACAAGCCCACCGGCGGCACGATCAGCACCGAAGGGCGGCCCGCCCTGATGTTCCAGGAGCACGCCCTGTTCCCGTGGCTCACCGCGGGCAAGAACATCGAACTCGCCCTGAAACTGCGGGGCGTGGCGAAGACCAACCGCCGCGACCGGGCGGAGGAGCTGCTGGAGCTGGTCCGGCTGAAGGGCTCCTACGGCAAGCGCGTGCACGAGCTGTCCGGTGGCATGCGGCAGCGGGTCGCGATGGCCCGCGCACTGGCGCAGGACAGTCAACTACTGCTGATGGACGAGCCGTTCGCCGCGCTCGACGCGATCACCCGGGACGTGCTGCACGATGAGCTGACCCGGATCTGGCGCGAGACCAAGGTGTCGGTGCTGTTCGTCACGCACAACGTCCGCGAGGCGGTGCGGTTGGCCGAGCGGGTGGTACTGCTGTCCTCCCGACCGGGCCGGGTGGCGCACACATGGCAGGTCGACATCCCGCAGCCGCGCCGCATCGAGGACAGTGCCGTCGCGGAACTGTCCGTCGAGATCACCGAAAAACTGCGTGGGGAGATCCGCCGCCATGGCCAGCACTGACACGACGGCCGACCAGGACGGTACGGGCTCCGGGAAGGACGGCGCGTCCGCACCCGGCGGGCGTTCCGGCACCGCCTCGGTCACCAAGGAGGGCAAGGCGTCCGCACCGGCCGCCGGGGGCCGCGCAGAGAAGACCCCGGACCTGCACGACCTCGCAGGTGTGGAGGCGGGACTCGACGCACTGGACTCCGTCCAGACCAGCCGCACCCCGCTCCGCGAGACCCTGCTGCGCAAGGTGCTGCCGCCGGTGATCGCGGTGGCGCTGGTGCTGGTGGTGTGGCAGGTCCTGGTCTGGGCCGAAGTCACCGACAGCTACAAGCTCCCCGCCCCGTCCGAGGTCTGGGACGAGGTCGTCACCGCCTGGGAGCGGGGGGTCCTGCTCGAATACATCTGGACCAGCGTTTCGCGGGGTCTGCTGGGCTTCCTGCTGGCGCTCGCGATCGGCACCCCGCTCGGGTTGCTGGTCGCCCGGGTGAAGTTCGTCCGGGCGGCGATCGGGCCGATCCTGTCGGGTCTCCAGTCGCTGCCGTCGGTGGCCTGGGTGCCGCCCGCGGTGATCTGGCTCGGCCTCAACGACCAGATGATGTTCGCGGTCATCCTGCTCGGTGCGGTCCCCTCGATCGCCAACGGGCTGGTCTCCGGCGTCGACCAGGTGCCCCCGCTGTTCCTGCGGGCGGGACGCACCCTGGGCGCCACGGGGCTGCGCCACACCTGGCACATCGTCATGCCGGCGGCCCTGCCGGGCTATCTGGCCGGACTCAAGCAGGGGTGGGCGTTCTCCTGGCGTTCGCTCATGGCCGCGGAGATCATCGCGTCCTCGCCCGAGTTGGGCGTCGGCCTGGGCCAACTCCTCGAGAACGGCCGCAACGCGAGCAGCATGTCGATGGTGTTCCTCGCCATCATCATGATCCTCGTCGTCGGCATCGCGATCGACCTGCTGATCTTCAGTCCGCTGGAGCGGTGGGTGCTGCGCAGCCGCGGTCTGCTGGTGAAGAGCTGATCACATGACCGAACCCGTCCTCCTCGTCATCGCCCACGGCAGCCGCGATCCGCGTCATGCGGCGACCGTCCACGCCCTGGTGGAGCGGGTCCGGGCGCTACGGCCCGGCCTGCGGGTGGAGACCGGCTTCCTGGACTTCAACGTGCCTTCGGTGCCGTCGGTCCTGGAGTCGTTGGCCGCCCGGGGGGTCAGCGAGGTCATCGCGCAACCGCTCCTGCTGACCCGGGCGTTCCACGCCAAGGCGGACATTCCCGCGGTCCTGCGGGAGGCACCGGCGGGGATGCGGGTGCGGCAGGCCGCGGTGCTGGGGCCGTCCCCCCTGCTCACGGCCGCGCTGGAGAGACGGTTGTACGAAGCCGGGCTCACGCCCGGCGACAAGCCCACGACCGGGGTCGTCCTCGCGTCGGCGGGCTCCACAGATCCGGAGGCGATCGCGGTGATCGCAGAAATCGCGCGGGAGTGGCGGCACACCGGTTGGTGCGCCGTGCGGCCCGCGTTCGCCTCCGCGTCCCTTCCCCGCACCGCGGACGCGGTGCGGGCGCTCCGGGCGGAGGGGGTCCACCGGATCGCGGTGGCCCCCTACGTCCTGGCCCCCGGCCTGCTGCCGGACCGGATCGCCCGGGGTGCGGCCGAGGCGGGCGCCGAGGTGCTCGCCGCGGTACTGGGCCCGGCGCCGGAGGTGGCCCGGGTACTGCTCCAGCGGTACGACGCCGCGGTGCGCGCCCCGGGCGGGCACCGCTCCGGGACGGCCGCCGTGGAGGGACGGGTGTCACTCGGGGCCTGACGGTACGCATGCATCCCGTCAGATCGACGCTCCACGCTGATGGCCGCGCACCCCGCCCGGGTGCGCGGCCATCAGCCGTTCCCCCTCGGGGGCGTGCGGTGGTCCTTGACACCGGTCGGGGAAGAATCAGACGCTGACCCCCATGAATTCGAACACCAGTTTCCTTTCGCAGACGCCCTACACCGACCCCGGCCCCCTGGGCGAGGGCGGCATCCTCGATGTGCGGGCCCTGCCCCGGGACCCCTGGGAACTGGCGGGGCTGGTGCGCGGGGTGCTCATCCACATCGCGGAGGCAGCGGCCCGCGACTACGCGATCCCCCTCGAACGGCTCCACGAGGACCCCCAGTCACGCTACGTCTCGGTGATCCTGCGCCTGTTGCGGGAACGCTCCCCCGCGCCCCTCACCGAGGAACGCCCCTACGCCGAAAGGGTCCTGGGGACCTGTCGCGACTTCGCGGTCCTGCACTGTGCGCTGCTGCGCGCCACCGGCACCCCGGCGCGGGTGCGCTGCGGCTTCGCGACCTACTTCCTGAACGGCTACCACGACGACCACTGGGTCACCGAGTACCGACTGCCCGACGGAACCTGGCGACTGACGGACGCCCAGTTGGCGGACGGCCGCTACGACGTGTCGTTCTCCCCCGCGGACGTCCCCCGCGACCGGTTCCTGGTGGGCGCCGACGCGTGGCGGGCCTGCCGCGAGGGTCGCGCCGACCCGACTTCCTTCGGGGTGAGCAGCATCGAGGGGGTCTCGGGTCTGTGGTTCGTCGCCGCGGACACCGTACGGGACCTCGCCGCGCTGAACGGCGTGGAGGCGCTGCCGTGGGACGGCTGGGGCATCGCCGCGGTGGAGGGGGACGAGGACCCCGCGTTCACGGCCGCCGACCGGGAACTCCTGGACCGGGTGGCCGCGGCGACCGCGGCGGACGACCTCCCGCTGCTGCGGCGGCTGTACGCGCACCCCCGGCTGAGGGTGCCCGCGGAGATCCTGTCGTTCACCACGTTCACGGGCGTGCGGCGGGTGACCCTGCCGATCGCCGACTGAGCGGGGCCGCCCCGGCGGTTTCGTCAGCCAGCCAGTCAGCCACGGGTCATCTCCACGAGGCGGATCACGGTGTTCCAGTTGCGGCTGGTGGCCACGGTGTCCCGCCACAGTGCGGGCCGGCCGAGCGCCTCGGCGAGCCGGGAGCGACCGAGGCCGTCGGGGACGTACAGGTACAGCGCCCGGTCCCCGATGCGGAACTCGTCCGGGAGGAACGTCGACCGGTCCAGTGCGGCGAACCGGGCCGCCTCGACCGGCTCCGAGAGGTAGGTGACGTGCAGTTGGCGACCTTCCAGCCCGGCCGTCGGGAAGGGGCAGTCCTCGACCACGGCCCTGAGGTAGGAGTGGTCCCGGACCAGGACCGGCACGGTGAACCCGAAGTGCTCCTCGACGGCCCGGCCGAGTGAGGCGGCCAGAGCGTCGGTGCGGGACTCCGTGGTGACCCCGGCGGCGTTCCGCCCGGCCACGGAGAACACCGCGTTGCCGCTCTGGAGGTGGGTGCGCACGTCCCCGTGGCCGAGCCCTTCGATGAGCCGGCGCAACTCGGCCATGGGAACCTTCCGGTGACCTCCCACGTTGATTCCCCGTAGGAGAGCCGCATACGTCGTCATACGGGTCACCCTAGGGGGCTTGGGGGCCGCTCTCAGGGTCGCCGCGGGCCAAACGGGGCACGGCCCGGGCAGGTTGGGGCGTCGATGCACCCCCGAGTCGGTTCCGCCCTGCCCCTGAGGAAGCTCGGGGTCGGCCGTCCTCCGTCGTGGTGACGGCGCCCCGGCCGCTGGGAGGACATCGGGGCCCCGCCGTTCACCGGGTAGTACGACGTCAACCCCCCTGTCCGCGCCATAACTTCGTGGGAGGCGGCGGCGCACGGCCCCGCCGCGGACGAGGGGGCACATCCCGACATGGGACACAGAGACGTACGCGTGCGGGGATTCGCCGCACGGGCCGGCGGATGGAGCGCCCGGCACAGATGGGCGGCCGTCGGCATCTGGGTGCTGTTCGTGGTCCTGTCCATGGCGGCCGGGTCCGCGGCGGGCCGGGTCGAGGTGTCGTCCAGCGACCAGCTGAAGGGCGAGACCAGTCAGGCCGCCCGCATCATCGAGGACGCGGGCATCGAGGAGCCGGCCAGCGAGTCGGTGCTCGTCCAGGCCAAGGCGCCCGGCGGCAAGGCCACCGACGAGGGGTTCCGCGCCGCGGTGGCCCAGGTGATGGCGGCCGTCCAGGCGACCGGCGAGGTCACCGAGGTGACCTCGCCCTACGACACGCAGAGCATCTCCAAGGACGGTCGCACCGCACTCGTCCAGTTCGACATGCGCGGGGATGGCGAGACGGCCGGCGAGCGGGTCGAACCGGTCCTCAAGGCCGTGGCCGAGGTGCAGAAGGACCACGACGCGCTGCGGATCGAGGAGATCGGCGGCGCCAGCATGAAGAAGACGTTCGACGACGCCTTCGGAGACGACTTCAAGCAGGCCGAGTACTCGGCCGTGCCGGTGGCCCTGGGCATCCTGCTCATCGCGTTCGGCGCGCTGGTCGCCGCGCTGCTGCCGGTCGCGCTCGCCATCACCGCCATCATGGCGACCATGGGGCTGATGGGTGTCGCCAGCCATCTCCAGCCGATGAGCGACACCGCCAACTCGGTGATGCTGCTGGTCGGCCTGGCGGTCGGCGTCGACTACTGCCTGTTCTACCTGCGGCGGGAGCGCGAGGAGCGGGCCGCCGGGCGGGACGCCGCGACGGCGCTACAGATCGCCGCGGCGACCAGCGGCCGGGCCGTGATCGTCTCCGGTGTGACGGTGTGCGTGGCCATGGCCGGCATGATGTTCACCGGGCTTGCGGACTTCCAGGCGATGGGGCTCGCCTCGCTCATGGTCGTCGCGGTCGCGATGGTCGGCTCCGTGACCGTGCTGCCCGCACTGCTGTCCCTGCTCGGCCAGCGGGTCGAGACGGGCCGCATCCCCTTCCTCCACCCCGACAAGCGTCGCAAGCGGACGGGGCGGTCCGGTGCGGACGCCGAGTCCCGGTTCTGGAAGGCGGTCCTGAAGGTCGTCCTGGCCAAGCCCGGGCTGTCCCTGGTGCTGGCGGGCGGGGCACTGCTCGCCGTCGCCGCACCGGCGCTGGGCATGCGCACCCAGGAACTCACCCTGGACCAGGAGTTCGGCGACTCCGTGCCGATCGTCGCCACCTACGACCGGCTGAACGAGGCGTTCCCCGGCGGTTCCGACCCGGCCCAGGTGATCGTCCGGGCGAAGGACGTCGACGCCCCCGAGGTGAAGGCGGCCCTGGCCGACTTCCAGAAGCGCGCCGTGAGTTCCGGTGCCTCGCGCGGCCCGGTCGACATCAAGGTCCACGCCGAGGAGAACGTGGCCGTGGTCTCGGTGCCGCTGGTCGGCGGCTCCGACCAGGACCGGGCCGAGAAGAGCCTCGCCGTCATCCGGGACGAGGTGCGGCCCGCCACGCTCGGTGCGGTCGACGGGGTCGAAGCGCCGGTGACGGGCCAGGTCGCCGGGTCCAAGGACTTCAACGACCAGATGACGGGTTCCGTCGCCCCGGTCTTCGCATTCGTGGTGGTCTTCGCCTTCCTGTTGATGCTGCTGTGCTTCCGTTCGCTGACCATCGCCGTCACCTCGATCGTCCTCAACCTGCTGTCGGTGGGCGCGGCGTACGGCATCCTGGTCGCCGTCTTCCAGCACGGCTGGGGCGCCTCCCTGGTGGGCGCTCAGGGCGTCGGCGCGATCGTCACCTGGCTGCCGCTGTTCCTCTTCGTGATCCTGTTCGGGCTGTCGATGGACTACCACGTGTTCGTGGTCTCCCGGATCCGCGAGGCGAAGACCCGCGGTGACGCCACCCGGGACGCCATCACCCACGGGGTGGTCACCACGGCCGGTGTGGTGACCAGTGCGGCGGTCATCATGGTCGCGGTGTTCGCCATCTTCGGCACGCTGTCGATGCAGTCGATGAAGCAGATGGGCGTGGGTCTCGCGGCGGCCGTGCTGATCGACGCGACCATCATCCGGGGTGTGCTGCTGCCCGCCGTGATGGCCCTGCTGGGGGAGGCCAACTGGTACTTCCCGAAGTGGTTGCGCTGGCTGCCCGATCTGACGCACGACGAGACGCCGGAGCCGATCGCGGCCCCCTCGGCGGCCCGGCCCACCACGGCCGGGGCCACCGACGAAGGGGTGCGGATACCGGTCTAGCGGATACCGGTCCAGGAGCCGGCTGACGGGACCGGGACCGGGTGAGCGGCGGTGCGGGACAGGGCACGGGGCCTGTCCCGCACCCGTCGTGTTCGGGCGGGGTCAGCCCGGGCGCACGGCGCCGGGCAGTTCCGCCTCGATCAGGTCGGCCGCGCGGCGCGTCCCGCCCTCGGCGGTCATGCTCCGCCGGATCTCGGCGAGGCGTCGCGCCACCTCCGGGTCGCCCACCAGGTCGAGCACGGCGGACCGCAGGGCGTCGGCCGTGGCCCGGGCCGTGGGGAGGTGCCGGGCCACCCCGAGGCCCTGGAGCACGTCGGCGTTGCCGAACTGGTCGACGGCCTGCGGGACGGCGACCATCGGGGTCGCGGTTGCCAGGCCCTCCTGGCTGCCGCCGGCTCCCGCATGGGTGACGAAGGCGTCCGCCTGCCGCAGGACCGCGAGTTGCGGCACCCAGGAGTGGACCTCCACGTTGGCGGGGAGCTCGCCGAGTTCCTCCGGCGTCACGAACCTGCCGATCTGGAGGACCAGATGCCAACCGGGCAGGTCCCCGAACGCCTTCACGCACTCCCGGTAGAAGTCGGGCTGTTTGGTGAAGGTCGACCCGAGCGACACCAGCACCACCTTCTGGGCACCGGCCGGGCGCTGCCACGCTCCGGCCTCGCTGCGCTCGCCCTGGCAGGCGCCGACGAAGTCGTACCGGGACGTGTCGACCCGGTCCGCGTTCGGCTGGAGCGCACGCGGGATGAGGACGAGACAGCGGTCGGGTCGCCCGCCGAAGTCCTCCACCGACAGGTCGATGCCGTTCTCCGCGAGCCAGTCGCCGAACGCCTCGTAGTACGCCCTGCCCCGCGGGGTCTGCTTCAGCGGTTCGACCATGGGGCGGGCCACCTCCTCCTCGTACCCCTCCCAGGCCACGATGCCCGGGGAGAGTTGGACGAGGGGGACGTTCCAGCGGTGGGCGAGGACCCGGGCCGGGTACGAGGTGATGTCCTGGAGCACGAGGTCCGGCTCGTCCCCCCGGTAGGCCGCGAGGAGTTGGGGCAGTGCCTGGCGGGCGTCCTCGAAGAACGGTGCGATGTTGTCGATCAGCTCGGTGCCCCAGCCGTCCGGATCGTCGTCGGTGGGCAGGGTCGAGGTCCAGAGCTTGGGCTCCGCGCCGGTCTCGGCGACCTTGTCCGCGAAGGCCGGCGGGATGGCGTAGGTGACCCGGTGACCGCGGGCCACCAACTCCCTGATCACTTCGAGACTCGGGTTCACATGGCCGTGGGCGGCGATGGAGAACATGGCGATGTGGGCACGGCGGGGGGTGGTCATGGCGTCACCATAGACGAGACGATACGTCTCGTGCAATTAGATTCCCGGTCCGCCCCTCACCCACGGGCCCGCCACCGCCTCTCGCCCCTGCGCCGGGCCCGTGCGTCCGCCTGACCGGGCAGGATGCGACACTGACGCGCGACGGGACCCCCACCAGGACGGCGGGCGGACCCGAGGTGTGCGGTGGGATCGGCGGAAGGCTGGGGATGGACGAGGCACGGGCGCGCGAGGTCCTGGACGCTGCACGGCTGCCGTTCGCGGGAACGAACGCCCTGGCGGGCGCGGACGCGGAACTGCTGGCCCTCGGGGAGAACGCCGTGTTCGCGGTGGGCGACCTGGTCGTGAAGGTCGGCCGCGGCCCTCAGCTGCTGGAGCGGGCCCGGCGGGAGTTGGACGTCGCCGCCTGGCTGGCCGCGGCGGGCGTTCCCGCGGTCCGCGCCGCGCAGGCGGACGCCCGGTTGGTGGAGGGCCACCCGGTGACGGTGTGGCACCGGCTGCCGACGGCGGTCCGTCCGGCGCGCGGCGAGGACCTGGCGGTCCTGCTGCGCGAGGTGCACGCCCTTCCCGCGCCGGACGTACCGCTGCCCGGGCGCGACCTCCTCGGCGGGGTGGAGCGTTGGCTACGGCTCGCCGGTGCCGCGATCGACCCCGCCGACGCCGCCTTCCTCCGGGAGCGTCGCGACGGCTTCGCCTCCGCCGCCGCGGCCCTCACCCCCCGACTCGAACCCGGTCCGATCCACGGCGACGCCCTCCCCCGCAACGTCCACGTCGGACCCGACGGTCCGGTGCTGGTCGATCTGGAGACCTTCTCCTACGACCTGCGCGAACACGACCTGGTCGTCATGGCGCTGTCCCACGACCGGTACGGGCTGTCCGCGGACGCGTACGCCGCCTTCACCGACGCGTACGGCTGGGACGTGCGGTCCTGGGACGGCTGCGCGGTCCTCCGGGGCGCCCGGGAGACCGCGAGCTGCGCCTGGGTGGCGCAACACGCCCCGGGCAACCCGAAGGCGCTCGTGGAGTTCCGTCGTCGGGTGGCCTCGCTCCGGGACGGCGACGCGACGGTCCGCTGGCACCCGTTCTGACGGGCCGTCCGGCCCGGCGGGTCGGTGACGGCCCGGCGCTGGACGTCAGGCCGGTGCCAGGCGCCACAGCGAGGTGACCTCCGCCGCACGAGCGGCGTGCAGCGGATCGGCGGTGTCCCGGGCCCGTGGATGCCGCGGCCCGGTGTCGAGCCTGGCCACCACGCGCAGGCCCGCTGCCGCCACCTCGGCCCGTAACGCGCCGCGCGTGCGCAGCCCCAGGTGTTCGGCCAGGTCCGACAGGACCAACCAGCCCTCGCCGCCCGGCCTCAGATGCGCGGGCAGCCAGTACAGGAAGTCGCGGAGCATCCGGCCGCCGGGATCGTAGACGCCCTGCTCCAGCGCCGAGGTGGGCCGGGCCGGAACCCAGGGCGGGTTGCAGACGACGAGGTCCGCGCGGCCGTCGGGGAAGAGGGCGGGGCCCCTGACGTCGACGTGTCCGGCGGGGTGCAGTCGGCGCAGGTTCTCGCGGGCGCAGTCCAGGGCGCGCGGGCTGGCGTCGGTGGCCACGACGCGGTCGACGCCCCGGCCGGCGAGGACGGCGGCGAGCACGCCCGTTCCGGTACCGAGGTCGAAGGCGGTCCGGCGGTCCGTGCCGTGGCCCGCCCGCGGGGGGAGCGGGGCACGGGCGACCAGGTCGACGTACTCGCCCCGGACCGGGGAGAAGACGCCGTAGTGCGGATGGATGCGCGCACCCAGCGCCGGCACCCACACGCCCTCGGTGCGCCACTGGTGCGCTCCGATCACCCCCAGCAGTTCGGTGAGGGAGACCGCCATCGGCTCGGACCGCCGGCCGTACGCCTCGGTGCACGCCCGGCGCACATCGGGAGCCCTGGGCAGTCGGAGTCCGTGTGCGCCCTCCAGGAGGACGAGCAGGCTGCCCCGTACCCGGGCGCGGTGGGTGCGGAACCGGCGGTACTGGTGGAAGGACTGGGCCGGGCCGTCGCCCGGTCGGGGAGGCTTGCGGTCGACCCGGCGGGTCATCGCCCGCAGGAGCTGCTGCGCCTGGGGGTAGTCACCCCGCCACAGCAGGGCGGTCCCCTCGCAGGCCAGCCGGTGTGCGGTGGCGGCCGTCAGCCGGTCGTCGACGGCGATGACGCGACGCGGTGGCGGGGCGGCGCTCTCGGAATGCCAGGGGGCGCTGCGGGGTGCGGGCGCGCCGGGCTCGGTCCAGTGGATCGTGGACACCACGAACTCCTCGTGATCGAAACGTGCGGGGGCACGAAGAGCGCTTCGACGAGGAGCGGGAGCATGCACGGGCCACGGCCCGCGCCATCGCGCGGGTCGGGCCGTCAGGGCTGGTGGGGCTACCGCTCCCGCGTCGAGGCGCGGGGGGTGCGATCGCCGAGGACCATGCCGAGCGTCACGGTGAGCCCTTTCGTCTTCGTTGGAGGAGGGGAACGAGCCTGGCACACGGGCTCCGGCGCGGGCAAACCGCCCCGGCCCGCGGCCCGTCGGCGCCTTCCGCAGCCGCTTGCGGTGCGCCGGTGGGCGCCGCGCGTCTAGACGACGCCGGGTGCCTCGTCGACGAGGTCCCGTAGCGGCCAGGTCGGATCGACGAACGCCGCTGCGTCGCCCTTGCGCCGGAGGAAGCCCTGGAAGTCGGCGGCCCATTCCGCGTACCACTGGATCTGTCGGCCGTGCAGTTCCGCCGGGGCCAGCTCCGCGACCTTGGGGTGCCGGACCGCGATCGCCCGGGCCAGCCGGGCGGCGGCCAGGGCGTCGGCGCCGGCCTCGTGGGCCGTGTCGAGCGCGACGCCGTACTCGGCGCAGACGGCCTCCAGGTTCCGCTTGCCCCGGCGGTAGCGGTCGACGGTCCGGTCGATGGCGTACGGGTCGATCACCGGGGCGGGATCGCGGTCGCCGAGCCTGCTGCGCAGGGAGGGCAGGCCGTACCGGTGCAGTTCGGCGGAGAGCAGGGTGAGGTCGAACGCGGCGTTGTAGGCGACGACCGGCACGCCCGTCCGCCAGTACCCGACGAGGACGTCGGCGATGGCGTCGGCGACCTGGTCGGCGGGCCGGCCCTCGGTCGCCGCCCGCTCCTCGGTTATCCCGTGCACGGCGACGGCTTCCGCCGGTATCGGTACGCCGGGATCGGCCAACCACTCGCGCCGTCCGAGTACCCGGCCCTCCTTCACCTCGATGACCGCCGCCGTGACGATGCGCGAGGTGCGCGGGTCCGTCCCGGTCGTCTCCAGGTCGAAGCCGATCAGCAGCCCTTGGTGCCAGCTCATGGGACCCCCTCCTTCGTGGTGCTTTCCCCCAGTGGCCTCACCTTTGCACGGGCCACTGACAACCAGGTGCCCAGGTCGAGGTCCCGACAGTCAGGAGACCGGCCGGGAGTCGGTCCACGCCAGGTCGAACTCCTCGCGGTACGTCTCGAACAGGGAGCCTTCATCCGATTCGTCCGGCTTCAGCAGGCGACCGCCGCCCCGGAGGACGAGTACCGGGGCCTCCATGCCGCGGGCCCGCCGCAGATAGCTCTGCACGACCCCGACGCCGTCCGCGCCGTCACCGTTCACCAGGTAGGAGGTGAACCGCGGGGTCTCGTCGAAGACCTGGATCTCGAAGGCCCCCGGGTCCCGCAGCCGGGAGCGCACCCGTCGCATGTGCAGGATGTTCATCTCCACGGAGCGGCTGAGCTCGCCCCGCTTGAGTCCCAGCTCCCGTTCGCGGCGCTTGATGGCGCTGGAGGCGGGGCTCAGGAAGAGCAGCCGCACCCGACACCCCGACTCGGCGAGCCGCACCAGCCGCCGTCCGGAGAAGTTCTGCACCAGCAGGTTGAGCCCGATGCCTATCGCGTCCAGGCGGCGGGCGCCGCCGAAGATGTCCTCGGCAGGGAACCGGCGCAGCAGGCGCACCCGGTCCGAGTGGACCGCGACCACGTCCGCGTAGCGGTCGCCGACGAGGTCCTCGACGGCGTCCACCGGCAGCCGGTGGCGGGAGGGTGTGTCGGCGCCCGCGCCGAGCATCTCCAGGAGGCGCGACGAGGCGCGCTCGGCCTGTGCGAGGACCGCCTCCGACAGGGCCCGGTTGCGGGAGACCACGTTGCGGGTGACCTCCAGCTCGTCGAGGGCGAGTTCGACGTCGCGGCGGTCGTCGAAGTACGGCTCGAAGCAGGGCCAGTGCTGGACCATCAGCTCGCGTAGCTGCGGAAGCGTAAGAAAGCTCAGCACATTGTCGTCGGCGGGGTCCAGCAGATAGCCCTTGCGACGGCTGACCTCCCGTACGGCGACGGCGCGCTGCACCCACTCCTGGCCGGCGGGCCCGGCGGCGGCGACGACCCAGTCGTCACCGTGCACGGGCTCGTAGACGGGGCGCAGCACGGCGGCCACGACCGCGCGCAGCCGCTGTTCCACCAGGTTCAACCAGATGTAGGCCCGCCCCGCGCGCTGGGCGCGGGTGCGGACCTCGCTCCACTGCTCGGCGCCCCAGTCCAGTTCGGGTCCGATCTGTGATCCCGTCTCCATCGGACGGGCCAGGGACACCGCTCCGGGTGGGACCTCTGCGGAGCCCTCCTGTGGACCGCCGTCACCAGGAGGCAGCTCCCGCCCGCCCGAGCTCACCTGCCGCACCGCCTTCCGCACCCCTTGTGACCCCCCTGGTCAACGATCAAGGAAGGGTACTCCGGGAGCGGTCGGCGGTGCAGCCCGATGGGAAGGGTGGTGGATTCCCGTGCGGACGGGTTGACGGCTAGTCGAGCGGGCCGACGTTGCCGTTGCGGTTCTTGAGGTCGTCCGGGGTGAGCGGGTTCATGGCCGTCACGTCACGCGGCACGAGCGAGAAGCCCTGCCAGTGGACCGGCATGGGCTCCTGGTCCTCGTCCCTGGCTATGTGGTGGAAGCCGATGTTGACCCAGGTGACGGGGTTCTTGAGGGCCTGACCGTTGGTCCACTTGTCGACGCTGTTGGGCGTGCCGGTCGGGCAGCTCGGGTTGCCGCTCGCGTACTTCTCGCACTTCTTGTACTCCGTGAAGTACACGTCGCGCTTGGTGAACGACCGGCCCGGGAACTTGTCGGTGCGGCCCGGCACGATCTCGTAGCTGCGCGGGTGACCGTCCTTGTTCTTGCCGGTGGTGCTGACCAGCCGCCACCAGCGCATGCTCTTGGCGTCACCGCCGAGTTCCTTGGTGACGGGGGTGCGCTTGGTCTTGGTGATCGGGCTGCGACCGCCGCTCGCCGGGGTCACCGTGGAGTCGTACTGCTCGACCTTGTTCTTGGTGTTGCCGTCGAGCGCGCTGTCGATGCGCCAGAACACGTTGTGGCTGTGGCTCTCGGCGTACGCGGAGGCGTTCTTGCCGATGGGCCAGCCCTGGCTGTCGCCCCCGTCGTAGTCGAACGGGGAGAGCATGCCGGTGGCGCCGACGTTCGAGGAGATGGTGCCGTCGGAGGAGAAGCGCCACTCGGTGATGTACTCGTACCAGGACGCCTTGTTGATCGAGTAGACCAGCAGGTCCTTGCCCTGGGCCTGCCAGACCTTGCTGCCCGAGTCGTTGGCGAGACGGTAGGCGTGGCCCCGGGCGCGGGTGGTGGTGCACAGGCCCTTCACGTTGCCGCGGTCGGGGACCTTGACGGTGCGGATGGTGCCGCCGGGGCACTCGCCGGTCTTGAGGTTCTGGAGGTCGTAACCGAAGGTCGTGGCGGTCAGGTCCTCGTACTCGTTCTTGCCGTCGTCGTACGGCACGTGGATCTGGGCGAGCCGGGCGCTGTTGAGCACCCGGATGGGACGCGCTTCGCCCTTGGGCTGGTAGGTGACCTTGTCCAGGACGACGCCGGCCAGCGGGTCGTAGCGCCAGCACATGCGCCAGGTGGTGCCGCCGTCGAGCTTCTGCTCGATGCGGTAGGCGGCGCTACAGTCGGCGGCCGGAGCCGGTGCGTTGCGCGGTGCCTGCGGGGCGGCCTGGGCGGTGCCCACGGCGGTGCTGCCCATGAGCGCGGTCACGGCGAGGGCCAGTCCGGCGCCCTTGTGGGCACGCGAGATTCTGTGGTCGAGCATCGGGAAGAAACTCCTCGTCGAGAGGGAGGCAGGAAGAGGGTCAGCCGAGGCGGCCGACGGTGCGCGCGCTCAGGTTGACGACGCTCGCGCGGGTGTCGAACCAGGGCCCGTCCTTGACCTTGAAGACGACGCTGATGCAGCGGTCCTTGCCGCAGTCCTTCAGCCCGGCCGGGACCTTCATCGTGGTCTGCTTCGTGAAGATCATGCCGCTGAGTTCCGCCTGGCCGGGCTCGGTCAGTTCCTTGCCGGTGGCGTGGCGGAAGTCCTTCTTCAGGTCCTTGCCGAGCGGGTGGGCGATCAGCACGCGCGCCGCCTCCGCCAGCTCGTCCCGGCTCGGCGGCGGCTGCGCGCCCTTCGCGGTGACGGTGTCCACGACCTTGCCGGAGGACAGGTCCACCGTCTTGGTGACGGTGGCCTCCTTCTCGTAGTCGTAGAACACGACCTCGGCCCTGCGCTTGCTCTCGGTGGCCGGCGCGTTCGGGTCCGGCTCCTGGAGGTTGGTGTACAGGTGCTCCGGGCCCTTGGCCCCCTCGGCGTTCCGGGCGGACCGCTGGAGGTCGCCGGTCGCGGCGAGCTGCTCGGCCTGCTGGAGTTCGTCGTCGGTCAGCGGGTCGCTGCCGATGCCCTTCTCCCCCTCGGCGGGAGCCGGCACCACGTCGGCGGGCGGCGGGGTCGTCGTGCTCCCCGAGTCCGCCGGCGCCTGCGAGCCGTCCGCCGCCTTGTTCCGGTCCCCGTTCGCCGCCGCGTCGGCGCCGCCGTCCTGACCCGATGCCCGCCCCTGCTCCTGGCTCTGGGCGGGACGGTCGTCGGCCGCCTCGTCCGCGCCGGCCATTCCGGGAAGGGTGACGGCCACCATCACGGCCGTCCCCGCGACGGCGATCGCTCCGCCCGCCATGACCTTCCCGACATGGCGTCTCACCAATTGACGCACTGTTTCCCCCAACTCCCCCGTGTGTGAACCCGTCTGTCGACCGGGTTTGCGGTCACCCGGTAGGACGGACCGGGGTCCTAGGAGGTTGCCTGGATCTCGGGAAGACTCTGCCCCCGGTGGCCCCGAGGACGAAGGGCCAGGAACCAGAAAGGGGAAGAGACTCCCCCATGCAGGTCTGGCCCGGACAGGCGTATCCGCTGGGTGCCGCGTACGACGGCGCCGGCACGAACTTCGCGGTCTTCTCGGAGGCCGCGCACCGCATCGAACTGTGCCTGCTGCACGACGACGGTTCCGAGACGGCGGTGGAACTGCGCGAGACCGATGCGTTCGTGCGCCACGCCTATCTGCCCGGAGTGATGCCGGGTCAGCGTTACGGGTTCCGCGCGCACGGCCCCTACGCACCCGAACGGGGGGTGCGCTGCAATCCGGCGAAGCTGCTCCTCGACCCGTACGCGCGCGCGGTGAGCGGGGCGGTCGACTGGGGCGAGGAGGTGTACGGCTACCGCTTCGGGGCGCCGGACCGCCGCAACGACCTCGATTCGGCCCGGCACACGATGGCCTCGGTCGTGGTGAACCCCTACTTCGACTGGGGGGACGACCGTCCGCCCCGTACGGAGTACCACCGCACCGTCATCTACGAGGCCCATGTGAAGGGCCTGACGATGAGCCATCCGGCCCTGCCGGACGAGCTGCGCGGGACGTACGCGGCGCTGGCGCACCCGGCGGTCCTGGAGCACCTGACCGAGCTGGGGGTGACCGCACTGGAGCTGATGCCGGTGCACCAGTTCGTCAACGACCACCGGCTCGTCGACATGGGTCTGGGCAACTACTGGGGCTACAACACCATCGGTTTCTTCGCCCCCCACAACGCGTACGCCTCCTGGGGGGACCGGGGCCAGCAGGTGCTGGAATTCAAGTCGGCCGTGCGGGCCCTGCACACGGCGGGGATCGAGGTGATCCTGGACGTGGTGTACAACCACACGGCGGAGGGCAACCACCTCGGCCCGACGCTCTCCTTCCGCGGCCTCGACAACGCGTCCTACTACCGTCTCGGTGAGAGCCGGCGCCACTACACCGACACCACGGGCACCGGGAACTCGCTGCTGATGCGCTCCCCGCACGTCCTCCAGCTGATCATGGACTCGCTGCGGTACTGGGTCACCGAGATGCACGTCGACGGCTTCCGCTTCGACCTGGCCGCGACCCTGGCCCGGCAGTTCCACGAGGTGGACCGGTTGTCGTCCTTCTTCGACCTGGTCCAACAGGACCCGGTGGTCTCCCGGGCGAAGTTGATCGCCGAACCCTGGGACCTGGGCGAGGGCGGCTACCAGGTCGGCAAGTTCCCCCCGCTGTGGACGGAGTGGAACGGCAAGTACCGCGACACGGTGCGCGACCTGTGGCGCGGCGAGCCGCGGCGGCTCGCGGAGTTCGCGTCGCGGCTGACCGGCTCGTCCGACCTCTACCAGGACGACGGCCGCCGGCCGCTGGCCTCCATCAACTTCGTCACCTGCCACGACGGCTTCACCCTGCGCGACCTGGTCTCCTACGACGAGAAGCACAACGAGGACAACGGCGAGGACAACCGGGACGGCGAGAACCACAACCGTTCCTGGAACTGCGGGGTGGAGGGCGAGAGCGACGACCCGGGAGTGCGGGCCCTGCGGGAACGGCAGATGCGCAACCTGGTCGCCACCCTGATGTTGTCCCAGGGGGTGCCGATGCTCAGCCACGGCGACGAGTTCGCCCGCACCCAGCGGGGCAACAACAACGCCTACTGCCAGGACGGCGAGCTGTCCTGGGTGCGGTGGCCCGGTGGACCGACCGCCGGCGCCGGCGGGGAAGGGGACCCGGAGGACGAGCTCGCCGCCCGTCAGCTCGCCTTCACCCGGGCCATGGTGTGGCTGCGGCGCGACCATCCGGTCTTCCGCAGACGACGGTTCTTCCGCGGACGCCCGGCCCAGGACACCCAGGGCGAGTTGTCGGACCTGGTCTGGTTCACCCCGGAGGGTGAGGTGATGCGCCAGCGGGACTGGAGCGCGGCCCAGGCCCGTGCGTTGAGCGTGTTCCTGAACGGCGACGCGATCTCCGAGCCCGGCCCCCGGGGGGAACCCGTCCGCGACGATTCGTTCCTGCTGATGTTCAACGCCTCCCCCGAGCCCCTGGACTTCGTGGTCCCGCCCGACCACGGACACCGGTGGTGCACCGTGGTCGACACCGCCCACCCCTCGGGCGTCCCCCCGAGGGGCGCGGACGGGGTCAAGGCCGGGGACCGGCTGACCCTGCTGGACCGGAGCCTGGTGGTGCTCCAGCGGGCCGTCTGACCCGGCCCCGCCCGCGCCGGAACGAGGACCGGACGGCGTACCGCTGCGCCACCTGACCGGTCGGGGTGACAGGGAGCCCGCCCGGGCGGGTACGTACGTCCCCATGACGCCTCAGCCCGCCGAGCCCCGTGTCCCCGCACCGCCGACCGCCACGTACCGCCTCCAGCTCCAGCCCTCGTTCCCGTTCGCCGCGGCCGAGGCGGCCGTGCCCCATCTGGCCGCGCTCGGCGTCTCCCACCTGCACCTGTCCCCGGTCCTGGAGGCCGTGCCGGGGTCCACCCACGGCTACGACGTCGTGGACCACGGGCGGGTGCGCGACGAGCTGGGCGGCGAGGACGGGCTGCGGAAGCTGGCGCACACCGCACGGGGGCACGGGCTGGGGCTGGTCGCCGACATCGTGCCCAACCACATGGCGGCGCTGCCCCGGCTGAACCGGCCGCTGTGGGAGACCCTGCGCGACGGCCCGGCGTCCCCCTTCGCCGGCTGGTTCGACATCGACTGGGAGGCCCAGGGCGGACGCGTGCTCCTCCCGGTGCTGGGACGCAGGATCGGTGACGAGCTCGACTCGCTCCAGGTCGACGGGGGCGTCCTGCGCTACCACGAGCACGCCTTCCCGTTGCGGCCCGGCACCGAGGGGCTGCCGCTGGAGCGGCTGTTGGACGCCCAGTGGTACCGGCTCGGGTGGTGGCGGCTGGCCCGCACCGAACTGAACTACCGCCGCTTCTTCACCGTGGCGGACCTGATCGCGGTCCGGGTCGAGGACCCCGAGGTGTTCCGCGCGACCCACGCCAAGGTGCTCGACCTGGTGCGCGAAGGGGTGCTGGAGGGCCTGCGCGTCGACCACCCGGACGGGCTCGCCGACCCCGGGACGTACCTGGGCCGGCTGCACGAGGCGACCGCGGGACGGTGGACGGTCGTGGAGAAGATCCTCACCGCGGGCGAGCGGCTGCCGGCGTCCTGGCCGGTCGCCGGGACCACCGGGTACGACTCGCTGCGGCAGGTGGACGGCCTGTTCACCGACCCGGCGGGGTCCCGGGAACTCCTGCACCAGTACCGCAGGTTCGTCGCGCCCCCGGCCGACCGGGGCGGCCACTGGGAGGACACCGTCCGCAGGGCCGCCCACCGGGTGGTCAACCGGGAGCTGGCCACCGAGGTGGAGCGCCTCACCCGCGCCTGCACCCGACTGTGCGCGGCGGACCCGGTGCTGCGCGACCACGCGCCGTGGGCCCTGCGCACGGCGATCCGGGAACTGTTGGTCCGGCTGCGCGTGTACCGGCCCTACGGGGGCGCGGACCTGGCGCGGGTGCTGTCCGAGGAGTCCGTGCGCGAGGCCAGGGCGGCGTTCGCGGTGCCCCAGGAGGCGGCGGCCGTGGACGCCGTGCGGTCGCTGCTGGCGGGTGGGCCCGGCGACGACACCCCCGAGCGGCCCGAACGGCACGAACGGCCCGCCGGGGCCGAGCAGTCCGACGGGTCACACGGGTCCGACGGGTCCGAACGGTCGGCGTTCCGGGCGAGGTTCGCGCAGACCGCGTCCGCGCTGCACGCCAAGTCGGTCGAGGACACCGCCTTCTACCGGTTCGCCGCCCTGCTGTCGGCCACCGAGGTGGGGGGCGCCCCGGACGCGCCCGCACTGCCGGTCGACGCCTTCCACGCGCACGCCGCGCACCTCCAACGCGACTGGCCCCTCACCGGGACGGTGCTGTCCACCCACGACACCAAGCGGAGCGCGGACGTCCGGCTCCGGATCGCGGCCCTGACCGAGCGCCCGGACCGGTGGGCGGACCTGCTCGCGGAGCTGACGGAACGCTCCGCGCGCCCCCCGGGCCTCCCGGCGCCCGACCCGCAGGTCGCGTGGGTGGCGTGGCAGTCGGCCGTCGGGCTCGGCTTCCCCGGCGACGGCCGACTGGCGGGGGCCGTGCTCAAACACGTGCGTGAGGCGGGGCTGCGCACCTCGTGGACGGAGCCGGACCCGGTCTACGAGCGGGCGGTCGAGGACTTCGTGGCGGCGGGGCCCGGCGGCGGGGCGCCCGAGCGGGTCACCGCCCTGCTGGCGGAGCTGGCGCCGCAGGTGCGGGTCAACGTACTGGGCGCCGCGCTGTTGCACCTGACCATGCCGGGCGTACCGGACCTCTACCAGGGAACCGAGCGGGAGTACCTGGCCCTGGTGGACCCCGACAACCGGCGCCCGGCGCACTTCGCTCCGGCCGGGCCGCCGCCGACCGACGCCGGGGTGGTCGGGCCCGGGCTGTCCGCCGAGAAGACCTCCCTGACGACGACGGCGCTGCGGCTGCGCCGACGGCACCCGGACGCCTTCGGCGAAGGGGCCACGTACACGCCCCTGTACGCCACGGGGCACGCCGCGGACCACTGGGTCGCCTTCGTGCGCTCCGGGGGCGCCCAGCAGGTGCTGGTGGCCGTCACCCGACTGTCCGCACGGCTCGCCGGAGCGGGCGGCTGGGGCGCCAGCGAGGTGGAGCTCCCGGACGGCAGCTGGCGCGATCTCCTGGTCCCGGGGCGCGAGTTCGCCGGGACCGTCCCGGTGGCGGCCCTGTTGTCGGAACTACCGGTGGCCCTGCTCGCCCGCGGGACGGACCCCGTTCCCTGACGGCCGGCCCTGCCCGGTGGCGGGCCGTGCGGGTGCGGTGACGGGAGTGGCCCAGGCGGCGCGGGCACGCCCCCTCCGTACGGCGGGACTACGCCCGACCGCGGAGCCCGCCCGTACGGTCGAAGGAGTGCATTGACCGGTCGCCCGCCCTGAACTCCTTGACAGTGAACGGGACCCGTGGACTACTGCGCATGCGTCGGCAGGAGGACCAAACGGGGGTGAGTCACCTGACGGAGCAGCGCTACCCCACGGTCGCGGAAGTGGTCGCGGCGGCCCGGAGCATGGCGGCCGGTCGGCCGGACGTGAGCAGGTTGCGGCAGGTCGGCACCTCGCGCGCGGGAAGACCGATCCATCTGCTGTCGGTGGGCGGCGCGGGCCCGGCGGTGCTCGTGGTCGCGGGGGCCCACGCCAATGAGCCGACCGGCGGTTCGACCGTGCTGCGGCTGGCCGAACTGACCCTGCGCGACGCGTCGTTGCGCGCCGACACCGCTTGGCACTTCCTGCTCTGCGCCGACCCGGACGGGGCCCGGCTGCACCGCACCCCCGCGCCGCGCTCCCTGTGGGAGTACCACCGGCACTTCTTCCGCCCGGCCGGCCCCGAACAGCCGGAGTGGGCGCCCTCCGTGCTGCCGCCCGACCGGCTGCCCCCGGAGACCCGCACCCTGACGGCGGTCATCGACGAGGTGCGGCCCTACCTCCAGGTGTCCCTGCACGGCACGGACCTGGGGGGCAGCTGGGTGCAGCTCACCCGGGACGTGCCCGGACTGGTGGAGCCCTTCGTCAAGTCCGCCGCGGACCTGCACATCCCGGTGGAGGCCGGCCCCTCGGACGCGGCCGGCTGGCCGGCCTCCGGCCCGGGCGTCCATGTGATGCCTCCGCCGGGCTCGCACCCGGTGTTCCCCAGCATGCCCGACGACGTCCGGCTCAGCACCTGGCACCGGGCGCACCGGTACGGCGGCCTCACCGCGGTCGTCGAGGTGCCCATGTGGGCGAGCGAACTCGTGGGGGACCCCGCTCCGCACCCCGCGCCCGGGCGGGAGCTGCACCGGTTGTCCCTGCGGCTGCGGGCCGACGCCCGGGTGGTGGAGGAGTTCCTGCGGGAGGCGGCGCCCCGGCTGCCCCGCTCGGACGGTGCCCTGTTGCGGGCGGCGCGGTGGGCCCTGGAGCTCGTGCCGGGACTGGCCGACGACTGGTCGGGGCCGCCGCCGGGCAACGCCGGGGCCGCGTACGTGGGGAGCGTCGACGCCTTCGGCCGGCGCGTGCCGCTCCGGGCCGCCGCGATGCTGCTGCGCGTCCTGAAGGGCATCGACGACCGGGCGGCGCCGCGGCTGGAACAGGTGGTCACCCACTGGTGCGAGGCGTTCGCGGAGCGGTTCCGGGCGCGGTGGGTGCCGGTGGAGCACCAGGTGGAGCACCAGACGCGCACGGTGCTCGCCGCGGCCCGGCACGCCCGCGCGATCCGGTCCCGGTAGTTCCTCGCCGGTGGGTGTGCACGGCCGCGGCGACGCGGTCGGCCCCGGAGCGGGAGCGGCCGGGGGCGACCGCTCCCGGAACGCCCGGGGTCGCCTATGGGGGCAGCACCCGTACGAAGATCGGCACCAACTGGTAGTCCGTTCCAACGGAGTTCGCCCCGGTGCCGGCCCCGGTCCGCACAGGTCGCGGCCCCCGGGCCCTGCCGAGGGTTCGGGGGCACCGCGGTCAGCCGGCGGTCACCCGGAAGGTCAGGTGCCCGAAGCCGACGTGGTCCCCGTCCCGCACCACGGCGGAGCCGACGACCCGCCGCCCGTTCACGGTGGTCCCGTTGGTCGACCCCAGGTCGTGCAGCACCCACAGTCCGCCGCGGTGGACCAGCTCCGCGTGCACGCGGGACACCGTCTCGTGGTTCAGCCGCAGCCCGTTGCCGGGGTCCCTGCCTATCCGCAGCGGCTGGTCGCCCGAGTACCCCGGCAGGAGCAGCTTGGGCAGCCGCTCGCCCTGCCACGCCCTGCGCATCCGCTCGGTGAAGCCCGAGACGGCCGACACCCCGCCGAGCACCGCCTGCGTCCAGCGGCGCTCGCTCCGCAAGTCGGCGGTGAGGGCGACGAGTTCTTCGGCGTGCCGGGCGACGAGGGCGAGTTCCATCCGCCGCAGGTAGGTGTCCTGGGACAGCCGGCCCTGGGCGACCCCGTCCCGCAGGGCGGTCAGCGCCCGGTCGCGGTCGGTGTCGGAGACCCGGGCGACGGGGGAGAACGGCTCGGCGGGCACCGCGGACACGGACGGCACTGGCCGCGGGAAGGACTCGGAGGACGACGTCACAGGACCGATTGTCGGACAGCGCGCCCCGAGGTGTCCACAAGCGGGCCGGGACACGGGATCTCCTCGAACGGCGGTGCCTCGGTCGTCGTGCGGCGTGCTTGCCGCACCATGGACCACGGGTCGCCGCGGCCCGGGACCGAAGAAGACGAGAGGTAGTCGTCCGTGCTGTTCGAGGTGTGGGCACCAGAGGTCGGAGAAGTCGTCCTGTACGTCGACGCGACGGTCGACGCGGAGGGCCCCGGCGGGGGCGGGCGCACCCTGGGCCGGGACCCGGAGCGCCCCGGTTGGTGGGCGGGCGAGGCCGAGGCCGTCGACGGCACCCGGTACGGCTTCCGGCTGGACGGCGGTCCGGTCCTGCCCGATCCGCGTTCCCGCCGCCAGCCGGACGGCCCGGAGGGGCTCAGCGCGGTCGTCGACCACGGCGCCCACCCCTGGCGCGTCCCCTGGTCGGGCCGGGAGTTGACGGGCGCGGTGCTGTACGAGCTGCACATCGGCACCTTCACCCGGGAAGGCACCTTCGACGCGGCGGCCACCCGGCTGGAGCACCTGTCCCGACTGGGGGTCACCCATGTGGAGCTGATGCCCGTGTGCCCCTTCCCCGGCCGGCACGGCTGGGGCTACGACGGGGTGTCGCCGTGGGCCGTCCACGAGCCGTACGGGGGACCGGCCGGTCTGCGGCGGTTCGTGGACCGGGCCCATGAGCTGGGCCTGGGCGTGGTGCTCGACGTGGTGCACAACCACCTGGGCCCGTCCGGCAACCGACTGTCCGCGTTCGGCCCGTACTTCACCGACGCCCACCGCACTCCGTGGGGCGAGGCCGTGAACCTGGACGCGCCCGGCTCCGACGAGGTCCGGGCGTACTTCCGGGACAGTGCCCTGGCATGGCTGCGGGACTACCGGCTGGACGGACTGCGGCTGGACGCCGTGCACGCGCTGCGGGACACCCGCGCGTACCCGTTCCTCGAGGAGCTGTCGGCGGCCGTCGACGCGCTCGCCGAGGAGTCGGGACGGCCGTTGTTCCTCGTCGCGGAGTCCGACCTCAACGATCCACGGCTGATCACCCCGCGCCGCCACCACGGCCTCGGGCTGCACGCCCAGTGGAACGACGACTTCCACCACGCGGTGCACACCGCGCTCACCGGGGAGGCCGGGGGCTACTACGCGGACTTCGCCGAAGCGCCCTTCGCGGCGCTCGCCAAGACGCTGACGGGCGGCTACTTCCACGACGGCACGTACTCCTCGTTCCGCGGACGCCGACACGGCCGCCCCCTGGACCGCGCCCGCGTCTCCGGGCACCGGCTGCTGGGGTACGCGCAGACCCACGACCAGGTCGGCAACCGGGCCCGTGGCGACCGGCTGTCGGCGACGCTGTCCCCGGGGCTCCTCGCGTGCGCGGCGACCCTGACCCTCACCGGACCGTTCACCCCGATGCTGTTCATGGGTGAGGAGTGGGCGGCCTCGACCCCGTGGCAGTACTTCACCGACCACCGGGACCCGCAGCTCGCCGAGGCCGTGCGGGCCGGCCGGCAGCGGGAGTTCGCGGCGCACGGATGGGCCGCGGGGGACGTGCCCGACCCGCAGGACCCGGCGACCCGCGAACGGTCCTGCCTGCGGTGGTCGGAGCTGACGGACGAGCCCCACGCACGGGTGCTCTCCTGGTACCGGGAGCTGATCGCCCTGCGCCACCAGCAGCCCGACCTCACCGACACGGACCTGTCGGCGGTCCGGGTGATGTGTGACGAACGGGCGCGGTGGATCGCGTTCCGCCGCGGTGACGTGCGGGTGGTCGTCAACGCCGGCCCGCAGGCCGTCTCCGTCCCGTTCGGCAGCCGTCCCGCGCGCGTGCTCGCCTCCTGGGACCCCCTCTCGCCGCCGGGCGTCGAGGGGATGCTCACCGTACCGGGCGAGTCCTGTGCGGTCCTCCTCCAGCCCTGAGCGCCCCCTCGGCCGTCGGACGCGCAGGTCCGACGGCCGGCGCGCGCCCTCAGTCGTCGTCGCTGAGCAGCTCCAACAGGATCGGCTCCCAGGCACGGGCGAGTTGGGTGCGCAGCAGCGGCACGGGACTGTCGTCGGTGCCGTGCAGGCGGTCCGCGAGTCGGATCACGGTGTCGCAGCGGGCGAGCCACAGGCCCCGCAGACACTCCCGGGCGCCGTAGCCCGCGAGGGTCGCCGCCCGGACCGCGGCCGGGGCCCCCACCGAGATGCACAGCCCGCCGATGTCCTCCGCCGGGTCGCCGACGAAGGCGTCCGTCCAGTCGAGGACCCCGCAGATGCGCCCGTCCCCGGTGACCCGCAGGTGCTCCCCCTTGAGGTCGCCGTGGACCACCACCTCGCCGCTGCGCGGGGCGAGTTGCGCCACCGCGCGGGGGGTCAGCCGGGCGAGCCCCGCCACGTCGAACTCCCGGTCGGGTACGAGCTGCCAGGCGGCGTGCCGCGCACCGGCCCGCAGCTCGTCCAGTGAGCGGGTCGGTGTCCGGGGCAGGCCCAGGGCCTGGGCGTCCTTCGCGGACGCCTCCCGCAGTCCGGACAGCAGGGCCGCGAGGTCCGACTCCCCGGCCGCCGAGACGGGCGCCTCCTCGCCCGAGGCACCGAGCAGCCGGTGGTCGAGGGTGTGGGCCAGGGCGCCGTTCCAGGTGCCGGCGGCGGCGCTGGCGGGCACCGGCACGCCCACGTGCCGGCGGATCAGTTCGCGCAGCCGCAGTTCGCGACCCAGGCGCGCGGACGTCGTGCGGTCGGGTGCCATCCGCAGCACGTGCCGGGTGCCCACCCACCAGGTGAAGAACTCGCCGCCCTCGGTGACGGCCCGTACCCGGGGGGCGTCGTCGGCTGCGGCGGCCGTGGCACGGTCGGTCGGGTCGGTCGGGGTTTCGTGCAGGAGCGTGCGGACCAGGTGCCGCACCTCGTCGTCGGTGGGGCGCGGGGCGCGGTCCGGGGGCGGGCCGCCCGACGGCTGGTGGCCGGGGGGCGGGGCGGGGTCGAGGCGTCGCCGGTCATCGGTGGGAGGTTGCTGCATCTCTCGATTCCAGGGCCGGTCCGTCGCGCGGCTCAGTGCACGATCGCCATGTCGCGCGCGGTGTTGTTGAGTCGACGACCGCCGTCCTCGGTGACGGTCACGATGTCCTCGATCCTGACGCCGAAACGCCCCGGAAGGTAGATGCCCGGCTCCACCGAGAAGCACATCCCGGGGACCAGCGGCTGTTCCTCGCCCTCGATCATGTAGGGCGGCTCGTGGGTGGTCACCCCGATGCCGTGGCCGGTGCGGTGGATGAAGAACTCGCCGTACCCGGCGTCCTCGATGTGCGCGCGGGCCGCCCGGTCGACCTCCTGGCAGGCGATGCCGGGGCGGACCGCGCGGACCCCGGCTTCCTGGGCCTCGCGGACGATGTCGTGCACGGTCTGCTCGGCCACCCCGGGCTCCCCCACGTGCACCGTCCGGGAGGTGTCGGAGCCGTAGCCGTGCAGGAGCCCGCCGAAGTCCAGGACCACCGTGTCGCCCTCCCGGATGACCCGGTCTCCTGCCTCGTGGTGCGGGTTGGCCCCGTTGGGTCCGGAGCCGACGACCGTGAAGTCGACCTGTGTGTGTCCGAACCGTCTGAGCAGGTCCGCCAGGTCGCCGGCGACGTCGGTCTCCTTGCGGCCCGCGAACGGAACCCCCTTGATCTCCTCGTAGGTGGCGTCCGCGGCGGCGCCGGCCGCCGTCAGGCGTTCGAGTTCGGCCGCGTCCTTGACCGCGCGCAGCATGGGCAGGGCGGTCGTCAACGCCGTGTACGTGGTGTCGGGCAGGGCCCGCTGGAGTCCGAGCAGGTGCATGGCCCAGGCGTTGTCGCTGACCGCGAAGCGGCCGGCGGGGCCGAGCAGCGGCGCCGTCGCGGCGTAGGGGTCCTGGCCGTCGGTCCAGTCGCGCAGGGCGAGTGCCGGGGCGCCCGGCGCCTCCTGCGCGTCCGGGGCCTCCAGCGTCGGCACCACGAGGACGGGGTCGCTGCCGGGTGCCACCACGAGTGCGGTGAGGCGTTCGGTGATCGCCGTGGGCCGGTACCCGGTGAGCCACACCAGGTCCGGGCCGGGCGCCACGACGATTCCGTCGAGGCCGGCCTCCGCCGCGGCGTGCGCGGCGCGGGCCAGGCGCGCGGCGTAGTCGTCCGCCGTGAACGGTTCGGGGGTGCTGGTCATGGGTGCCTCCGTCCCTTCGGCCCCGTTCCCGCACCAGCGGGAGCGGGCCCCGGGGACGCGTGCTCGCCCCTCGGTCAGCATCCTGCCCGGGCGCACCGGGTGACGCGACTCCATTGCGGGAGCCGCCCCGGCGGCCGGCGGTCCCCCGACCCGCCCCCGGTCCCCTCGCCCGGCGGTGCGCCCGGCGGTGACCCGCACGGGCACAGCCGGACGAGGGGGCGGGTACGGGTCACCCGGTGGCGGCCCGGGCGGCGGCCTTCCAGGCGAAGGGCTGGCCCGGGTTCGCCGGCACGATGCCCGGTCCCCGACCGGACGGCACTCGGTGCGTGCGCGGGCGGAGCGCCCCCATGCCGTGGGACAGGTGCTCGGGGGCGTACCGCTGGCACTGGCGGTGCCAGGTCAGGATGCCGGCCAGCCAGTTCTCCAGTTCCCCGACGTACCCGGCGAGGAGCTCCCGGGCCTCGTCGTCGAGGTCGAAGTCGTCGTACAGGATCGGCAGTTCATGGGCGACGACGTGCTGGAACTGGCGCAGCCGACCGTTCATCAGGTCGTGGACCATTGAGACGCCCCTCGGGTAGTCGCAGCCGAAGAAGTTCTGGACGACGAGGATCAGGTTGTGCACCTCGCCCTCGTACTCGATCTCCTTCTGGTAGGAGAACACGTCGTTGATGAGCATCCCGTAGTCGATGGCGGCGTTCTCCAGCGAGCGCATCGGGCCGCTCTCGTAGACCTCCGGAGGGACCTTCTTGCCGTGGGCGATCCGGGACAGGCTCAGGGTGAGGTCGGAGCCGAACGTTCCCCTGCGCATCTCGACGTAGTCGACGGGGTCGGGGATGCGGTGCTGCACCTGGTTCGCCAGCTCCCACATCCAGGCGTCCAGCATCGACTCGACGGATCTGCGGAACAGCAGCCGCGCCCCGCGGTCCATGGGGCCCGCCGTCCTCGCCCACAGGTCCACCAGCCCCCGTTCCAGGGCGTTCGCCGGGGCCGTCCCGAGCGCGTCGGGTCGTCCTCCCCCGCTGAGGTCGGGCGTCGCGGTGGTGAGCGGGCCGTCCACCGGCATGAGCGCCTTCAGCCGTTCGGTGAGCGCCTTGGCCCCCGCCACGTCGCGGGAGCGGCCGTACACCACCGGGTACCAGTCGTCCCCGTAGGTGCCCCAGGCCAGCCAGGCCGCACTGAGGTCGAGGGCGGCCCGGGTGCCCGTCGGATCGAGCCCGGCGGAGCACAGTGCCAGGTCGTAGCGGCGCAGCGCGGCCTCGTCCCACAGCCCTTCGTAGACGAAGCCGACGGCCCGGCACCAGTCGACGAGCCCTTCGCGGGCGGCCGCCAGGTGGGGGTTGAGCGTGGTCGTGAACGGCAGGGCGAAATCGGGGATGATCGACGGGCCCACCCGTTGGTGGGGGACGTGGGCGTGGGCGCGCAGGCGCTCGGAGCCGGCCGCCCCGAGCAGTTCCGCGATCCGGGAGGACGCGGTGCCCGGGCCGGTGGGTCCGCCCAGCGGCGAACTCTCCTTGACCGCGCCCTCGTTCATGTAGCGGCTGGAGCGCAGGTGCCATTCGTGGCCGCCGGACTGCCAGTCCTGGAGGCCCTTCACATAGGCGGCGACCGCGGCGCACTGGGCCGGGTCGAGCCCTTCCTCGACGCAGAGGGCGGGGGTCTCCGTGAGCGCGGTGTGTTCGAACTGGTGGAGGCGCGAGGTCAGGATGTCGTTGACCGTGTCGGCGGCCTCCTGGGTGGTGCAGTCGAAGAACGTCTCCAGGACCAGGACGCCGTTGCTGAGTTCGCCCTCCTCCTCGACCTCGCGCTGGTAGGAGAAAAGGTCGTTGCGCAGGTGGACGCCGTCGGAGAACGTCTCCATGAGGACGCGCAGCGGACGGGATCGGGCGACGGCGGCCGGAACCTCGGCGGTGGCGTACTCGACGAGTCCGGCGGACCACGGTGCGCCCCCCACCTTGCGGCGCATCTCGATGTACTCGACGGGGTTGGCGATCCGGCCCTCGTTGATGTTGGACAGTTCCCAGAGCGACTCGTTGAGCAGGTGTTCCGTGCTGACCGCGAATCTCATCCGCCACGCCGACGACATCGACGGCACGGTACGGGCCCACAGGTCGGCGAGTCCCGCCTCCACCGGATTCGTCGGTTCGGGCACGGGCGTCGACGGGTCCCTCGGCATGAACAGCGGGAGTCGGTCCAGGTACGCCTTGCCGCCCGCCCGGTCCTGGCTGCGTTTGAAGGTCTCCAGGAAGTGGTCGTCGAAGAAGAACACCCAGACGTACCAGTCGGTGATCAGCGACAGGGTCGGGCCGTCGCACTCGGGGTGGGTGTAGGCGCAGAGCAGGGCGTAGTCGTGGGCTTCGAGGTCGTCGAGGTCCCAGATGCCGGAACCTTCCAGCATCCCCATCGCGCGGGCCCATGTACGGGTGTGGGCCCGGGCCTCCTCCAGACGGGGGTTCAGGGTCGCCTCGTACGGCATGTAGAACTTCGGTAGTTCGAACGGCTGGGTCATGGCCCCGCCCTACCCCGGCGGCGTCCATGCATCCGCGACTCATCCCATGATCGCTCCATAGCGTGAAACGACGACCGGTCGAACGGAGAAGCCCGAGGTCGGATGCCGGAGAACCATCGCACACGCGTTCGTCGCACAGGAGTACATGGCTCGGGAACGCGGTGCCGGGCGGCCTCCGCGGGGGCGGGGCGGGCGCACCGGGACGGGTGCCCGGCGCCCCCGAAGGTCGCTCAGCCCTCCTCGGGCGCCAGCCGCAGCGAGATGCTGTTGATGCAGTACCGCTGGTCCGTGGGGGTCTGGTACCCCTCACCCGCGAAGACGTGCCCCAGGTGGGAGCCGCACCGGGCACAGCGCACCTCGGTGCGGCTCATCCCGTGCGAGCGGTCCTCCACCAGTTCGACCGCATCGGTGTCCTTGGGGTCGAAGAAGGACGGCCAACCGCAGTGCGAGTCGAACTTGGTCTCCGAGGTGAACAGCTCCGCCCCGCACGCGCGGCAGGAGTAGACGCCCTCGGCCTTGGTGTCCGTGTACTCGCCGGTGAACGCCGGCTCCGTACCGGCCTGGCGCAGCACCGCGTACTCCGCCGGTGCCAGTTCGGCGCGCCACTGCTCGTCCGGCTTCTCGATGTCGTACGCCATGGAACGGTTCCTCACTTCCGTCGGCCGAGCCCGTCCGGAGCGGACCCGCACCGTCCGCGGTGCGGGTCCCGCCCGGCTACTCGGCGAGTCGGTCCAGGATCAGCGGGCCGAGGTCCGTGACGTCGCCCGCGCCCATGGTGAGAACGAGGTCGCCGGGTCGTGCCATTCCCGCCACGACCTCGGGAGCCGATTCCTTGTCGTGCACGGCCCGCACCTCGGCGCCCGCGGCCCGTGCGGCGTCGATGATCAGCGCGCTGGTGACGCCCGGAACGGGGTCCTCGCGCGCGGGGTAGATGTCCAGCACCACGGAGGAGTCGGCGAGGGTCAGGGCCTCGCCCATCTCCTTGCCGAGTTCCTGGGTGCGTGAGAACAGGTGCGGCTGGAAGAGCACCAGGATGCGGGCGTCCCCGACGGCGGCGCGCATCGCCTCCAGATCGGCCGTCATCTCGGTCGGGTGGTGCGCGTAGGAGTCGATGACCTGGACCCCGGCCTGCTCGCCCTTGAGCTGGAGGCGGCGCTTGACCCCGGTGTAGGAACCGAGCGCCCGGGCGAGGTCCTCGGCGGGCACGCCGAGCGCCACGCCGGCGGTGAGGGCGGCGACGGCGTTGTGCGCGTAGTGGCTGCCGGGCACCGAAACGGTGAAGGTCAGCTCACGGCCGTCGAGGAGGACGGTGACCTCGCTCTTCAGGCCCTGCGGCACCACCGAGAGCACCCGGACGTCGGCGTCGGCAAACTCGCCGTAGGTGACGACGCGCGCTCGGGAACCCACCCGGCGGGTGAGTTCGCGGGCGCCCTCGTTGTCGGCGGAGACGACCAGGGTGCCGCCGGGCACGATGCGGTCGGTGAACGTCTCGAACGACTCGTAGATCTCGTCCATCGAGGCGTAGTTGGCGTGGTGGTCGAGTTCGACGTTGAGGACGATCGCGACCTCGGGCGCGTACTTGTGGAAGCTGCGGTCGCTCTCGTCGGCCTCCGCCACGAAGATCTCGCCGCCGCCGTGCTCGGCGTTGGAGCCGGGGGCGTCGAGATCACCGCCGATGGCGTACGAGGGGTCGAGACCGAGCGTCCGCAGGGAGACCGCCAGCATCGAGGTGGTGGTGGTCTTGCCGTGCGTCCCGGCGACGGCGATGGGGCGCAGCCCCGTCATGAGGGAGGCCAGGGCGTCGGCGCGGTGGACCACGGGCACGCCGAGGACCGCGGCCCGGGCCAGCTCCGGGTTGTCGGAGCGGATCGCCGAGGAGACGACGACACAGCTGGCGTCGTCCGCGAGGTGGTCGGCGGCATGGCCGATGTGGACGGTCACGCCCTGCGCCCGCAGCGCCTCGGCGGTACGGGACTCCTTGGCGTCACTGCCGGCGACCTTGGCACCGCGCCGGGCGAGGATCTTCGCGATGCCCGACATTCCGGCGCCGCCGATGCCGATGAAGTGCGGTCGGTCCATGGCGGTGGGAAGGCCGGGTGCCATGCGTGTGTCTCCCTGGGTGCTGTGGCGCTGCGCGCTGCTGGTCGTCGCCGGTTGCGGCTGGTGGTCGCTACTGGTTTGGAGTTGCGCCCGCCGCGCGCCGGGTCGGCAGCCGGTCCCGTACGCCCGAGGGCTCCCGGACGCGCTGGTGGGGCGGCCGGGGCCCCAGCCTATGCCTTGCTGTGCGAGAACAGTTTCAGGACCGGGACGCCCACCTTGTGGCGGGCCCGGGAGGCCCAGTCGCGGTGGAAGAACTCCTCCACGTAGTGGGGGTCGGTGAGGACGATGACCTCATCGGCCCCGACCTCGTCCACCAGTGACTTCAGGGCGTCCAGGGGGTGGTTGTCGACCAGTCGGCCCTCGGCCCGGCACCCGGCGGCCCGCAGCGCCGTCAGGGAGACGTTCAGCGCCTGCCGCGCCGGTTCGGCCGCCTCGTCGCCCTCGGGGGTCTCCCCCTCGCGGGCCGCTTCCTCCAGCTCGCCCAGGGCCACGTCGTCGATGGCGCGCAGCAGGCGGTCCGCCTGGTCACCGCGGGGCTGGAGCAGTACGTGGAAGGTGGCGCCCTCATCACCGTGCAGGGTGGTGACGAACTCCACGTCGACGGACGTGAGGGCCTTTTCGATCATCAGTACGCTCGTGAACACGTCGGGCGCCCTTCTCCATCCGGGGGCCGTCCACGGCCCCTGCGGAAACCATCCTGCCCCGTGATCGCACGGGGTCTGCGTGCTTTAGTCTGCCCGCAGGAAGCTAAGCGGAACAGATCATTCCGCCGAATGTCAGCCTCGGTGGTACCGAGCGAACAAGAAGCCGTCCTCTTCGAGCAGTGACCCGAGGGAGAACCGTTCGGGCACGGGGAGGTCCGGCCCTCCCGCGATGCGCTGCGCGGTCCCGGCCGTGAGCATCGGCGACAGCGTCAGGCACAGCTCGTCGAGCACGCCGGCCGCCACGAACTGGCCGAGCAGCCGGGGCCCCCCTTCGGTGAGCAGGCGGCGCAGCCCCCGGTCCGCGAGGGCCCGTACCGCCCGCGCCGGCTCCACGGCGGCACCGTCCCCGGCGATCACCACCTCGACGCCGGCGGCACGCGCTGCGGCGAGCCGGTCGGCGGGGGCGCCCGCACCGGTCACCAGGAGGCTGGGCACCAGGGGTTCGGTGAACAGCGGCAGCCCGAAGTCCAGGTCGAGGCCCGCGCTCACCACGGCGACGGCGGGGGCGGGCCCCTGTCCGGCGGCGGACCGTCGGGCGGCGAACGCCTCGCGGGCGCGGGCCGGTCGGTAACCCTCCTGGCGTACCGTTTCTGCACCGACCACGACGACATCGGCGAGCCCTCGGAGGGTGCCGAAGATGCGCATGTCGGTGGCGTTGGAGAGGGGCTGCGAACGGCCTTCGTGCTGGGCCGCGCCGTCGAGCGCGGAGACCATGTTGGCGCGCAGCCACACCTCGGGCCCCTGGGGGTAGGCGTAGGCGTCCGCGAGTTCGTCGAGGCTCCACTCCCGGTCCTGCGCGGACGCGGGCGGCGCGTCCGGGGCGGGTGCGGGCGGCGCGTCCGAGGCGGAGGCGGCGGCGGCGGCGGGCGAGCCTGCCGCCGGGGCGGATGCGGGTGTGCCGGCCGGTGCGGGGGTGCCCACTGGTGCGTCGCCGGTACCGGCGGCACCCACCACGAGCGGACGGCCGGGTGTCTGGTCGGTCACAGGGAACAGGCGTCGCATGTCGTGCAGTCTCGCACGGCCCTTAGAGTGGGGAATCGTGTCCTCATCCACCGCAGCCGCGGGCCCCAGCCCCATAGCCGACGTCGTTCCCGTGTCCCTCTGCGCCCGTGAGCCGCAGGTGCCCGCGGAGCGTCTGGTCGCCGAGATGGTCCCCCCGCCGCGCTTCGACGCGGTCCGTTTCGCTACGTACATCCCGGACCCCAACCAGCCGAGCCAGAGCGAGGCCGTCCGGGTGCTCAGCGGCTTCGCGGCCGGGCTGGGCGGGGCGCACGCGACCGGGGCCGGCAAGCGGCGGTGGTTCGGCGGTCGGGCCAAGCCGGCGGCGCCCTCGGGCCCGCGCGGCGTCTACCTCGACGGCGGCTACGGCGTCGGCAAGACGCACCTGCTCGCCTCGCTGTGGCACGCGACCCCGGCACCGCCCGCCCTCAAGGCGTTCGGAACCTTCGTGGAACTGACGAACCTGGTCGGCGCGCTGGGCTTCCAGCAGACGGTGCGCACCCTCGGCGGCCACCGGCTCCTGTGCATCGACGAGTTCGAGTTGGACGACCCCGGGGACACGGTGCTCGTCTCCTCCCTGTTGGGGAAGCTGGTCGACGAAGGCGTGGCACTGGCCGCCACGTCGAACACGCTGCCGGGCAAACTGGGCGAGGGCCGGTTCGCCGCGGCGGACTTCCTCCGCGAGATCCAGGGCCTGTCCGCGAAGTTCCACCCGTTGCGCATCGACGGCGAGGACTACCGGCACCGGGGCCTGCCCGAGGCTCCCGCACCGCACTCGGACGAACAGGTCACCAAGGCGGCCTACGCCACGCCCGGCGCGTCGCTGGACGACTTCCCCCAGCTGCTGGACCACCTCGCTCGGGTGCACCCGAGCCGGTACGGAGCGCTGACGGACGACCTCAGGGCCGTCTGCCTCACCGGTGTCGAGCCGGTGCCGGACCAGTCGACGGCCCTGCGGCTGGTCGTCCTG
This sequence comes from Streptomyces sp. NPDC059816, assembly GCF_042732055.1. Lineage (NCBI taxonomy): Bacteria > Bacillati > Actinomycetota > Actinomycetes > Kitasatosporales > Streptomycetaceae > Streptomyces > Streptomyces sp. NPDC059816. The sequence continues at coordinate 153,585 of NZ_JBHWIQ010000016.1, forward strand.
GCCGACCGTCTGTACGACCGCGAGGTGCCGGTCCTCGCGTCCGGCGTCCCCTTCGACCGGTTGTTCAGCGAGGAGATGCTGAAGGGCGGCTACCGCAAGAAGTACTTCCGGGCCATCTCCCGGCTGACTGCGCTCGCCCGCGACGCCCGGACGCTCGTCGAGCACTGACGCCCCCTGCGCCCGGCTTCTCCGCCTCTCCCCTGCCGCCCCGCCCCCACCCCGCCCTGCCGCTGCCGTGCCGCCGCCCGTGGTGGGGGCCACCTCCGGAGGTGGGCGTGCCTCCCGGCAACGGCTGCGCCGTACGGGTGACTCGGTGCTACGGCGCGCCATCTGGCCAGACAGCGCGTTCGAGCGCGAAACAGCGCGCACCAGCAGCGCACGCTCCCCATCATTCGGCCATCTCCGATCTCCACATGATCGGTTCCGGTCGATCACGCGCACGCAACGTCACGGTAACCACATAAGCGAGTCGGGCCGTTAACGTGGAGATTGCCTTGGGGAACGTGATGCCCGGTCCCGGCCGTTGAGGTCGGCAGACACCGGTGGCCCGCCGCGCCGATACCCCCAGATCGAGCGCCGCAGGACCGATGGGGAGGTGAACGCATGTGTGACGGCCTCGGTACACGGCTGCCGCCCTGCATCATCGCCGCCCTGCTGTTCGCGCTCCATCTGTTCACTCCCACTTCTCCGTTGGCAACCGCACACACTTCCGAGGGGGCCGTGCGCCCACAGTCCACGGCCACCGTCGGTCCACGCCCCGGCCCCGTCGCCCCGACGGCGACGTCCACGAGCCCACCAGCGGAGAGGACCGCGACGGCGGTCCCGGTCCGGGTCACCCGGATGGCCGAAGGGCCCGGGGCCCACGACCGTCTGCGCCACGAACACCCGGTCGAGGAAGCGGTGCAGATCCTGCGGGCGCGCGACCGCCACCGCTGTGAGGAGCACACTCCGCAGCGTCCCCCGCTCCTGAACCGCCTCGGCACCACGACCCCGCTGCCGGCCACCCCGCGGGAGCCGCGGGACGACCGACCCTCGGTCCGACTCAGACCGGCCGACCGCCCGGCGACACTCCAGGTCTTCCGCTGCTGAACCCGCCGCCGGACGGCTCCTGACCGCTCCGGTTCACTCGAAAGGCTCAACACCGGGCACGGAAACCCTCGATGACCCCGTCCGCGGCCAATACCTGGATCAGCCAGCACAGCGGCCCCACCGGGGTCGACGGCAGCACCCCGGCTCCACGTCCGGTGGTCGCCCGACCGTCATCGGTGTAGCCGCGGGCCCCCATACTCGGCCCACGCGGAGCCCGGTCGGTTGCTCTTGCCCGGTCCGCCCACACGCCTGCCCCCCGTTCCCCCACACGCAACACCCACGCGCTGTTCCAGCGCGCAGGAGGCATCCGTATGAACACCCTCAAGAGGCGCGTCAAGCGCCCCGCTTCCGCCGGCCCCCCGGGGTCCGACAGTTCCTCCGCTCACACCGACCCCTCCGACCCCTCCGGTCTTCCCGGGTCCACTGGCCCTTCTGGCCCCTCTGGGTCTGCTGGGCCTACTGGGTCTGCTGGGTCACCGCGCTCACGCGACTCGTCCGACTCCCCCGCCCCCAGCGGATTCGCCGCGCTCCGGCCGGACTTGAGCGCTTCGATCGTCGTCTTCCTCGTCGCCCTCCCCCTGTGCGTGGGCGTCGCCGTCGCCTCCGGGGTACCCGCCGAACTCGGCCTGGTCACGGGCATCGTGGGCGGACTCGTGGCAGGTGCGCTCCCCGGCAGCAGCCTTCAGGTGTCCGGCCCCGCCGCCGGTCTGACCGTGCTCGTCCTGGAGGCCGTGCGGGCCTACGGGCTCGCGGCACTGGGGGTCATCGTCCTGGCCACCGGTGTCCTGCAACTCCTCATGGGCGCACTGCGCTGGGGCCGTTGGTTCCGGGCGATCTCGGTGTCCGTGGTCGAGGGGATGCTCGCCGGCATCGGACTCGTCCTGATCGCCGGCCAGTTGTACGCGATGACCGGCGCCGAGGCACCGGCCGCCGGGCTCGACAAGATCGCAGGGCTGCCCGGCATGCTCCTCGACACCTTCGGCACGTCAACGGCCCGACTGTCGCTGCTGCTCGGCGCGGGCACGATCGCCGTCCTGGTGCTGTGGCGGCACGTACCCCACGCGGCCCGACTCGTACCCGCTCCGCTCGCGGCAGTCGCCCTCGCCACCACCGCATCAGTGGCGTTCTCGCTCCCGGTCGCGAAGGTCGAGGTCACCGGGCTACTGGACTCCGTACGACTCCCGGAGACGGGGGACTTCGCGGCCCTCGCGAACATCGGCATGCTCGGCACCATCCTCGCGTTCACCCTGATCGCATCGGCGGAGTCCCTGTTCAGCGCGGCGGCGGTGGACCGCATGCACCACGGCCGACGCACCCACTACGACAAGGAGTTGATGGCTCAGGGCGCCGGCAACACGGTGTGCGGACTGCTCGGTGCGCTGCCGATGACCGCGGTCATCGTGCGCAGCGCGGCGAATGTGCAGGCCGGCGCGAGGACCAAGGCGTCCCGGGTGCTGCACGGCCTGTGGCTGCTGCTGTTCGCCGCACTGTTCCCCGCAGCGTTGGCGATCATCCCGCTGCCCGCGCTCGCCGGTGTCCTGGTGCACGCGGGGAGCAAGCTCATCCCCGTGCGCGCCTTGCCGCCGCTGTGGCGCGACCACCGGGGCGAGGTGGTGATCCTCGGAGTCACCGCCGTCTCGATCGTGGCCATCAGCATGTTCGAGGGGGTGGTGATCGGGCTGTCGATGGCCGTGGTGAAGACCGCCTGGGAGGCTTCGCACGTACGGCTGGAGGTACAGGACACGGGCGAAGGGACCGTACGGGCGCGGCTGTCGGGCAATGCGACGTTCCTGCGCCTGCCGCGCATCCTGGACACCCTGGAGGCGCTGCCCCACGACCGTGCGGTCGAGTTGGACCTGTCGGGTCTCCACCACCTGGACCACGCGTGCCGGACCGCACTGGAGAACTGGTCCGCCCGCCACGGCACGGGCGGACCCGAGTGCGTCACCGTGACCCCGGTAGGGGGCCGGGCCTGAGGTGACGTTCCCGAGGGGCGCCCGCCCGGGCTCCCCTCGGGAACGCGTACGCGCCAGGTGCCGCCCGACCCGGGAGCCACCGTCCGGGCACGTGGTGCCCCTGCCGGGCCCTGGTCTCCCCCGCGCCCGCACCTGCCGACGTCACAGGCAGCGCGCCCGTACGGAGGATGCGCCGGCGCATCGGGTCGAGCGGTGCGCGCCCGTGCTGCGCCAGCGGGCGGGCGACCGGGTTGCGCCACGCGGGTGGGGACACGGGGCCGGGGTGGTTCCGGGGGTGTGGGGTGCGTGCTACACACAAGGGTTCCTCGTGGTCGTCGCACGTCCTGTCCACCCACAGGAGGTTCCCCCATGGCACGCGCCCAGGAACACGAGCCCACCGAGGCCCGTCGCTCGTCCCCTCCCCCGCCCGCCCCGTACGTTCCCCCCGCCCCCTCCGCCCCGTACGAGGGTTCCGCCCCGGCGGCGCGCCCCGGTCCGGGCGCCGGTGCCCCCGCTTCCCCGGTGACGGAGGCCGCCGGGCGCCCGAACCGGCGCCGGGTACTGGCTCGTACGGGTGCCTTGGGGTTGGGCATCGCGTTCGCGGGCAACCTCTCCGAACTCTTCGCGGGCGATGCCAGCGCACGGCCCCCCGCGGGTCTCGGGAACGACGGTTACGGCCCGCTGGTCCCCGATCCTCAGGGGCTCCTCGACCTACCGCGGGGATTCCGGTACCGGGTGCTGTCGCGCGAGGGCGAACCGCTGCGCTCGGGCGAGGGCCCGGTCCCCGGCAACCATGACGGCATGGCGGCGTTCGCGGGACGCGGTCACCACGGCGGACGGACCCATCTGGTCCGCAACCACGAGAACCGGGCGACCGCCGCGCTACCGGTCCCCACGGTCCCCGGACTGACGTACGACCCGATGGGCAAGGGCGGATGCACGACGCTCACCCTCGACCGCGGACACACCGTCGTGGACGAACGCGTCTCCCTGGGGGGCACGGCCGTCAACTGCGCCGGCGGGCCCACCCCGTGGGGTACCTGGCTCACCTGTGAGGAGACCGAGGACCAGGCCGGCACCAACGGCTACGCCAAGGACCACGGGTTCGTCTTCGAGGTGGACCCCGTGGACCCCCGCAGGACCGGAGCCGAGCCGCTCACCGCGATGGGCCGCTTCCAGCACGAGGCCGTGGCGATCGACCCGCGTGACGGCACCGTGTACGAGACGGAGGACGCGTTCCGCCGTCCGTTCGGCCTCTTCTACCGCTTCCTGCCCGCTCGGCCCCGCGGCGGGCTCGGCTCGCTGCGGGCGGGCGGACGCCTCCAGGCGATGCGCGTGCCGGAGGTCCCCGACCTCTCGTCCGTACGGGAGGCGGGCGCCCGCTTCGACGGGGTGGAGTGGGTCGACGTTCCTGATCCGCTCGCCGTCGAAACCCCCGTCCGGCACCAGGACTTCGGCCCCGCGGGAATCACCCACGCCCAGAAGCTGGAGGGCTGCTACTGGGGCGGGCGCTGCGTGTACTTCGTGTCCTCGTACGCCCGCAGTCGCGAGGGTTCGGCCGCCGACCACTACGGGCAGATCTGGCGCTACGACCCCCGGCGGGCACGGCTCACCCTGGTCGTCGTCTTCGGCCCCGACGCCGACGTCCAACTGCCGGGCGAGCGCCCGGACAACATCTGTCTCGCACCCGGTGGCGGCCTCATGGTCTGCGAGGACGGCGGTGGCGGCCAGCACGTGTACGGAGTGACCCGCAAGGGGGAGGTGTACGCGATGGCCCGCAACAGGCAGGACATCGGCACGCCCCAGGAGCCCGACTGGGGCGAGTTCGCCGGAGTGACGTTCTCCCCGCGCGGCGGCACGATGTACGTGAACTGCTACACCCCGGGGACGACCTTCGCGGTCACCGGCCCCTGGCGCTGACCCGGGACGCCCACACCCTCGTCAACCCGCCCCACCCACCTCCCTCACACGGGTGAAACGGCGGGAAATCGGGTCCAGCTGTGCGGAATCAGGCACTCCGCCGGGGCGGCCCCGCGTTCTCCCTCTGATTGATGCGGGCGGCGCTCGGCGCACGGGGCACGGACCACGGGACGTGCGGTCGGGCTCCGCTGAACACCCGGGGGCGCCCCCGGGCTCCCGGATCAATCGGCGGCCGGCTTCGCGACCCGGTCGCCCGGAAGGAAGCCGAACGGACGGAGGGAGGCGGGGCCCGAGCAAAGGAACGAACGAGCGGATGGCCGACACCCGTGACCGCGGTGCCGGCGGGCCGGACGACCCCCTCGTCCCTCGAATGCACGCATGAGGAGCACCGCGCGCTCGTGATCGCGCAGGCGCCGACCCGTGAGCGTCGCCCCGCGAGCACGACCCGCGGACTCCTCTCCGTGAGCGAGCCCAACGGCCCCACCTCGGCGCCCTGGTACGCCGAGGCAGCCGCCCGCACCCCGACCAGGCGGGGCGCGGCGCAGGGGCCAGGGCCACGCCTCACGGGCGCGCCCGCACGTTCCGGGATCCGGAACGCCGCGGGTGCCGACGGGATGCCCGACGTCACGCACATCGTCTGCTCGCCCCGAGCAGGTGAGCGGTGTTAGACATGCCCGAAACACGTCATGCCACCGTCCACGGGCGTGACGCGGACGAAAGGGGCGTCACCAGCATGCGGTTGCACACCTACGAGTGGGGAACGGGTGACCGGACGGCCGTCCTCGTGCACGGGATCATGTCGGACCACCGGACCTGGCGGCGAGCGGGGCCCGCGCTCGCCGCGCGCGGATACCGGGTGATCGGTGTCGACCTGCGCGGCCACGGGCGCAGCGGCCGGGGCGAGTACGGAGCCCACCTGTTCGCCGACGACCTGGTCGAGACCCTGCCGTCGGGTATCGAGCTGGCCCTGGGCCACTCACTGGGCGCGCTGGCCCTGTCGCTGGCCGTCGAGCGGCTGGCACCGGCGCGGGTGGTGTACAGCGATCCGGCCTGGGCACTCGGCGACACCGAGCTCGACGCCGCCCACCTCGTGGCGTTCCGATCCGCGAGCCGGACCGACATCGCCTCGCTCAACCCCCGCTGGGAAGCGGAGGACGTCGACCTCGAACTGGCGACGCTGCACCTGTGGGACCCGGGGACCGCGCTCAGCCTGTCGGGGGCGGAAGCCGTGAACCGCATACCCGAACGGGCCGTGGTTCCGTCGCTGGTCCAGATCGCGGACCCGAGCCACTTCGTGTCGGAGCCGCTGCGCCAGGAGCTCGAAGTGCGCGGGTTCGAGGTGCGGACCGTGGCCGGGGCCGGGCACTCGATCCATCGTGATGACTTCGACGGGTTCATGAAGTCGCTAGAGGGCTGGAGCTGAGCCCGTGGGGGTGACGGCCACCCCGTGGGGTGGCGGTCGCCATCACGACACCGAACCGGACGGCGACGGCCGCGGGGGCGGGCGCCCGCCCTCCATGACGGTAAGCGGGTGATGTTCGGGCCCCGGGGCGACACCCCCGGCCAGCCGAAGAACGAACTGCCGCTTATATGACTATACGTTCCGCATGTGATCATTTCTGTGCGGAGAGTCGCCGTGGTCGGATTGCTGGGGGTCGTACTCGCGGGGTGCGGAACGGAGGTCGCCCCTCGCCCCGGACGGGACCGAGCACCGTCAACGACCGTGTCACCCGCGCCCGCGACCACCCCTACGGAGGCTCCGGTACTGGCACCCGGTCCAGGCGGCCTGACTCCGGTCTTCATGAACGGACCGCGCACCGAGGACCGCACCGTCGCCCTCACCTTCGACGCCGACATGACCGCCGACCAGGGTCCCCGGGCCGCAGCGGGGGAACAGTTCGACAACCCGGGACTGATCGCGGCGCTCCGCCAACTGAAGGTGCCCTCGACGGTCTTCATGACGGGGCGCTGGGCGGAGGAGTACCCCGACCAGGCGCGGTCCATCGGGCACGATCCACTGTTCGAGGTCGCCAACCACTCCTACAGTCACCACGCCTTCACCCCCGACTGCTACGGACTCCCGACCGTCGAATCGGATCTGATGCAGCCCGACGTCGAGCGGGCGTTCCGCGCCTTCCGGACAGTGGGCATCAAGGACGCGAAGCCGTACTTCCGGTTCCCCGGCGGGTGTTACGACGATCGCGCGCTCCGGACCCTCGCGCCGGTGGGAGTGACGGCAGTGCAGTGGGACGTGGTCGGCGGAGACGCCTTCGCCACGGACGCCGAGGCCGTGGCGCAGGAGGTGTTGGACGGGGTGCGACCGGGATCGGTGGTGGTCCTGCACTGCACCCGGAGCGCCGCACCGACGACGGAGCGGGTGATCCGGGAGGTCGTTCCGGAACTGCGCGAACGCGGGTACCGGTTCGTGAAGGTGTCCGATCTCATCGCACGCGAACGCGACCGGACCGCGGCCACGCCCGCGAAGCGCTGACCCGGAGCGGCGGGGGCAGGAACCGCACGGGTCCGCGGGCATACCCTTGCCCCATGGACGAGTACTGCACGGGCCCGGAGCAGGCCGGACCGACGCCCGGCGTGGCGGCGACCACAGCCGGGGCCGAGGAGCAGGGGCCGTTCGCCGAGTGCGTACTGTGCCGGGAGCCGACCGAGTACCCACAGACGCATCGCGGGATCACGCTCTGCCCTCGGTGCGAGTGGCTGGAGGCCCAGCGTTCCGCCTGCTCGGGCTGAACCGCACCGACCCGCCCAGCACCGCGGCACCGAGGCATCACGCAGCCCTGGAGCGGACCGCTCCAGCACTTCAGGACGGCCCTGGCAGACTGGACGGGTGAGCATCCCCGAAGCCGCACCCGAAGACCCGAACCACCGCCCCGAAGAACGGGCCGCTCCCCCCGAGCCGGGCGCACCGGACGAGGCACGTACGGAGCGCAGCCGCGACGAGGCACCGCAGTTCGTGCTTCCGATGGTCGTGCGCCTGGAGCGCACCGACCCCCCGGAGCGTACGGATGCACTGGAGACGGCGGCACGCGCGGTGCTGGTCATGCTGAGCGACCCCCGCTCCCGGGACGAGGGCGAGTGGGCCGAGGCAGTGCGCCAGTGGCAGGACGCCCGCATCCGCAAGGTGGTGCGGCGGGCCCGCGGTGCGGAATGGCGACGGGCCGAGGCGCTGCCGGGCATCACGGTGAGCGGGAAGTCCGCGGAGGTCCGGGTGTTCCCGCCGGTGCCGCTGGACGGTTGGCCCAAGGACCTGGCGCGGCTCCAGGTCTCGGGTACCGAACTGGAGGACCCGCAGCCTCCGGGGGCGCCCGCCCCGGGCGGTCCCGTGTTGTGGATGAGCCCGTCCACCACCATGACCGCGGGCAAGGCGATGGCCCAGGCCGGGCACGGGGCGCAACTCGCCTGGTGGGATCAGTCGGACGCGAAACGCGCCGCCTGGCGCGCGGCCGGGTTCCCGCTGTCCGTGCGGACCGCCGAACCGGAACAGTGGCAGCGGTTGGTGACGAGCGGGCTGCCGGTGGTGCGTGACGCGGGCTTCACGGAGATCGCCCCCGGCGACACGGTGGTGGCCGAGGGGCACCGCGGGTTCGGCGGGTTCGACAGCTGAACCTCCGGCCGGGCGGCCCCCTACCCGCGCCGCCCGGCGCCCCGGACCAACCCGTGCGCTCCGCCCCCGCTCCAACCCGTGCGCTCCGCCCCCGGATCACACCCGAGCGGGACTCCCCGCACACCTGTTTGACACACTGAGTAACGCATCGGTGACGATTCATCACCTCACCCACTCCGGCGTCCCTCCACAGGGGATCGTCGGCATCCGAAGGGCGCCGGCGGGGGCAGTGACCGCGGGCGCGGGGGCGTGCGGTGACCGTGGGGGATTCCGGGTGTTCGACGTACTGATCGCAGTGGTGCTGGGTGCACTGGCACTGGTGTTCCTGGTGCTGTTGTGGCAATTGGGCGCTCTGGGGCGGGCGACGTCCGCCACCCACGCACTGCGCCGACGCCCACTCGGTGGCACACGCACGGTCCTGGTCACGGGGACGGTGCTCGTGGCGGCGACCGCGACCGTCGCGCTCATGGGGCTGTCCGGGACCGGGCGCCCCGGAGGCACCGACCCGTCCGACCGCGCCGCCCGGAACGCGGAAGGGGCGGGGGTCGGCGTGTCGGGCGGGCGCCTTCGAGGCGCACCGGAACCGCGCCCCGCCACGAGCGGCCGGGGCGACCCGGACGCGGATCGCAACGACCGGGAGGCCACGGGGTCCGGCGCCCCGAGCGCGTCACCGAGCACCACGGGCGGAACGCCCCCATCGGACACGGGTCTCGGCGCCACCGGGAGCGACGATCCCGAGGGCACCGGCCCGGGGAGGCGTGACGGCCGACCGAACTCCACGGGCAACGGAACCGCCCGGCCCGGGAGCGATCGGCCGGGCGGGACGGCTCCGGGCACCGGGTCCGACGAACCCACGAGCGACCCCGGATCTCCGGGTTCCGGAGCCGGTGGCGGCACCGGAGACAGCACCGGAGACAGCACCGGAGACAGCACCGGAGGGACGACGAGTGGCGGTGCCGGAGGAAGAACGGGGGGTCAGGGCTCCGACCCGACCGAGGAACCGGGCGGACCAGGTGGCACCGGTGGACCCGGTACGCCCTCTCCCGGCGTTCCGAGCCCGTCCACCGCACCCGGCGGACCCGGGCGGCCCGGTCCGGGAACCACCCCGGGGTCCAGTCACTGTCTGATCGGAGGGCTCCCGTCCCTCCTCGACCTGGGTGTCTGCCTGTCCGGCTGATCCGGCGCGGTGCCGGCGGGCCGCGGGCCGCTGAACACCGCGGCGGCGGGTTACGTACCTCTCATTACCGCGAGGTGGGTTGAACCCACGAGGAGTCAGCGGTTGATTCTGGTACCCCCCGCGCGCCAGGATGCGCGCGACACCCCCGCCACGGGAGGCCCTCTTGCTGCGGCGCATCAACGGCACGGCGCTGATCATCGGCGCGCTCACCGCCACCCTGGCCGCGCTGGCCTTCCCGGTGTGGTCGTACGCCGACCGGTCCGGCACTCCGCAGGCGAACCTCGCCGCGGGCACGGTGTCCACGCAGTGGGGTCCGCTCACGGCGACCGACCGGGACTTCATCGTCCGGGTGCGGTTGGCCGGGCTGTGGGAACTCCCCGCGGGTCAGCAGGCGATGGAGCGGGCACCGACCGAAGCGATCAGGACCGCGGGCGACCACCTCGTCGTCGGACACACCGACCTGGACAAGCGGGTCCGGGAGGTCGCCGGGCAACTCGGCGTGGCGCTGCCGAGCCAGCCCAACGCCCAGCAACAGGCGTGGCTGCACCAGCTCACGGACGCCACGGGCGTGCAGTACCAGAAGGACTTCGCGAACCTGCTGCGCATCGCGCACGGCAAGGTGTTCGCCCTGATCGCCCAGGTCCGCGACACCACCCGCAACACACTGGTACGGCAACTCGCCACCGATGCGAACCAGACGGTCCTCGACCACATCACGGTGCTGGAGAACACCGGAATGGTCGACTTCGACGCCATCGCCAACGGGGCCGCCACCGGTACCGCGAGCCCCACCGGACCGCCCCCGCCGAGCGGTGTCGCACCTCCCGCGCCGGGCGTCACCGCCGACGCGGACATCTCCACCACCTCACGCCCCTCGGCGACGGTGCCCGGCGTGGTCAACACGGACCGGGCGGAACCTCAGAACTAGCTCTGAACATCCTCCACCGGGATTCGGCCGGGCGCGGCGGGGCCATGAACCCGTCGAACGCGCACGCCGCGTCCGTCCGGGCCGCCGTACGCCACCGACGCACTGCCGCACCGTGCACCGTCCCGACCCCGTCGGGCGGGGCCGCCGGGCAGGGGCACGGGGCGCACCCCGTACGGTCAGCGACGGTACGGCGCTCGGCTCACGGAGGAGGGGGACCATGACCACGACCGCGCTACGCACGGCACCACCGAGGACGCCCCGGCTCGGCACCGGCATCGGATGGCGTCCCGAGATCGCGGACGCCATCGAACGGATGTCCGGAATCGACTGGGTCGAGGTCGTGGCCGAGAACCTCTGCCCGGGGCACCTGCCCGAGTCCCTACTGCGGTTGCGCGAGCGCGGCGTCACGGTCGTTCCGCACGGGGTCTCGCTCGGCCTCGGCGACGCGGACCGGCCGGACGAGGGCCGGCTCGCCCAACTCGCCGCCCGCGCCGAGGCCCTCGGGTCGCCGCTGGTCACCGAGCACATCGCCTTCGTGCGGGCCGGGGGCGGGCTGACCGCCTCGCCGCTGCTGGAAGCCGGTCATCTGCTGCCAGTCCCCCGCACCCGGGACGCCCTCGACGTGCTGTGCGAGAACGTCCGGATCGCCCAGGACCGTCTCCCCGTTCCGCTCGCCGTGGAGAACATCGCCGCACTGATCTCCTGGCCGTACGAGGAGATGACGGAGGGCCAGTTCCTGTACGACCTGGTGGACCGCACCGGGGTGCGCCTGCTGATCGACGTGGCGAACCTGCACACGAACCACGTCAACCGGGGCGAGGACCCGGCCCGGTCCCTGGACGAGCTGCCCGTGGAGGCCATCGCCTACGTGCACGTGGCGGGTGGGGTCGAGCGGGACGGGGTGTGGCACGACAGCCATGCGCACCCGGTGCCCGAAGCGGTCCTGGAGATCCTCACGGACCTCACCTCCCGGGTGGACCCGCCGGGGGTGCTGCTCGAACGGGACGAGGACTTCCCCGAGCCGGACGAGTTGGCGCGGGAGTTGGGGTCGATCCGGGCCGCCATGTCCCGGGCCCGCCCTGCCCCGGCGACCCCGGCACCCCCCACGGGCGCCGGGCACCGTCGGAGCCCCGGGGCGGCCACCCCGACCGCCGACGACGGGCCCGCCGCACGACAGCGGGTGGCCCTCGCCCAGACGGCGCTGCTGTCCGCGCTGGTCGCCGGGACCCCGGTCCCCGAGGGCTTCGACCGCGCGCGGCTCGCCGTGCAGGGCCGGGCGTTGCTGGCGAAGCGGGCGGACGTGGTGGCGAAGGTCGCGCCGGAACTCCCGGTGATCCTCGGGAGTTCCTACCGTAAGGAGTTCCTCGCGTACGCGAACCGTCGGCCGATGACGACCGGCTACCGCGCCGACGCGCTGAGCTTCGCCGAGCACGTCCTGCGCGCCGGCGTCCCCGGCGACGAGGAGGCCCGGCGGGAGCTGACGCGCTGGTGGGTCGACCGGTCCGGGTCCCGGCCGCCGTCCCGGCACCCGTGGTCGCGGCTGGTGCGCTCGGTCCGGGTCGCCCGTGCCCTGCGGTCCCCGGGGTGACGGGCCGACGCGCCTGTGCGGGACCACGGGCCCTGCGGGCCGCCTGCCCCGGGGGCGCGCCGGCGGTACGGCCCCGGTACGTCTTCCGTCGGCGGGGGCCCGGCGGACCCGCGTAGCCGATCCGCTCCCCCGGGCCAGGGCGTCGACCGGCACGGACGGCGCATATGGCCACGCCAGGCCACGGGAGCATCACGACGCGGCAACACCTGGTCCACATCGCGGATGGACGATGGCGGGCACCCCGGCGGTTCGCATAGAAATCCGCCATGTTCTGGCTCATCCTCCTGCTGGCCTGTGCGGTGGCCGGCACCTCGTGCACCCTGCTCTGTCGCGCGGCCGTCCGCGCGGCGGTCGCGGAGGGCACGCCCATCCCTCGTGGGCACCGACTGACCGTCTACGAAGCAGCGTTCCTGTCCGGCGGTCCCCACCGCGTCGCCGAGGTGGCGATGGTGTCGATGGCCCGTCAACGCCGACTGGTCCTCGCGCACACCGGCTGGGCGACCGTGGTCGACCCGCGCGGCCGGGACGCCCTGGAACGGACGGTGCTCGGCGCGATCGGCTCCGCCGGACAGGCGCGGATCGCCCGGGTACGGGCCGCGGTCGCCGGTGACGAGGCGGTGCGCGCCCTCGGTGACCGGCTGGCGGCAGCGGGCCTCGCGGTGCCGGAGCAGACCCGCGGCACCGTCACGCATGCCGTCCTGCTGGTCCGGGTGTCCTCCCTGGTGGTCCTGGGGCTCGGCGCGTTGGCGTGGGTCGCGGCCCCGCCGGCACCGGGCGGTGCCGCGACGACGCACGCCGCCTGGTTCGCCCTGCCCCTGTTGCTGACGGCGAGTTGCCTGCTGATCGCGCGCGTCGAGGCGCGACCGTACACGCGCTGGGCGTCGGCGTCCGGGCGTGCCCTGGTGTGCGGCCTCTCGGCCCGGCCCGGCGGGGACGACCGCACGTATCTGACCGCGGTGGCGGTGGGCGGGGTGCCCGCGGCCGACGATCCCGGCCTGGTGGCGGCGTTCGCCCACCGGGACCACGACGGTGGTGCGGACCGTGCGCTGCGTCCCGGGCCGACCGACCGGGGGTCCGCGCGGCGCGAGCGTTGACGCCGCGCAGCGGGGCCATTGCGCCGACATCCGTCCGCCGGTGCTTTACATCACCCCCACGCACCCCAATCATCCCTTTTGTCAGATGATCCGTACGGGCTTCGGCCTCCCCACCGGGCGACCGACAGTTCCGTGCGCGGCAACGGCGGAGCGAAGAGCAGGAGCACCATGAGAGCAGCCGTCCGCTGGGGCACCGCCGGGTCCCTGGTCCTGTCCGCGCTGTGGGCGGCCCCCACCGGCGCGGCGGGCCTGTCGACCGCGGTGGCGCCCGCCGACCTCCGCCCCGTCGCCCCCCTCTCCGCTCCCCCGACCAGCGGCTCGACGAACGCCCGGGAGGCGGCCGGAGCCCAGGAGGCGGCCGGAGTGCGGGCCGCCGTAGCCCGGGCCGCCGTGCGGGGCATCAGCTTCGGTCCCTGTGCCGAGGAGGAGAACCTCCCGGCACCGGTGGAGTGCGGCACGGTCGAGGTGCCCCTCGACTACGCCCACCCCGACGACCGTCGGATCGCGCTCACCGTGAGCCGGGTGCCCGCCACGGGCACGGACCCGGACGGCCACCCGACCCCGCGGCAGGGCGCCCTGGTGTTCAACCCGGGCGGACCGGGCGGCAACGGCACGTACTTCCCGTTGATCGGCGGCGTCCCCGCCTGGCAGCGCATCGCCGCCGCGTACGACCTGGTGGGCTACGCCCCCCGCGGGGTGGGCCGTTCGGCGCCGCTGTCCTGCCAGGCGCCCGGGGACTTCGTGAAGGCCCCCACCCAGGCCCCCGTCCACCCGTCCGCGTCCTACAAGAAGGAACGCGTCGCCGAGGCCACCTCGTACGCGCGGGGCTGCGCCCGCCGGGCCGGAGACGCCTTGCAGCACTACACGACCCTGAACAACGCACGGGACCTCGACGTGCTGCGGGCCGCGCTCGACGAACGGCAGTTGACGTTCATGGGGGCGTCCTACGGAACGTACCTCGGCGCGGTGTACGCGACGCTGTTCCCCGCGCACGTGCGCCGGATGGTGTTCGACTCGGTGGTCGACCCCCGGCCGGATCGGATCTGGTACCGCAACGACCTCGACCGGACGGCGGCCTTCGAGCAGCGCTGGGCGGACTTCCGCAGCTGGGTCGCCCGGCACGACGACGTCTACGGGCTGGGACGCACCGCCGCCGCCGTGCAGCGTTCGTACGAGGAGGTGCGGGCGGCCGTCGCCGCGGAACCGGCGGGCGGCAAGGTCGGGCCGGGACAGTTGCACGCGGCCTATCTACGGACCGCCCACTACGACGACTACTGGCCGATGCGCGCCGCCGCGCTGTCCGCCTTCCAGGACGGCGACCCGGAACTGCTCGTCGCCCAGGCGGCACCGATCCCGGAGGTGGCCGCCGAAACGGAGAACGCCCACGCCGTGTACACGGCCGTGCGGTGCAATGACGCTCCCTGGCCCACGGACTTCGCCGACTGGGACGCCGAGCACACCGCGCTGGCCGCCACCGCCCCCTTCGCCGCCTGGGACAACGCCTGGACCCATCTGCCGTGCGCGTACTGGCGCGCGCCCCGGCAACAGCCGCTCGACGTGCGGGCGGACGCGGCGGGTCTGCCGCCGACGCTGATCCTGGCCGCCGAGCGGGACGCCGTGACCCCGTACCGGGGGGCGCAGGAGCTGCGGGAGCGGCTGGGCGGTGCGCGGCTGGTGACCGAGCGGGACGCCGGGCAGCACGGGGTCGGCGGCGGGTCGAACGCCTGCGTGAACGCCCACCTCGACGCGTACCTGCTGACGGGACGGCTGCCGGAGGCGGACACGGAGTGCGCGGGGCACGCCCAGCCGCGTCCGCTGGCCACCCGTGGAACGGAACGCGGGCCCGACCCGGCGTACCGGGTGGGCCCGCGATGAGGGTCGGCGGTCAGGCGAGCGAGGCGACCAGCTCGGCCATGCTGCGACGGCGTCCGGTGTAGAAGGGGACCTCCTCACGGACGTGCATCCGCGCCTCGGAGGCCCGCAGATGACGCATCAGGTCCACGATCCGGTGGAGCTCGTCGGCCTCGAAGGCCAGGATCCACTCGTAGTCGCCGAGGGAGAACGAGGCCACGGTGTTGGCCCGGACGTCGGGGTAGCCGCGCGCCATCTTGCCGTGGTCGGCGAGCATCTTGCGGCGCTCCTCGTCCGGCAGCAGGTACCACTCGTAGGAGCGGACGAACGGGTAGACGCTGACGTAGTCGCGCGCGGTCTCGTCGGCGAGGAAAGCGGGGATGTGGGAACGGTTGAACTCGGCGGGCCGGTGTAGCGCCATGTTCGACCAGGTCGGGACGAGGGCGCGGCCGAGCTTGGTGCGGCGGAAGAGGTTGTACGCCTCCTGGAGCGCGTCGGCGGTCTCGGCGTGCCACCAGATCAACAGGTCGGCGTCGGCGCGCAGGCCCGACAGGTCGTAGGTGCCCCGGACCTTGACGTCCTTGGCGGCGAGCTGTGCGAACAGCTCGTCGACCTCGTCGGCGTACCCGGAGCGGTCCTCCGGGAGTACGTCACGAAGGGTGAAGACGGACCACAGCGTGTAGCGGATGACCTCGTTGAGGTCCTTGGCCAGCTTGCCGCGGTGGGGAATCCTTGCGGGGGCGTCGTCGCTCATGTTCCTCATTCTCCTGCGCCGCCGTGGCGGCTTTGCACCGGGTTGCTCATCAGATGGTCCGTACGGTCCGGATCGCCCAGGACCAGGTCGGCCGCGGCCTGCCCGCCGCCCACGCACGCGGGCACGCCGACCCCGTCGTAGGCGGCGCCGCAGAGCGCGAGACCGGGGAGTTTCGCCAGGCGGTCGCGGATCCGTGCCACCCGGGCGTGGTGGCCGACCGGGTACTGCGGCAGCCCGTCGTTCCAGCGGGTGACCCGGCTGGCGACCGGTCGCGCGGTCAGTCCCGCGGCGGCGCCGAGGTCACGGCGGGAGACGGCGACGAGGTCGGCGTCGTCGCGCTCCAGGTCGGCCTCGTCGCCGTGGCGGCCCACGGAGGTCCGGACGACGAGCAGGTCGGGGTCCTCGGCGGCGATCCAGCCCCACTTCTGGGAGGCGAACGTCGACGCCTTGATGGTGTGCCCGTCGACCGGCGGCACGAGGAAGCCGCTGCCCGGGGGCAGGGCCACCTCCGCGCGCCGGTAGGCCAGGGTGATCAGCGCCATGGAGGCGTACTCGACGGTCTCCAGCTCGGTCGCCGCGCCCGGCGCCTCGGCGGAGAGCAGCCGGGCGGCGGTCGGGGCCGGGACGGCGAGGACCACGCCGTCGACGTCCAGGCTCAGGTCGACGGCGGTGACCCGCCAGCGGCCGTCCGGGGTGCGGCGCAGTCCGGTGGCGGGGGTCGCGAGGCGGATCTCCCCGCCGCGGGCGCGCACGGCGTCGGCCACCGCCAGCGGGAGGGTGCCGACGCCGCCCTCGATGCCCATGAAGACGGGGCCGGGCGCGGGGTTCGTGGCGGCTCGGCGCTGGATCTCGCGCACCGCCGCCGTGAGGGAGGAGTGGGTGCGGGCGGCCTCGAAGAGCTGGGGGACCGCCGAGCGCAGGGAGATGCGGTAGGCGTCGCCCGCGTAGACGCCGCCGAGCAGGGGTTCCACCAGCCGGTCGACGACCTCGTGGCCGAGCCGGGCGGCGACGTAGGTGCCGACCGCCACGTCGTCGCCGAGGTCGGCCGGGTCCACCGGCGGGAGTTCGCCTTCCGCGGCCACCCGGCGCAGGCCCTCGGGGGACAGCACGTCGGCGAGGGCGTCGGCGCTCGCGGGCACGCCCATGACGTGCCCCTTCGGCATGGGCCGCAGGGCGCCCCGGGTCCACAGGGACGCCGTGGTGGTGGCCGGGGCACGGAGGCGGTCGCCGAGGCCCACCTCCCGGGCCAGTGCCACCGCCTCGGGCCGGCGCGCGAGCAGGGACTCGGCGCCGAGGTCGACGCGGGCGCCCGCGATCTCACCGGGCAGCAGCTTCCCGCCGAGGCGATCGGACGCCTCCAGCACCGTGACGCGGGCACCGGTCGCCAGGAGGCGGTGGGCCGCGGCCAGTCCGGAGATGCCGGCGCCGATGACGACGAAGCTACGGGGCGGTGCCGGGGCGGTGTGCTCTGCGCGCATGCCCCAACTCTGTCAGAGGTGGGGGGCCGGTTCGCAGGGCCGTTGGTCCCGGTGCGGGTCCGGATTCCCCGGCCGACCGGCGAGTCCGAACCGTGATGCGTTCGCGATGCGTTGGCGACGTCGCGGCGGGGTGCGGTGACGTCGAAGGAGTGTCGGACTGCGCACCACTTCCCAGGGGGAGTCGAAGATGAGTGTTCTGCGAGAGCCCGGTCCCGTGCGGGGCCACCGTCCGGTACGGCGGCGGGCCCGGTGGGTCGCCGGCGTCCTGCTCACCGGGTCGCTGACGCTCGCCGGCTGCGCCGGATCGGGCGGCGACCAGGGGGAGTCGACGAACAAGGGGGCCACGGGGGCGGACGCCCAGGGCTACGCCCCGCCCGGTGACGCCGAGGGCGCCCTGCGCGCGGAGGGCGCTGCGGGCTCCGAGGGCAAGGCCGACGCACGGGCGCCCGGGGGCAAGGCCGACTCGGGGAAGCCGGAGTCGGACGGTGACCTGCGAACGGACCAACTCGCCCAGCGGAAGATCATTCGCACCGCGGAGCTGGTGGTGCGGGTCGAGGACGTGTCCCGGGCCCTGGCCACCGTACGGTCGGCCGCCGAGTCGGTCGGCGGGATCGTCGGCGAGGAGTCGACGGAGCGCGACGACGACGGACGCGAGCAGTCCGAGGTCGTCCTGCGCGTTCCGCAGGAGAAGTACGACGACGTCCTGGAGAAGCTGGGCGACACCGGTACGGTGCTCCGCCGGAACACCGGGGCCGAGGACGTCACCGAACAGGTGGTCGACGTCGAGACCCGCCTCAAGAACCAACGGGCGAGCGTGGCCCGCATCCGGGAACTGATGGACGAGGCGACGAAGATCAGCGACGTGGTGGCACTGGAGGGCGAGCTGAGCAGCCGTCAGGCGGATCTGGAGTCGCTGCTCGCCCAGCAGACGTCGCTGAAGGACCGCACGACGCTGGCCACCATCACGCTGTCGCTCACCGAGCGCCCCGACGCGGGCCGGGACGAGGAGTCCGGCTTCCTGGACTCGGTCGGCGACGGCTGGGGCGCGTTCGTCGCGACGCTGCGCTGGCTGTCGATCGTCCTCGGCGCCGCGCTGCCGTTCCTGGCCCTGGCCGGGGCCCTGTACGCGGTGTGGCGTTGGCTGTTGGGTCCGTGGGTGCGCCGTCGTCGCCCGGTGCCCCCGGCCGGGCCCGCAGCCGGGGGCGCGGTGAGCGCCACGGGCGCCGTGGGGCCCGCGGCGCCGGCCACCGTGCCCCCGACGCCGCGGGCGCCCGACGCGGGCTGAGCCCCCCGGTGCATGCACGTAGCGTGCTCACTTGACGCTCCCCTCCCTAAAGGGAGGGGATTCTTACGGCTCGCGCCGTGAGACTTCCTGTTTCGTCGCCGACTGCCCGCCCGGAGAACTCCGTCGAGGTCTTACACCAGCTCCGCAGGCTGTAACCGCCCGCCCGGCGGCCAGAAGGTTCTTCGCTGCGTTCACGTCCCGGTCGTGGGTGGTGCCGCAGTCGCACGTCCAGGTGCGGACGTTCAGCGGCATCTTCCCGGCGAGGGTGCCGCAGGTGGAGCACAGCTTGGAGGAGGGGAACCAGCGGTCCACGACCACGAGGTTCCGTCCATACCAGGCTGCCTTGTACTCCAGCATCGTGCGCATCTGGTGCCATGCGGCGTCGGAGATGGCGCGGGCGAGGCTGTGGTTCTTGGCCATGTTGCGCACGGTCAGGTCCTCGATCACGAGCGTTTGGTTCTCACGCACGAGACGAGTAGTGATCTTGTGGAGATGGTCGCGGCGGCGGTCGGTGATCCGGGCGTGGATCTTGGCGACCTTCCGCCGGGCCTTGGCCCGGTTGGCGCCGTCGCCCTTGGCCTTCTTCGCCAGACGGCGCTGGGCCAGGGCGAGACGGGCGCGGTCGCGGCGCTCGTGCCGGGGGTTGGCGATCTTCTCCCCGGTCGAGAGGGTGAGCAAGTGGTCCAGGCCCGCGTCGATGCCGACCTCCGCGCTGGTGGCGGGGAGCGGCTTCACGGAGGGGTCCTCGCACAGAATCGAGACGAACCAGCGTCCCGCGTTGTCCTGCGACACGGTCACCGTGGACGGCTTCGCTCCCTCGGGGAGCGGGCGCGACCATACGATGTCCAGCGGCTCCGCCATCTTGGCCAGCGTCAGCTGTCCGTCACGGAAGCGGAAACCGCTGGTGGTGTACTCGGCGGACTTCCGGGACTTCTTCCTCGACTTGAAGCGCGGGTACTGGGCCCGCTTGCCGAAGAAGTTGGTGAACGCCACCTGCAAGTGCCGCAGACACTGCTGCAACGGCACGGAGGACACCTCGTTCAGGAACGCGAGTTCCTCGGTCTTCTTCCACGCCGTCAGCATCGCGGACGTCTGGTGGTAGTTGACCCGCTCCTGTCGCGTCCACGCCTCCGTGCGTGCGGCGAGCGCCAGGTTGTAGACCTTGCGAACACAGCCGAGCGTGCGCGACAGCTCGGCCGCCTGCGCATCGGTCGGGTAGAAGCGGTACTTGAACGCCCGCTTCACATGACTCATGGCCACGCTCACAAACTAGCGGTACCACAGGTGAGAATCAAACCTGCGGGTCAGAGCACGATCTTTCACCCAGGGGACGAAACCCCGCTCACTGCCCTGCTCCGCAGGGGTTTCGCTTCCTCCCCCACCTAAAGATTGGGGGCATCCACGAAAGGACTCAGATGAACGATTCGAGGGAGCGGCTGGTCATCATCGGCGGTGACGCGGCGGGCATGTCCGCCGCGTCACAGGCGCGCAGGCTCAGGGGCCCGGCGGAGCTGGACGTGGTGGCGTTCGAGCGGGGGCACTTCACCTCGTACTCGGCGTGCGGCATCCCGTACTGGGTCGGCGGCCAGGTGGCCGAGCGGGACGAGCTGATCGCGCGGACGCCCGAGGAGCACCGGGAGCGCGCGATCGACCTGCGGACCCGTACCGAGGTGGTGGAGATCGATCCGGAGCGACGCCGGGTCCGCAGTCGGGACCTCGACTCCGGCTCCGAGGAGTGGACGGACTACGACAAGTTGGTCATCGCGACCGGTGCCCGACCGGTGCGCCCCCCGCTGCCGGGCATCGACGCGCCCGGCGTGCACGGGGTGCAGACCCTGGACGACGGGCAGGCGCTGCTCGACACCCTGGACGCCACCGCGGGCCGCCGCGCGGTGGTCGTCGGAGCCGGGTACATCGGCGTCGAGATGGCCGAGGCGATGATCAACCGGGGCTACGAGGTCACGGTCGTCAACCGCGGTCGGGAACCGATGTCCACGCTCGACCCGGACATGGGCCGGCAGGTGCACGACGCCATGAGCTGGCTCGGCATCACCATGGTCAACGACACCGAGGTCACCGGGGTCCGTACGGGGGAGGACGGGCGGGTCCGGGCCGTGACCACCGCCGACGACGCGTACCCGGCCGACGTGGTGATCCTCGGGCTCGGCGTCCGGCCCGAGACCTCGCTCGCCCGCGCGGCGGGCCTCCCGCTCGGCGACCACGGCGGACTGTTGACGGACCAGGCGATGCGGGTGCGCGGCCAGGACGCGATCTGGGCCGGCGGCGACTGCGTGGAGGTCCTGGACCTGGTGTCGGGGCAGGACCGGTACGTCCCGCTGGGCACCCACGCCAACAAGCACGGCCAGATCATCGGCACCAACGTCGGCGGCGGGTACGCGACCTTCCCCGGGGTGGTCGGCACGGCGGTGTCCAAGGTGTGTGACCTGGAGATCGCCCGGACGGGGCTACGGGAGAAGGACGCCCGCGCGGTGGGGCTGCGCTACGTGACCGCCACCATCGAGTCGACGAGCCGGGCGGGGTACTACCCGGGCGCGCAGCTGATGACGGTGAAACTGCTGGCCGAGCACCGCACCGGACGGCTGCTCGGGGCGCAGATCGTGGGCCGGGAGGGCGCGGCGAAGCGGGTGGACGTCGCGGCGGTGGCGCTGACCGCCCAGATGACCGTGGAGCAGATGACGCACCTGGACCTCGGGTACGCGCCGCCGTTCTCCCCCGTGTGGGACCCGGTCCTGGTCGCCGCGCGCAAGGCCGTGCGGGCGGTCCGGGAGGCGGGCTGGTAGACACGGGCCGTCGGACGCGCGCTCCGGCTCCCGTCCGGCCCCAGAAGAAGAACGGCCGGAATCCGACGCTTGGCGGCGGCTCCCCGCGGAAAGGGGAACCGCCGCGGCGATCAGCGTGCCGTGCGGGTGTGCACGTCCTCCACGAGCCGGGTGAGGGCGTCCGGGTCGGTGTCGGGCAGGACCCCGTGCCCCAGGTTGAAGATGTGGCCCTCCAGACCGCGGGCCGCCTCCAGCACCTCGCCGGTCTTGGCGACCACGGCCTCGGTGCCCGCGAAGAGCACGGCCGGGTCGAGGTTGCCCTGGAGCGCCTTCCCGGGGCCCACCCGACGTGCGGCCTCGTCCAGCGGCACCCGCCAGTCCACGCCCACCACGTCGGCCCCGGCCTCGCCGAGCGCACCGAGCAGCTCACCTGTGCCGACGCCGAAGTGGATGCGCGGGACGCCGTAGCCGGCGACGGACTCGAAGACCTTGCGGGACGCCGGGAGCACGGACCGCCGGTAGTCGACGGGGGCGAGGGCACCGACCCAGGAGTCGAAGAGCTGGACGGCGCTGACGCCCGCCTCGATCTGGACCTTGAGGAAGGCCGAGGTGATGCCGGCGAGCCGGTCCAGGAGGTCGGCCCACAGCTGCGGGTCGCCGTACATCAGCGCCTTGGTGTGTTCGTGGTTGCGGGACGGGCCGCCCTCCACGAGGTAGCTCGCCAGGGTGAAGGGCGCGCCCGCGAACCCGATCAGCGGCGTGGCGCCCAGCTCGGCGGTGAGCTGCCCGATGGCCTCGGTGACGTACGGGACGTCCTCGGGGGTGAGGTCGCGCAGTCGGTCGAGGTCGGCGCGGGAGCGGATCGGCTGCTCGATGACCGGGCCGATGCCGGGCTTGATGTCGAGGCCGACGCCGATGGCCTTCAACGGGACGACGATGTCGCTGAAGAAGATCGCCGCGTCGACGTGGTGCCTGCGGACCGGCTGGAGGGTGATCTCGGTGACCAGGTCGGGACGCATGCACGAGTCGAGCATGGCGATGCCCTCGCGGACCTTGCGGTACTCCGGGAGGGAGCGGCCCGCCTGGCGCATGAACCAGACCGGGGTGTGCGGCACGGGTTCGCGACGGCAGGCCTTCAGGAACGCGGATTCCCGGACGCCCTCTCGTGTCGCGGTCGACCGGTCCGTGGGGTTCTCGTTGGCACTCACGTCGGAAAGTCTCCCATGCGGGTGGGGGCGCGATCCGGACAGCCCTCGCCCGCAGGGGTGTCCCTCCCTGCACCGGCGCCGGCTTCCCCTTACTCTTCCCGGCATGGCTGCGGCTCAGGAACGACTGTCGGACGACGCTGGTGGGACGGACAACGGCGAGGGGGTGCCGGGCGGGAACCCGGCGGACGCCGGGCCGCCGGCCTTCCGTGCGGCGGTCGACGCGGTGCGCACGGCACGGCTGCGGCCCGGTGTCGAGATCGAGCCGGTCCGACCGCCCCGACGGCTCGCCCCGCACGCGTACGCGTGGGAGGCCGCGGTGGTCGACGGGGACGAGGACCTGGCGGACGGACGGCTGGTGCTGCTGCACGATCCGGCGGGCCATGACGGCTGGCGGGGCACGTTCCGACTGGTGACGCTGGTCCGGGCGGAGTTGGAGCCCGAGATGGCCGCCGACCCGTTGCTGCCGGAGGTGTGCTGGTCCTGGCTGACGGGCGCGCTGGAGGGCCGGGGCCTCACGTACGGGGAGCCGAGCGGCACGGTGACCCGGGCGGGTTCCCACTACTTCGGCGGCCTGGCCCGCCGCCCGGCCACGTCCCAGATCGAGATCCGGGCGTCCTGGACGCCGCAGGAGGGCGACCGGGGCGTGCCGGACACGGCCGCGCACCTGACGGCCTGGTGCGATCTGTTGGGCCAGGTCGCGGGGCTCCCGCCGTCGCCGTCGGCCGATGCGTCCGTGGTCACCCTGCCGCAGCGCCGCGGTCCGCAGACCTCCTGAGACGCCCGCCCCTCCCCCGCTGCACCCGCCTTTCCCGCCCCGGCCGCCCTGGCTGCCCCGTCCGGCCTTCCCGCGACGCAACGGCCCTCGGCGCGCCCCGGCGACGCCCCCCACGGACGGACGACACCCCCGGCGGCTCCCCGGCGGCTCCATGGCCGCTCCGGCCCGACTCCCCCCAGCTCCACGGCCCGGCTCTCCGGCGACTGTGGCCCGGTTCCCCGGGCCACGCCGACTCCGGGCTGCTGCGGCGCGGCTCCGGGACATACGGGGCTACGTGCAACGATCGCTCAATCGTCCGAATTGCACGAATTGTTCTCACGAATTCGTGATCTTTCTCTAAAGGCGACCGGGTTTGATGCCGAAGAGGTCTGTGACCTTGAAAGCGACGGTTCATCCCGGCTTCATCCCCAGAGCCGGCCCCCCGTCCCGCCACCCCAGGAGGGCCCTGTGTCCGTTCTCCTTGAGCAGCCCGCAAGCCTGGTCGCCTACCGCCCCAACAAGCCGACCGCCATGGTGGTCGTGGCGGACCCTCGGGTCCGCTCCACCGTCACCCGCCACCTGTGGGCGCTCGGGGTGCGCGATGTCATCGAGGCGTCGTCCATCGCAGAAGCCCGCCCCCGCGTCGGCAACCCGCGTGACATTTGCGTCGCCGACGTCCACCTTCCCGACGGCAGCGGTCTCACCCTGTTGTCCGAAACCCGTGCCGCGGGCTGGCCCAACGGCCTCGCCCTCTCCGCCGCCGATGACATCGGCGCCGTTCGCAACGCCCTCGCGGGCGGAGTGAAGGGTTATGTCGTTACCGGTACGCGTACCAATCTCGGCCTTCCGACCCGGCCCGGCGCCGCCCCCATCGGCGCCGCCGCGGCCCGTATGCACCGCCGCCCTCCGGGCTCTCCGAGCCACCCGGGTGGCTATCGCGAGCTGTCCGGCCGTGAGGTCGAGGTCCTGAGACTGGTCGCCGAGGGCCAGTCCAACAAGGCCATCGGGGTCTCCATGGGACTGTCGGCCCTGACCGTCAAGAGCCACCTCGCCCGGATCGCCCGCAAGCTGGGCACCGGCGACCGCGCCGGCATGGTGGCCGTCGCCCTACGCACCGGAATCATCCACTGACCGATACCGATCGCTCGCGCGTCCGCCGACGGAACGTTCCGTCGGCGGACGCGGTGTTTTCGCAAGTACCCTTGACAGGTGACAGACGCCCAAGAGACCGCAGCAGACACATCACTGCGAACCACCGGGGGCGCCCCTCCGGACGACGGCGTCACCGGCGTCACCGCGGACCGTGACCCCATCGCGCTGCTGGAGCCGCGCGAGGGCATCCCGCCGGTCGTCGCCGACGCGGGCGCCCTGACCGACGTGATCTCCGCGTTCGCCCGGGGCACCGGCCCGGTGGCGGTGGACGCCGAGCGCGCCTCCGGCTACCGCTACGGACAGCGCGCGTACCTCGTCCAGCTGCGCCGCCAGGGCGCCGGGACGGCACTGATCGACCCCGTCGCCTGCCCCGACCTCACCGCGCTCGGTCAGGCCCTCGACGGAACCGAGTGGGTGTTGCACGCCGCGACCCAGGACCTGCCCTGCCTGCGGGAAATAGGCATGCAGCCCAGCGAGCTCTTCGACACCGAGTTGGCCGGACGGCTCGCCGGGTTCCCCCGCGTCGGCCTCGGGGCGATGGTCGAGAACGTGCTGGGGTACGTCCTGGAGAAGGGGCATTCGGCCGTCGACTGGTCGACCCGGCCGCTCCCCGAGCCCTGGTTGCGGTACGCCGCGCTCGACGTGGAACTGCTCGTCGACCTCCGGGACGCGCTGGAGGAGGAACTCGACCGACAGGGCAAGCTCGACTGGGCCCGGCAGGAGTTCGCGGCCATCGCCTCGGCGCCGCCCGCGCCCCCGCGCAAGGACCCCTGGCGCCGCACCTCCGGAATGCACAAGGTCAAGCGGCGGCGACAGATGGCCGTGGTGCGGGAGCTGTGGGAGGCGCGCGACCGGATCGCCCGGCGCAGGGACATCTCGCCCGGGAAGGTGCTCGGGGACGCCGCGATCGTCGAGGCGGCACTGACGCTGCCCACGAACGCACGGGCGCTCGCCGCACTGCCCGGCTTCGGCGGCCGGTCCGGTCGACGGCAGCTGGTGGACCAGTGGCAGGAGGCGATCGACCGGGCCCGGGCCCTGTCCGAGGGTGAACTGCCCCAGCCCGGACAGACCGTGAGCGGTCCGCCGCCGCCCCGGGCCTGGGCCGACAAGGACCCGGTGGCCGCGGCGCGGCTCTCCGCGGCGCGGGCCGCGGTGTCCGCCCTGGCGGAGCAGCTGTCCATGCCGCAGGAGAACCTGATCGCCCCGGACACCGTGCGACGGGTGTGCTGGGAGCCGCCGACCGTGGTGACCGCCGAGTCGGTGGACGCGGCGCTGGCCGCACTGGGTGCCCGTCCCTGGCAGATCGAACAGGTCGGCCCCCTGCTGGTGGACGCACTGCGCGCACCCGCCGACGCCTGACCGGAGACCGGATGCGGCCCGCTCGGAGTCACCCGCTGACTCCCGGCGGGCCGTACGCGTTCCGCCCGCTGACACGCGCAGCCGGGGGCGGGGGCTGGGCAGTCTGGTTACTCGCAAGTAGCATGGCGGTACCGCGGTGCGCCGGTGCCTTCGGCTGGGCGGGCCGCGTCGTGCCAGTTCGCGTCTGGAGGAGAGCCATCGTGCCTCGTACCGTCAGGGACGTCGTCTTCGTCGACGGCGTCCGTACCCCGTTCGGCAAGGCGGGCCCGAAGGGCATCTACCACGAGACCCGGGCCGACGACCTCGTGGTGAAGTCGATCCGGGAGTTGTTGCGCCGCAACCCGGGGCTCGACCCGGCGAAGATCGACGAGGTGGCGATCGCGGCCACCACGCAGATCGGCGACCAGGGCCTGACCCTCGGGCGCACCGCGGGCATCCTCGCCGGGCTGCCCCGCTCCGTACCCGGCTACTCCATCGACCGGATGTGCGCGGGCGCGCTGACGGCCGTGACGACGACCGCCGGGTCCATCGCCTTCGGCGCCTACGACGTCGTGGTGGCCGGCGGCGTCGAGCACATGGGCCGTCACCCGATGGGCGAGGGCGTCGACCCCAACCCCCGGTTCGTCAGCGAGAAGCTGGTGGGCGAGTCCGCGCTGTTCATGGGGATGACCGCGGAGAACCTGCACGACCGGTTCCCGCACCTCACCAAGGAGCGCGCCGACGCGTACGCGGTGCGGTCCCAGGAGAAGGCCGCCAAGGCGTACGCCAACGGCAGGATCCAGCAGGACCTGGTACCGATCTCGGTCCGGCGGACCACCCCCGAGGCCGGCGAGACCGGCTGGGGACTGGCCACCGAGGACGAGCCGATGCGCCCGGGGACGACCCTGGAGACGCTGGCCGGTCTGAAGACGCCGTTCCGCCCGCACGGCCGGGTCACCGCCGGAAACGCGGCGGGCCTGAACGACGGGGCCACCGCCTCGCTGATCGCCGCCGAGGACTTCGCCCGGGAGCACGAGCTGCCGGTGCGGATGCGCCTGGTCTCGTACGCCTTCGCCGGTGTCGAGCCCGAGGTGATGGGCTACGGGCCCGTGCCCGCGACCCACAAGGCGCTCGCCAAGGCCGGTCTGTCGATCTCCGACATCGGGCTGTTCGAGATCAACGAGGCGTTCGCCGTACAGGTGCTCGCCTTCCTCGACCACTACGGGATCGCCGATGACGACCCCCGCGTCAACCAGTACGGCGGCGCCATCGCCTTCGGCCACCCGCTGGCCTCCTCCGGCGTGCGGCTGATGACCCAGCTGGCCCGTCAGTTCGAGGAGCGGCCCGAGGTGCGCTACGGCATCACCACCATGTGCGTCGGCTTCGGCATGGGCGCGACGGTCATCTGGGAGAACCCCCACTTCGACGGAGGCGCCAAGTGAGCACGAGCACCGCTGAGCAGCTGAAGGGCGCCGCCGAGGCGTTCCCCGACGAGGTCGTCACCCAGGCGCACGTACGCCATCTGGACCTGCCGAAGGGGGCCGGGCGGTTCGCGCTCATCACCCTCGACAACGGGCTCGACCACACCAAGCCGACCACCTTCGGGCCGCGTTCCCTGGCCAACCTGGACGCCGCGCTCGACCAGGTGGAGCAGGAGGCCACCGCCGGGGCGATCGTGGGCGCGGGCATCACCGGCAAGCCCTTCATCTTCGCCGTCGGCGCCGACCTCAAGGGCGTCGAGGTGCTGACCCGGCACGAGGACGCACTCGCCATCGGCAAGGGCGGCCACGACGTCTTCAAGCGGCTCGCCGGCCTGGCCGTGCCGACGTTCGCCTACTACAACGGCGCGGCGATGGGCGGTGGCGTCGAGGTCGGGCTGCACTGCACCTACCGGACCGTGTCGAAGGCGGTGCCGGCGTTCTCGCTGCCCGAGGTGTTCCTCGGGCTGGTCCCCGGCTGGGGCGGCTGTGCGCTGCTCCCGCAGCTGATCGGCGCGGAACGCGCGGTCTCGGTGATCATCGAGAACGCGCTCAACCAGAACCGGCAGCTGAAGGGCGCCCAGGTCTTCGAGCTGGGCATCGCCGATGCGCTCTTCGAGGGCGCGGACTTCCTGGAGCAGTCCCTGGTGTGGACCGCCGGGGTGCTGACCGGTGAGGTCACCGTCGAGCGGCCCGAGCCGGACCGGGGCGAGGCGTGGGACCTGGCCGTCGCCCGCGGCCGGGCCCTCGCCGACGCCAAGGTGCACGGGGCGGCCCCGGCCGCGTACCGCGCGTTGGACATCATCGCCGCGGCCAAGGACGGCGACCTCCAGGCCGCGTTCGACACCGAGGACCGGGTGCTCGCCGACCTGATCATGGGTGGGGAGCTGCGCTCCGGCCTCTACGCGTTCCACCTGGTGCAAAAGCGCGGGAAGCGGCCGGTGGGCGCCCCGGACAGGAGCCTCGCCCGACCGGTCACCAAGGTCGGCGTGGTGGGTGCGGGGCTGATGGCCTCGCAGCTCGCGCTGCTGTTCGTGCGACGCCTCGAAGTGCCGGTGGTGCTCACGGACATCGACCAGGAGCGCATCGACCGGGGCGTGGGCTACGTCCATGCCGAGATCGACAAGCTGCTGCTCAAGGGCCGGGTGAACCAGGACACGGCGAACCGGCTGAAGGCGCTGGTCAGCGGGGTGCTGGACAAGGCGGAGGGGTTCTCCGACGCGGACTTCGTGATCGAGGCCGTGTTCGAGGAGATCGGCGTCAAGCAGCGGGTGTTCGCCGAGGTGGAGGCGGTGGTCCCGGCGCACGCGATCCTGGCGACGAACACCTCCTCGCTGTCGGTCAGCGAGATGGCCTCCGAGCTGAAGCACCCGGAGCGGGTCGTCGGCTTCCACTTCTTCAACCCGGTGGCGGTGCTGCCGCTGTTGGAGATCGTCCGGGGCGAGCGGACCGACGACGCCGCATTGGCGACGGCGTTCGCGGTGGCCAAGCAGTTGAAGAAGACCGCGGTGCTGGTGAAGGACGCCCCGGCGTTCGTGGTGAACCGCATCCTGACCCGCTTCATGGGCGAGGTGCAGAACGTCATCGACGAGGGCACGCCCGTCGAGGTGGCGGAGCGGGGCGTGGAGCCGCTGGGCCTGCCGATGTCGCCGCTGGTGCTGCTGGAGCTGGTGGGGCCCGCGATCGGGCTGCACGTCTCCGAGACGCTGCACGAGGCGTTCCCCGACCGCTTCCGGGTGTCCCCCAACCTGGCGGCCGTGGTGCAGGCGGGCAAGCGCGGTTTCTACGTCCACGACTCCGGCCGACCGGAGGTGAACCCCGAGGTCGCGGCGCTCCTGGTGCAGGGCGACAGCGTGCTCGACGAGGAGCAGGTGCGGGCCCGGGTCCTCGACGCGGTCGCCCAGGAGATCGGGCTGATGCTGGACGAGGGCGTCGTCGCCGGGGCCCAGGACATCGACCTGTGCCTGATCACCGGGGCCGGCTGGCCCTTCCACCTGGGCGGCATCACGCCGTACCTGGACCGTGAGGGCGTCAGCGAGCGGGTGAACGGGAAGCGGTTCCTGGCGCCCGGTGTGGCGAGCGTTCCCGCGTAGGACGCACGTACGGGGCGGGTAGGGGGCGTGCGGCCCCGTACCCGCCCCGTAGGCGTGCTCAGGGGTAGACGGTCCGGGGGCCGACCGCACGGGCGCCCGCGGCGGTGACCCGGGCGCGCAGTTCCCGGTCGGCGGTGACCACCACGCACTCCTGGGCCGCCCCGGCCGCGAGTTCCGCGATGAGGTCGTCCCCGCTGCCCGCCGCCTCCTCGATCCGGACCCCGGGCACCGGGGCGACGCCCCGGGCCGCGCCCTCGACCACGAGCACGATGTCGAGGGGCCCGACGAGGTGCGCGACGCCCTCGGCGGCTCGGACCGCCAGCCGGTCGCGCAGCCGCTCGGCGGCACCGCGGCGGTCCTTCCACCAGCCGTCGGGGACCGACCCCACGACATTGGCCCCGTCGACGATCAGCAAGGTCGTCATGCCCGGCCTCCTCCCCCGCCGTTGCGGCTCCGCTGTTGCGCTCCCCATCATCGCCCGGCCGGCTCACGGGTACGGGACCTGGGTGTCGTCGTCCGCGGTGGGCGGGGTGGGGCGGCGCGGGAGGCCCTTGCCCAGGCGGCTGTGCGACTTGCCGTAGAGGAAGTAGACGACCACGCCGAGCACCATCCACAGGCCGAAGCGCAGCCAGGTCTCGGCGGGGAGGTTCAGCATCAGCCACAGGGACGCCAGGATCGACAGGACGGGCAGATAGGGCACCAGGGGGGTGCGGAAGGCGCGGTGCAGGTCGGGACGCTGGCGGCGGAGCAGGATGACCCCCGCGGCGACCACCACGAAGGCGAACAGGGTGCCGATGTTGACCAGCTCGGCGAGTTCGCTGATGGAGGTGAAACCGGCGACGATCGCCACGACCCCGCCGAGCAGGATCGTGGAGCGGTAGGGCGTGCCGAAGCGGGGGTGCACCTTCGAGAAGGTCCGGGGGATCAGTCCGTCCCGGCTCATCGCGAAGAAGACGCGGGTCTGGCCCAGCAGGAGGATCATGCAGACCGAGGTGAGGCCGATGGCCGCCCCGAAGCTGATCACGCCCGCCCAGAAGGGGTGGCCCACCGCCTTGAACGCGTCCGCGAGGGGCGCGTCGACGGTGAGGTTCGTGTACTTCTCCATGCCGGTGACGACGATCGACACCGCGACGTACAGGACCGTGCAGATCAGCAGCGACCCGAGGATGCCGCGCGGCACGTCCCGCTGGGGGTTGCGGGTCTCCTCGGCGGCGGTGGCGACGATGTCGAAGCCGATGAACGCGAAGAACACCACGGCGGCGGCGGTGAAGATCCCCATCACTCCGAAGTCGGACGGGGTGTAGCCGAACATCAGCTGGATCAGCGGTGCGTGGATGTCGGAGCTGCCGCTGGTGGACTGGGCCGGGGGGATGAACGGGTCGTAGTTGGAGCCGGTGATGAAGAAGGCGCCCACCACGATGACCAGCAGGACGACCGTGACCTTGATGCCGACGACCACGCCGGTGACCCGGGACGACAGTTTCATGCCCACCACCAGGACGCAGGTGAGGGCGAGGACCAGCAGGCAGGCGAGCAGGTCGAAGTCGAACGACCCGTCATGGGTGCCGGACAGTGCCCGGGGCAAGTGCAGGCCCGCCGTGTCGAGCAGCGACTGGATGTACCCCGACCATCCGACGGCGACCACCGCGCAGCCGAGTGCCAGCTCCAGGATCAGGTCCCAGCCGATGATCCAGGCGGGGAACTCCCCCAGCGAGGCGTAGGAGAACGTGTACGCCGACCCGGCCACCGGGACGGTGGAGGCGAACTCGGCGTAACAGAGGGCGGCCAGGGCGCAGACCACGCCGGCGACGACGAAGCTCAGCGCCACCGCAGGGCCCGCGGTCTCCTTGGCGATCTTCCCGGTCAGGACGAAGATGCCGGTGCCGATGATGACCCCGACCCCGAACACGGTCAGGTCCAGCGCGGACAGAGACTTCTTGAGCGCGTGTTCCGGCTCCTCGGTGTCCTGGATGGACTGCTCGACCGTCTTGGTCCGGAAGAGGGTGCTGCTCACCGGCGTACCTCCGCGTGTGTCGTCCCCGACATGATCGAGAGGCCCGCCGGTGCGCCGGTCCCGGCGCGCGGGTGTTCACCCGTACGGGGAGCCACCGGGTGCGGTGGCGCCCCGTCCCCGGAAACGGCGACGGGCCGGTGCCGGGCCCCGGGGGGGGCACGGCACCGGCCCGTGGGCGGCAGTACGGGTCAGTCCCGGGTGCTCTCCACGGCGGACGCGGTCGCGTCGAGGCGGCCGTCGAGCCGGGACACCAGGCCGGTGACCTGGCGGGCGATGTCCGGTGCGGTCAGGCCGATCTCCGACAGGACCTCCTTGCGGGAGGCGTGGTCGAGGAACCGCGGCGGGATGCCGAAGTCGCGCAGCGGGACGTCGACGCCCGAGTCGCGCAGGTGCTGGGCGACGGCGGAGCCGACGCCGCCGGCCCGGGAGTTGTCCTCCACGGTGACGACGACCTGGTGCAGCTCGGCGAGCGGGGCCATGGCCTCGTCGACGGGCTTGACCCAGCGGGGGTCGACGACGGTGGTGGAGATGCCCTGCTGGTCGAGGAGGCCCGCGATCTCCAGGCACATCGGGGCGAGGGCGCCCACCGACACCAGCAGGACGTCGGGGCGGTCGGTGCCCGGCTCGCGCAGGACGTCCATGCCGCCGACCTTGCGCAGGGCGCGGACGGCGGGACCGACGGCGCCCTTGGAGTAGCGGACCACCGTCGGGGCGTCGTCGACCTCCACGGCCTCGCGCAGCTGGAGCCGCACCTGGTCGGCGTCGCGGGGCGCGGCGATCCGCACCTCGGGCACGCACTGGAGGATCGACATGTCCCACATGCCGTTGTGCGAGGCGCCGTCGGTGCCGGTGACGCCCGCCCGGTCGAGGACGAAGGTCACTCCGCACTTGTGGAGGGCCACGTCCATGAGCAGCTGGTCGAAGGCGCGGTTGAGGAAGGTCGCGTACACGGCGAAGACGGGGTGCAGACCGCCGGTGGCGAGCCCGGCGGCGGAGACCGCTCCGTGCTGTTCGGCGATGCCGACGTCGTAGACGCGGTCCGGGAACGTTTCCGCGAAGTTCTTCAGGCCGACCGGCTGGAGCATCGCGGCGGTGATCGCGACGATGTCGGGGCGCTCGTGGCCGAGCTTGACCATCTCCTCGCCGAACACGGAGGTCCAGTCCATGCCGCCCTCGGCGATGGGCAGGCCGGTGTCGGGGTGGATGGGGCCGATGCCGTGGAAACGGTCCGCCTCGTCCTGTTCGGCGGGCTGGTAGCCGCGGCCCTTCTCGGTGAGGCAGTGCACGATCACGGGCCCGCCGAACCGTTTCGCGCGGGACAGCGCGGACTCCAGGGCGTCGATGTCGTGGCCGTCGATGGGGCCGACGTACTTCAGGCCGAGGTCCTCGAACATGCCCTGGGGGGCGATGAAGTCCTTGAGGCCCTTCTTGGCGCCGTGCAGCGTGTCGTACAGGGGGCGGCCGACGACCGGGGTGCGCTCCAGGAGGTCCTTGCCGCGGGCGAGGAAGCGCTCGTAGCCGTCGGTGGTGCGCAGGGTCGCCAGATGGTCGGCGAGGCCGCCGATGGTGGGTGCGTAGGAGCGCTCGTTGTCGTTGACGACGATGACCAGCGGGCGGTCCTTGGCGGCGGCGATGTTGTTCAGCGCCTCCCAGGCCATGCCGCCGGTGAGGGCGCCGTCACCGATGACGGCGACCACGTGGTCGTCCTTGCCGAGGACCTGGTTGGCCTTGGCGAGGCCGTCGGCCCAGCCCAGCACCGTCGAGGCGTGGCTGTTCTCGATGACGTCGTGCTCGGACTCCGCGCGGGAGGGGTAGCCGGACAGGCCGCCCTTGGCCCTCAGCCGGGAGAAGTCCTGGCGGCCGGTGAGCAGCTTGTGCACGTAGCTCTGGTGGCCGGTGTCGAACAGGACGCGGTCCTTCGGGGACTCGAAGACCCGGTGCAGGGCGATCGTCAACTCGACCACACCGAGGTTCGGGCCGAGGTGGCCGCCGGTCTTCGACACCGCCCCGACCAGGAAGGTCCGGATCTCTCCGGCCAGCTCGGTCAGCTCGTCCGGGCTGAGCCGGTCCAGATCGCGCGGTCCCGTGATGCGGGTCAGCAGCGGCACCCGTGCCTCCTTGCATTAGAGCTCTTCGACCTATTCGCCGGGTCCGTCGAGTCTAGTGTTCCCCCGGCGGGCGGCCACCGAAGGGCCTCCCCGTTCACCCGGGGAACACAGTTCCCCGGCCGATTCGCCTACCCCCGTCCGGTCACGGCACGCTTGTGGCGGGACACCGAGTCGAGGACGACCGCCGCGAGGAGCACCCCTCCGGTGATCATGTACTTGACCGGTTCGGCAAGGGATTCCAGCTGGAGGCCCTTCTGGATCGAGACGATCACCAGGACGCCGAGCAGCGCGGACCAGGTCCGCCCGCGCCCGCCGAACAGGCTGGTCCCGCCGATGACGGCCGCCGCGATGCAGCTCATCAGCAGGTCACCGGAGCCGGCTCCCTGGTTCGCCGCGGCGATCTTCGAGGCGATCATGAGTCCGCCCAGCGCGGCGAGGGTCCCGGCGACGGCGAACACCGCGATCCGCACCGCGGCGACGTCGGTCCCGGCCCGTCGGGCCGCCTCGACGTTGCCGCCCAGGGCGGTCACCCGTCGGCCGAAAACCGTCCGTCTGAGGACGAAGTCCGTGAGAACCACCACACCCAGGAAGATCACCAGGGCGAGCGGTAGGCCCTTGTACTGGTTGAGGACGTGGGCGACGGCGTAACAGAGTGCCGCGAGCAGGGCCGTCCTGGCCAGCAGCTCGCCCACCGGCCGCCACGGCAGCCCCGCGGCCCGGCCCTCGCGTGCGGCGCGGAGGGTGACGAGGAGGTGCCCCGCCACGACCGCCGTGGCCAGGCCGTAGGCGGCGGAGATGTCGGTGAAGTAGTGCCGGGTGAGCCGGGCGAGGAGCCCTGAGTCGTCCAGGTTGATCGTGCCGTTGGCGCCGAGGAGCTGGAGCATCAGGCCGTTCCAGGCGAGCAGCCCGGCCATGGTGACGACGAACGCGGGCACGCCCACGCGGGCGAAGAAGAAGCCGTGCACCAGCCCGGCCGTGGTGCCGGTGAGCACCGCGAGGAGCAGCGCCGGGCCTTCGGGCATCCCGTGGGTGACGTTCAGCACCGCGAAGGCGGCGCCGGCGAGGCCGCTGACCGAGCCGACCGACAGGTCGATCTCGCCCAGCATCAGCACGAAGACGACGCCGACGGCGATCAGCCCGGGGCCCGCGGCGTCGATGAGGACGTGGGAGAGGTTCTCGGCCGAGAGGAAGGCCGGGTTGAGCGAGTGGAAGACCGCCCCGATGACGACCAGGGCGACGAGGACGGGGAGGAAGCCCGTCTCCCCGGCTGCCAGCCGTCGCCGCAGCTCACCGGTCCGCTCGCCCCGTCCCGGGGGCGGCACCAGGTGCCGGGGGTCGGCGGGGGCGGCCGGCGGGGCCGGCGGGCGGTCCAGGTCGACGGGGCCGTCCGGGGCGGGCCCGCTGAGGTTTCCGGTGCTCATCGGGCCGGCTCCGCACCGCGGGCGGCGCGCCGGGTGACGGCGTTGTCGGTGGCGCCCGTGATCGCGGCGATGATCTCCTCCTGGGTGGTGGTGGCGACCGGGAAGTCGCCGTTGTTGCGGCCCAGCCGCAGGACCGCCACCCGGTCGGCGACGGCCAGCACCCCGGCCATGTCGTGGCTGACCAGGACGACCGCGAGGCCCCGCTCGCGCAGTCGTTCGACGAGGTCGAGGACGTGGGCGGTCTGTTCGACGCCGAGGGCGGCGGTCGGTTCGTCGAGGACCACCAGTCGGGGTGCGCCGAGCAGGGCGCGGGCGATGGCGATCGTCTGGCGTTGTCCGCCGGACAGCGCGGCGACGGGGATGCGCAGGTTCGGGACCCGCACGGCCAGGGACGTCAGCAGTTCGCGGGCGCGGCGTTCCATCCCGATCTCGTCCAGTACCGCGTGCCGCCGTCGTTCGCGGCCGAGGAACAGGTTGCCGACGACGTCGAGGTTGTCGCAGAGCGCGAGGTCCTGGTAGACGGTCGCGATGCCGAGTTCCCGGGCCGCGCGGGGGCTGTCGAGGCGTACAGGTCGGCCGTCCCACTCGATGCCGCCGCCGGCCGCGCCGACCGCGTCGTCGGGAAGGTGCGTTCCGGCGATCGTCTTGACCAGGGTGGACTTCCCGGCGCCGTTGTCCCCGACGAGGGCGAGCACCTCGCCCGGGTGGACCTCCAGTTCGACGTCGGTGAGCGCCTGCACCGCGCCGAAGCGCTTGGAGACCCCGCGCAGCGCCAGCACGGGCGGTGCGGGTTGTGCGGGCCGTCGGGCCGTCCGGTGCGCCACCGGGTCAGCCCCTCAGGCCGAGCCGGTCGCAGGCGGCCGCGTAGCGGGGGGTGCAGATCTCGGCGCGGGAGTGGACGCCGTCCGCCAGGACCGTTTCGGCGAGGTTGTCCCGGGTGAGGGCGACCACCGGGACGAGCACGGCGGGCACGTCCTCGGTGGTGGCGCTGTCGACGGTGACCCGGGTGACGGAGGTGGCCGGTTCGCCGCGGGCCAGGGCGACCGCGAGTGCGGCGGCGGCCCGGGCGCCCGGGCCGTAGGGCTTGTAGACGCTCATGTACTGCTCGCCGGCGACGATGCGTTGGACCGCGGCGAGTTCGGCGTCCTGACCGGTGACGGGCGGCAGCGGGGAGACCCCGGCGGTCTTGAGGGCCTGGATGACGCCACCGGCCATGCCGTCGTTGGCGGCGTAGACCCCGATGACGCGTTCCTTGCCGAGGGCGGTGAGTGCGCTCTCCATGTGGGAGTTGGCGTTCTCCGGCTTCCACTCCTTGGTGTCGAACTCCCGGCCGACGCGGACCCGGCCGTCCAGGACCGCGTGCGCGCCCGCCTTGAACAGGGCGGCGTTGGGGTCGGTGGCGGAACCGTTCACCATCACGACCTCCCCGGCCCCGGACCGGTCGCCGAGGGCCGTGAGCAGGGCCCGGGCCTGGACGCGCCCGACCTCCTCGTTGTCGAAGGAGGTGTGGGCGTCGACGGGTCCCTCGGCCAACCGGTCGTAGGCGACGACGGGCACGCCCGCCTCCTCGGCCCGGCGGACGGCGCCGGCGACGGCCCGGGAGTCGACGGCGTCGAGGATGAGCACGTCGACCCGGTTGGTGATCATCGAGTCGACCTGCTGGGTCTGGACGGCCGCGTCCTGCTTGGCGTTGGCGTAGGTCACCCGCGCCTTGCCGTTCGTCAGTTCGGCGAGGTGCCGTTCGATCAGGGGGCGGTCGAACTTCTCGTAGCGGGCGGTCTGGTTCTCGGGCAGCAGCAGACCGACCCGGAGGGTGTCGCCCGGTGCGGGGCGCTGCCGTTCGCCGGGGCCGCCGCCCGCCTGTTTCGCGCTGCCGCAGGCGGCGAGCAGGACGGCCAGGGCCGTTGCTCCCAGGGCCACCGCGGTGCGGCGGGTGGATGCGGGCACGTGCGACACCTCCCTGACGCCGCCGGGTCGGTGGAGCCGGGCGGAGGGTCGCCGCCCGGCACCCGGCAGGCGTCAAGAAGTAAACCCGGGCGGGGACGGCCGTGGTGCGGTCCGTGCGCGTGGCGCGGCCCGGGCGGGGCTACGGGTTCACCGGAACGGACGGGTCCGTCAGGGTGGGGTCCCCCATGGCGTCGAGGGCGAGGGCGAGCGCCCCGAGCAGTTCGGCCCGGTCGCCCAGGGCGCCCGGCAGGATGGTCAGCTGGCGGGCGGCGCTCGGTACGGCGTACCGCCCGACGGCTTCGCGCACCGGCCCGATGAGGAGTTCCCCGGCTTCGGCCAGATCGCCGCCGAGCACGATCCGGCTCGGGTTCAGCAGGTTGCACAGGCTGGCGACGCCGGTGCCGATGTGGCGTCCGACGTCCGCGATCACCCGGCGGCACCCGGGGTCGCCGTCCCGGGCGAGCCGGACCACGGCGGCCGTCGTGAGCCCGTCCCCGTGGGTGGCCCGCAGCAGGGGCAGCACGTGGCGGTCGGCGGTGAAGGTCTCCAGGCAGCCGCGGTTGCCGCAGCGGCAGACCGGGCCGGACTCGTCGAGGGTGAGGTGGCCGATCTCCCCGGCCGTGCCGCCCGGGCCGCGG
Source organism: Streptomyces sp. NPDC059816 (assembly GCF_042732055.1). NCBI lineage: Bacteria > Bacillati > Actinomycetota > Actinomycetes > Kitasatosporales > Streptomycetaceae > Streptomyces > Streptomyces sp. NPDC059816. Next base: position 191,257 of record NZ_JBHWIQ010000016.1, read on the forward strand.
TGGAGGCGTCCGCCGATCACCAGTCCGGCGCCCACCCCGTCGGCGACCTTGACGTACGCGAGGTCCCGCACGCCCCGGCCGCTGCCCCAGACGAGTTCGCCGAGGGCGCCCAGGTTGGCGTCGTTGTCGAGGTGGACGGGGAGGCCGAGCCGGGCGCTCAGCTCCTCGGCGGGCCGGGCGTCCGCCCAGCCGGGGAGCCCCACGGTGGGTCCGACGGTTCCGGTGACGACGTCGACCGGCCCGGGGACGCCCAGGCCGACGCCGCTGATCCGGGTCCGGTCCACACCGGTCTTCTCGATGAGCTGTTCGACCAGTTCCGCCGCCCGGTCCAGGCCGTACGGGGCGGCACCGGGGCGGTCGGTGGTGGGTCCGGGGGGCACCTCACGCCCGGGGCCCAGTGACTCGACCTCCTCGGCGAGCACCTGGTGGGCCTGGTTGCCGACGGCCACGCGCAGGTGGGTGCGGCCGACGGCGACGCCGATCACGATGCCCGCATCGCCGTTCAGCGACACGCTGCGGGCGCGCCGGCCGCCGGCCGAGGTGGGGGTGACCTGGACTTTCTCCTGGTCCCTGAGTTCTCGGACGATGTTGGAGACGGTCGCCGCCGACAGTCCCGTGGTGCGGGCGATCTCGGCCTGGGTGAGCGAGCCCGCCCGCCGCACGGCTCGGACGACGCGCTCCAGATTGGCCCGGTGCAACGACGACTGCGACCCCGGAGTCTCCACGGCCCCTCCACTCTGACGTGCGTGGTGGGCGGACGCGGGGGCGCCGCCCGTGCCGGGTCGCGGCGGTGGGACCCGAGGTGTGTACAAGTGATGAACACCAACGTCCGTCGAGCCGACGGTCGCGGTCAAGTCCATGACGCCCGTCGATCTCGCCGTCGATCACTCCGATCGCTCCGGGCGCCCCGATGCCGCGGGATGTGCGCGGCACGCGCCCCGCCGAGCACGCGCGCGCCCGTTTGTCCAGCGGAACACGCCTCACGGGCCCGGAGAGGCCGATACCCGACCCCGTACCTCCGCACGGGGAATCCATCCGTCCCGCCGTGCCACCCGGCGGGTCCGCGCCCCTGCCGCCTCCGGGAACACCACCCCACCCCCCGCCGATCGGCGGGGGCAGTGTTACAGATACCCCCCATTGGGTGGGAGGTAATGACCTGCCAGTGGTGTAGACGTATACGTGACCACATTTTTACGTAGGGCACATGCGCTCATGAGACCCGGGGGGGCCGTGATCGACATAGGGCTGTTTGACGACAGCGAAGTATACCGAGCAGGGATCGAAGCCGTTTTAAACAAGGAAACGGACATCAAGGTCGCTGTATCGGGAAAGGTGCATGAGGCGGCGGCGCAATTGCGCCACGCACGCCCGCAGGTCGTCCTCTTGGGGACCGTCCGCGGGCACGAGCAGTTGCTCGGTGCGCTGGGGCGGCTGCGCCGGATGGGCACACCGCCCGTCCTGCTGCTGATCCCCGCACAGGAACGGATCTCGCTGCACGGATTGTTGGAGGCCGGGGCGCTCGGCATCACGGACCGGGACGGCGGGGCGGCCACGCTCGCCCACGCCATCCGGACCGTCGCCGCCGGCGGCTGGTCCCTACCCTCGCAACTGGCCCGGACGGTCGTCACGGGCTATCTGCGCGGCGGGGCCCGGGAGCACGGCAACCGGGCGCTCCAGGAGGTCCGCGAGAAGCTGACGCCTCGCCAGCAGGAGGTGCTGACGCTGATGAGCGAGGGTCTGACCAACCCCGAGATCGCGGACGCACTCGCCGTGGGCACCGCGACGATCAAGGACCACGTCCAGACCATTCTGGACCGGCTGGGCACGCCCAACCGGACCTTGGCCGCCCGGCTCGCCTGGGAGGCGCAGTTGGCGACCTGCGGACCGGCGGGTTCCGCCGTGCCGTGACGGTCCGCGCGGGCCGGTGACGGCCCGCGCGGCTGTGCCGCACCACACGGCCGAGGGGCCCGGGGAGTTCCCCGGGCCCCTCGGCCGTGCGTGCTCGCGGTGTTCCTACTTCAGCGCGCCCGCGGTGAGTCCGGCGACCACCTGGCGCTGGAAGACCACGTAGGCGGCCAGCACCGGCAGCATCGCCATCACCAGGCCGGCGAAGAGACCGGACCAGTCGCCCTTGTAGCCCTGGCTGACGGCCAGTTGCACCAGTCCCTGGGTCAGCACGCGCTCCTCCGGGTCGGTGTTGAGCACCGTCGGCAGCATGTACTGGTTCCACTGCCCCAGGAAGTTGAAGATGCCGACGCTGATCAGACCCGGCTTGGCCATCGGCAGCATGACCTGGAAGAACGTCCTGGTGTGCGAGGCCCCGTCCACGAACGCCGCCTCCGCCACTGAGGACGGCAAGGTGCGGAAGAACGAGGTCAGGAAGAACACCGTGAACGGCAGTGAGTAGGCGATGTACACCAGGATCAGGCCGTGGATGGTGTTCAGCAGCCCCATGTTGTTCACGACGTAGAACAGCGGCACCAGGGCCAGCATCACCGGGAAGCTCATGCCCCCGACGAACAGGTAGTAGAGGAACCGGTTGCCCGGGAACTCGAACCTGGCCAGCACGTACGCGGTCATCGACCCGAGGACCAGGGTGCCGATCAGCGACCCGCCCACCACCAGGATGGTGTTCAGGAAGTAGTCGGCCATGTTGGCCTCGGTCCAGGCCCGCGACCAGTTCTCGAAGTGCAGCTTGTCCGGGAGCGCCCAGGGCGACCTGAAGATGGACTTGTCGTCCTTGAAGGAGGTCATGACCGCCCACAGGAGCGGCATCACCACCAGGATCGCCCAGACGATCAGGATGCCGTGCGAGAAGACGTTGAGGACCTGTCCCTCGGACTTCTTGCGGTCGCCGGTGCGCGGTGCGCGCGGCGGGGTCGCCCGGGGTGCGGGAACGGCGGGGGTGGGGGTCTCGGTGGTCTTCATCAGAACTCCAGCCGCTCGCGCCGGCCCAGCCGCATCACGATGGCGGCGAAGGCCAACGTCACGACGAGCAGAGCGACACCGATCGTGGTTGCGTAGGCGGCCTGACCGTCACGGAACGCCTTCTGGTACACGTACAGCACCATGACGGTGGTGGAGTAGTCGGGTCCGCCGGGGCCGACCGTCATGATCTGCACGACCGCGAACGACTCGGCTCCCAGGGCCAGGATGCCGATGTAGACCCAACCGGACTGGACGGTGTCCCACAGCAGGGGCAGCGTGATCCGGAAGAAGGTCGTGAACCGGCTGGCACCGTCGAGCAGAGCCGCTTCGTACAGCTCCGACGGGATCGACGCCATGCCCGCCGAGAAGAGGACCACGAAGAATCCGACCGTGGACCAGACGAGGACCGCCATCACGCACCACAGTGCGAGGTCCGGGTCGCCCAGCCACACCGGGAGGTCCTCGTATCCGACGCCCTTGAGAACGGAATTGATCGCGCCGCTCTCGGGGTTGTACGCGAACTGGAACAACAGGGCCACGATCGCGATGGAAAGGACCTGCGGGAAGAAGTAGACGATCTTGTAGAAGGCGGACCCGCGCACTCCACTGACCACCGGGCCGCCCTTGCGGCGCCGTCCGCCCACATTGATCATAAAGGCGAAGAACAGCGCCAGGCTGAGCGTCACCAGCGGCAGCAGCAACGCGAACAACAGGCTGTGTTGCAACGATTTCCAGAAGATATCGTCGTCGAACATCCTGGTGTAGTTGTCGAAGCCGACCATCTTGAAGTCCGGGCTCAGACCTGTCCAGTCCGTGAACGAGTAGAAGATGGACTGGATGAATGGCCAAATGACGAAGAGTGCGTACAACGTCAAGGGGACCACGAGGAATCCCACGATGAACCGGTACTTACCGTGCTGCATTGCTACCGACCCCGATCTGCTAGCGGGTGCCGCCGCTGGTGACCCATGGCTTACTGGTGCTTGTAGTGCTTGATCGAGTCGTCCTTGGCCGTCGCGTCGGCGAAGTCCTGGATCTTCTTGATCGTCTCGGTCGGGGTGAGCTTCCCGGACATCATCAGACCGAGCGCGGCGGTGCCGATCTGCTCCTTCTGGAGCTGGACGTACCAGTCCTGGAGACGCGGGTTCACCACGTTGTCGCCGGCGAGCTTCAGCGCCGCGACGCCGGACGTGAGACCCGGGGTCAGGTCCAGGCCGTCGGTGCCGCCGTTGAGCGCGCTGAGCGACTTCACCTTGCCGGTGAAGTTCTTGGAGGACTCCTCGCTCAGCATGATGCGGAGCATCTCCATGCCGCCCTCGGCGTTCTTGGCCTGCTTCGGAACGATGAAGGGCTCACCGCCGGACGCCCACATGGTGCCGAACGGCATCTTGTCCGAGCTGTCGATGCCGGTCGGCGCGGCGACGGCCAGGTTGAAGTCGGCCGGCATGGTCTTGGCGGCCTCGTTCTCGACCCACGAGCCGTTGGGGATGAAGAGCGCCTTGCCCTCGGTCCACGCGGTCTGCGACTGGATGTGGTCCAGGCCCGCCGTGCCCTTGAGGATGTAGCCCTTCTTGTAGAGCTCGTAGTACGCCTCGAAGCACTCCTTGACCGCGGGGTGCTTCCACGCGTTGGGCTCGAGGTTGTCGATCGCGTCGAGGACCTGGCGGCCACCGCGCTTGGCGATCATCGGGTACAGCGAGAAGGGGATGTAGTACGGGTGCTTACCCGCGTACGTCCAGCCCGCCATGCCCCTCTTCTTGGCCTTCTTACAGACCTCCAGCATCTCGTCCCAGGTCTTCGGGTACTCCGCGTCGAGGGAGTCGAGGGCCTTCTGCGAGTACCAGACGCCGTACACGGTGTAGGCGTAGTAGAGGATCCAGACCTCGTCGCCGTCGAACTGGCCCATCTCGATGATGCCGGGCCGCAGGGTGTCGCGGACCTTCTTGTTCGGGTCGTCGACGGACGGGGCGTCCAGCAGCGGGGTCAGGTCGGCGAGCTGCTTCTTGCCGACCAGGACGCCCATGTCCATCTGCTCTGCGCCGGAGTTGTCGATGAGGTCCGGCGGGGTGCCCCCGTTGAAACGGGGCGAGAGAGTGGACTGGATCTTCTGGGTCGGAAGGAACTTGACCTTCGGCGCCCCGGAGAACTTCTTCTCGTAGATCTTGTTGGCGTCCTCGGCGTACTCCTTGCCGAAGCCACCGTCGAACAGGACGAATTCCAGCTGCGCCTTCTCGTTGACGGCCAGCGGGTTCTCGGCCGACTTCTTGCCCTTCGCGACCTTCTCGTCGCCGCCGCTGTCGCCACTCGCGCAAGCGGACAGGAAACTCATCGTGGGAACCGCGATCACGCCGATCGCAGCGGACCGCTTGATCAGATCGCGGCGGCCAAGGCCACCCTGCTCGTTCTGGGCGGAAGATCCCATGCTCAAGTCCTCGCCTTCTCCAGGACTCAGGCGGTGAACCGGACCCTCCCCGGCACCGCGGTGTGATGAAGCTGGGGTCGAACACAAAACCACGGGATCGGCTGGAATGCGCGGAACGGGCGTCCCCCAGACGCCGCTGTCCCGCCTTCCCCCATCCCCCCGGTCGGTCCGCGGCTCGAAGTGCTGCGGACGCGCACAGGTATAGTCCACTTGCAGACACCCGGGCAAGATCGAATGCGAGTTTGAGCGTCAGTCTTTCCCTAGTTGAGACCTCACGGATATCAGCGCGGTACGCCACCACCCCCCGCTCGTGCCCGACATGGGATGAATTCGCCATCGCGCATCCGATGACCTGATGAAATGCCCGCGCGACGCCCCCCGGGAGCTCCGTCCGCCCTGCGACACAAGGGCAACACCCTTGCCGACACCGGCCACTTGCCACGCTACTGTTCGTTGCGCAGCGCAATTGACAACGTTGTCTCCCTGCTGCGGAGGAGCACATGCGGCGTCGAATCCGGCACGGAACCCACCGAACCGCCGTAGCGGTCTGCACGGCCCTGCTGCTCCTGGGGGCCGCCGGACCGGGCACGGCCGACACCCCGCCCGACACCGCGTTCGCGTCCTCCTTCGAAACCGGCCACCCCTCGCCCGACCGGCCGGACCCCGACGGCACCGACCCGTCCGGGCAGTCGCCGGCTTCGGGGGCGACCCTGGAGTCCTCCGTCGACCGCGGTCCCACCCGCTCCCCCACCGCCAAGACCCACGCCGGGTTCACCGGGACCGGAGCACTGCACTACCGGGGCGCGCACCGGGCGGACGGACGGGCGCACGCCCGTCACGAGGTCTTCGACGTGGACGTCCGGGTGGACCCGGACACCGAACTCGGGTACCGGATCTTCCCGGAGCTGGCCGATGGGGACCTCGACTACCGCGCGACGCACGTCTCCGTGGACCTCGTGTTCACCGACGGCACCCTGCTGAGCCGACTGGGCGCCCGCGACCAGCACGGCTTCCCGCTGAGCCCGCACGGCCAGGGCGCGGCGAAGGTGCTGTACGTCAACCAGTGGAACGACGTCGTCTCCCGGATCGGTGCGGTGGCCCGGGGCCGGACCGTCGACCGGGTGCTCCTGGCCTACGACGCGCCAAAAGGTCCGGGGCAGCTCGGCGGATGGGTGGACGACCTGGTCCTGCGCACCGCGGGCGACCGGGACGCCGACCGGGACGCCCGACCCTCCGACCTGGTCTCCACGGTCCGCGGCACCCACTCCAGCCGCGCCTACTCGCGCGGCAACACCTTCCCCGCGACGGCGGTTCCGCACGGCTTCAACTTCTGGACGCCGATCACCGACGCCGGCTCGCTGACCTGGCTGTACGACTACGCGCGCGGGAACGGCGCAGACAACCTGCCGACCCTCCAGGCGTTCGGCGCCAGCCATGAGCCGAGCCCGTGGATCGGGGACCGACAGACCTTCCAGATCATGCCGTCCACCGCGTCCGGCACCCCCGACGCCGGGCGCAGGGCACGGGCCCTGGCGTTCCGGCACGAGAACGAGACGGCGCGCCCCCACTCCTACGGGGTGACGTTCGAGAACGGTCTGCGGGCCGAGATGGCCCCCACGGACCACGCGGCGGCGCTGCGCTTCACGTTCCCCGGCGAGGACGCGAACCTGCTGTTCGACAACGTCTCGGACCGGGCGGGGCTCACCCTCCGCCCGGACAGCCGCGAGATCACCGGGTACTCCGACGTGCGCTCGGGGCTCTCGGCGGGGGCGACCCGACTGTTCGTGTACGGGGTCCTCGACCGGCCGGTGCGGCGCGCCGGCCCGCTGACGAGCGACGCGGGCGGCGAGGTCGCCGGCTACGTCCGCCTCGACGCGGGTCCCGAGCGCACCGTCACGCTGCGGCTGGCGACCTCGCTGATCTCGCTGGAGCAGGCGAAGGACAACCTGCGCCAGGAGATCCCGGAGGGCACCCCGTTCGAGGCGGTGCGGGCGGCGGCCCAGCGGCAGTGGGACGCGCTGCTCGGCCGGGTGCGGGTGAAGGGGGCGAGCCCGGAACAGTTGACGACCCTGTACTCCAACCTGTACCGGCTGTACCTGTACCCCAACTCCGGCTTCGAGACGGTGGACGGCTCCCCCCGCTACGCCTCGCCGTTCTCCCCGCAGCCCCGCCCGGACACCCCCGTGCGCACCGGGGCGCGGATCGTCCCGGGCAGGGTGTACGTCAACAACGGCTTCTGGGACACGTACCGCACCACGTGGCCCGCCTACGCGTTCCTCACCCCGGGGCACGCCGGGCGCCTGGTCGAGGGGTTCGTGCAGCAGTACCGGGACGGCGGGTGGACCTCGCGCTGGTCGTCGCCGGGGTACGCGGACCTGATGACGGGCACCTCCTCCGACGTGGCCTTCGCGGACGCGTACCTGAAGGGCGTCCCCTTCGACGCGGAGCGCGCGTACGAGGCGGCGCTGAAGAACGCGACCGTGGTGCCGTCCTCCTCCGGGGTGGGCCGCAAGGGCATGGCCACCTCACCGTTCCTCGGGTACACGAGCACGGCGACCCGTGAGGGCCTCTCCTGGGCCGTGGAGGGCTTCGTGAACGACCACGGCATCGGGCGGATGGCCCGGGCCCTGTACGAGCGCACGGGGCAGCGCAGGTACCGGGAAGAGGCCACGTACTTCCTCGACCGGGCGCGGCACTACGTGAACCTCTTCGACGCACGGGTCGGGTTCTTCCAGGGGCGGGACGCCCGGGGCCGATGGCGGCTGGACCCGTCGGCGTACGACCCGCGGGTGTGGGGCCACGACTACACCGAGACGAACGGCTGGGGGTACGCCTTCTCGGTACCGCACGACACCCGGGGACTGGCCAACCTGTACGGCGGCCGGGCGGCGCTCGCCGGACGGCTGGACCGGTACTTCGCCACGCCGGAGACGGCCCGGTTCCCCGGGTCGTACGGTCGGGTCATCCACGAGATGACCGAGGCCCGGGACGTGCGGATGGGCCAGTACGGGCACGCGAACCAGGTCGCGCACCACGTGGCGTACCTGTACGACGCGGCGGGGCAGCCCTGGAAGACGCAGGCGAAGGTCCGCGAGGTGGTGGCCCGGCTGTACACGGGCTCGGCGATCGGGCAGGGCTACCACGGGGACGAGGACAACGGCGAGCAGTCGGCGTGGTACCTGTTCTCCGCGCTGGGGTTCTATCCGCTGGTCCTGGGCGGCGGGGAGTACGCGGTGGGCTCGCCGCTGTTCACCGAGGCGACCGTGCGCATGGACAACGGCCGCACGCTGGTGGTGCGGGCGCCGCGCAACAGCGCCCGGAACGTGTACGTGCAGGGTCTCACCGTCAACGGGAAGCCCTGGCGTTCGACGGCCCTGCCGCACGAGGTGCTGGCCCGGGGCGGGGTGGTGGAGTTCGCGATGGGGCCGCGGCCCTCGTCCTGGGGGACGGGGCCGGGGGCGGCGCCCGCCTCGCTCACCGGGGACGACCGGCGGCCGGTGCCCCGTTCGGATCTGTTGCGGGGCGCGGGGGCGTTGTTCGACGACACGTCGGCGACCTCGGAGCGGGTGAGGTCGGTCGAGTTGCCGACGGTGCGGCGGGGCCGGCCGGTGCAGTACACGTTGACCTCGGCGGATCGTGGTGGGGCGCCCAGCGGCTGGGTCCTCCAGGGCTCTGCGGGGGCGGGGTGGCGGACGCTGGACCGGCGGGCCGGCGAGGGGTTCGCCTGGGGGCGGCAGTTGAGGGTGTTCTCCGTTCCCTCGGGGGGTTCCCCGGCCGTGTACGAGCGCTACCGCTTGGTGTTCGACCGGGAGGTCGCCCTGGCGGAGGTGGAGCTCCTGGGCTGACGCCTGCGTGGGGGCCCCTTGGGTGGGCCCCGGTGAGCGTGCACTGTCCCTGTGCGGGTGCGCTGTGGTCGTCCGCGCCGTTCCCCGCGCCCCTTCAGGTACGCCCTGGCAGGCGTGCGCTGTTCCTGTGCGGGTGCGCTGTGGTCTCGCGCAGTTCCCCGCGCCCCTGAGGGGGCACGCCTCGCCGTCGCACATCCGCCCGCCCGCCAGGGCGTACCCCCACAAGACGCCGCCCGCCCACCCGGGCGTACCCAAGGGGGCGCGGGGAACTGCGCGAGACCACAGCGCACCTGGACGCGACAGCGCACCCCGCAGGTGGACGTACCGAAAGGGGCGCGGGGAACTGCGCGGACGACTACCGCGCACCGCACGAGACGGCGCACGCCTGCCAGGGCGTACCCAAGGGGGCGCGGGGAACGGCGCGAGCAACCACGACGCACCCGCACAGGAGCAGCGCACGCCCGCCCAGGACCGCAGCCGGATACGACAGAGTGCCGCACCCCCAGGCGGAGCGCGGCACTCTTCGGTGGACTACTTGCGGATCAGCGACCGCAGCACGTACTGAGACGTGCTTCCGCTGCGCGGTAGTTTTGAGGGATTTCGAGGGATGATGGCGTTCTGGCAGTGATTCTGACATCAGATCGCCACAATGACCATGGCTTTCGGGCATGGGAAGCGCATCTGGCCGAGCTTTCCAAAAGCTAACGCAGCACCTCGAAACGCGCGACACGGGTAAGTCAACGTGCTTCATTGGCGATTGTTGCCGGTAAGAGATCTCAGGAGACGCTTGACCGTTTGTGCTCTGGACATGGTTGACACGTTCGGCTGAACGTCCGCTGCCCCCACCTGCCGATGCGGCAGGGGTGTGCTTCCGTCGGAGTCGTGGATGTACAGCAGTTGGCCGAGTACCGCTACCGGGCTGTCCGCGAAGTGCTCGGCGGGTCTGCGATCGGTGAGGTCGCGGCCCGGTACGGCACCTCGCGCCAAACCCTGCACATCTGGCGACGGCGGTTCGAGCAGGAAGGCGTGCCCGGTCTGCTGGATCGCTCCCGCCGGCCACGGAACAGTCCCACGCGCCTGCCCGCCGAGGTCGAGGCTGAGATCTGCGAACTGCGCCGCCTGCATCCCCGATGGGGTGCCCGCCGGATCTCCCACGAGCTGTCCGCCCGCGGGCTGGAGCAGGCGCCGTCGCGGACCACGGTTCACCGGGTGCTGTCCCGCAATGGCCTGGTCCGCGCCCAGGAACAGCAGCATCCGCGCACGTACCGCAGCTGGCAGCGTGAGGCGCCGATGCGCCTGCGGCAGATGGACCAGGTTGAAAGGGGGCAACCGTCGGGTTCATCATCTGCAGCAGTCGACACAGCCGAGAACAGCAGCGAGGCACCACGGTCAGTTCAACGCACGACCGTGAGCGTGGAACACGCCAATAGTCAGAGCGCCTCGCGACCACGATGGCCTCGCCGCCCAACCTCTCCGGCCGTACTCGAGGACCTCCGGAAGGCGGGAGCCGCCAAGGCCGAGGGTGCGCCTCCTCTGTCACGGGCGCAAATCGACCTGATCGTCGCCATCCTGCGCCAGGCAGCCTCTCAGGCCAGTACACGTCATGCACGCGGAGCGCCACACCGGACAGATGAAGGGCCGCAGGAGCGGCACTCGACACCGGCAGCACAGAGTGCCACGCTCCTCTCGCGTTCACGCTCACCCAGCGCCGCAGCGTGAACCCGCCGGTTCGGGTGTTCGCGGTGATCGGGTGGAACAGCTCGGCAGCCAGGCCCTGCGGTCGCTCGGGCGAGGGCGGGTTGGAGCCTTGTGCGGCCTCGAGGAGCGTGAGGCGTCTGCGGTGGAGCTCGGCGAGGAAGGCCGCTACGAGCGGGTCACGGTCGGAGTTGGGAAACGCACCGTGGACCTCGACCGGAACTCCGAACTGGCCCAACTGCTCGGGGGCGTTCGCGCCGCGACCTCAGGCGACCCGCTCCACCACGTCGATCACGCATCGTTCCACATCACGCTCTTTATCAATAGGTCGAGCAAAGAATCCCAGGTGAAGCGGGTCACATGGCGTCTGGCATGTTAGGCATGTGGCCACACGGGCACCTGCTGTGGAGCCGCAGCCTCGGCGCGGCCGGCCTTGGCGGATGCCTACGCGACGAAGGAGCACTCATGCTGCGTGTCCCGCCCGTACGGTGCCCCGACGGCGAGGCGATCGCGCGACTTCTGAATGGGGGTTCGCGGCGCTCAGCAGGTACTGCGCGAGAGCTTCTGGCGGCGCAGATTGCGGAGCGGAAGGACTCGCCCGTAGACCACGGGCGAGTCCTTCGCGATCGACTCGTTTGGCCGTTGTTCTGGGCCCGAACCGCGAAGCACCCAGCGGGGTACGGGATTCTTCTCGTGTTACCTGAGGAGCTGCCAGCGCTGAAGGGCTCGGTCGAGAAGAAAGGTCTGCTGCTGATGATGGCGGAACTCGCGCCAGTCTGGAGCGAGGACTACCAGAGGCTGGCGCCGATGGCGCTGCGCTACCTGCAGAAGGGCCTACCTCCCAACTGGGCGCGCGATCTCGAAGCTGGGACCGATTAGGTCGAACTCCCAGGCATGCACCACCAGTTCCCCGCATGACTGTGGCCAGCAGTGGCAACCTACGGCGCGCGGTGACGATTACAGCGATTCCTGGAGGCCGCCGACAAACGATCTCCTGGCCCTCGCAGGGGCATCCGACCATCATGGGGAACCCCACTGATAACGCCCGGAGTTGGATGCCAGAGCACGGACGGCTACATGCCGCGGAGACGGTCGGCGGTCTCCTGAATCCGATCCCGCACAGGCTGCGGCATGCCCACGGGAGCACCTTCGGCGTCTGCCATGTAGAAGCCCAGCAGCCCGCGCACCTCCGCCGAGTAGGGGAGCCCGAAGTGCTCAGCTACTCGGCGACCGAGATCGTTGACCTCCTGAATCGGGTTCTTGGCGTCCGACTCGTCGAAGAGCAGCCGGAGCCCCGGCACACGCGGCAGTGCCCTCGTCGCCATCGGTCCAGCGTCGCCGACGACACGGTCCACGATCGCCTGGTAGGGGACGTAGCGTACGGTCCAGGGGCTGATCGTCACGCCCATGATGGTTTCGCTCATGACTCAACTCTAAGTTCAACAAGGCCAATTAAGCGTATCGCCGTACTCCCCGCTTCCTTTGTCAGCTATGCGGAAGGCTTACCCGAGCGGCTCCAGCGCCCTACCCCGACGTGCGACGTTCCAGCCACCGGGACGGGATGGAGGGCCAGCTCCGAGCACAGCGAGGCCCAACTCTGCGCCGCCCGAACTCCACCACTGCATCAGCGGCCCACAGCCCCGCTACGGGAGGGCGCGGGCGGCGAGAGCGCGGAGCTCGGGCGTGGTGCGGCCGGGCAGCAGCAGTCCGGAGATGAGGTACCTCACCACAGGGCGGGAGTGGGTCTCCTGGGGTGCCTGGTGCTCGGCGGCGAGCAGCGCGCGCACGCATTCGTCCCGACGTCCGCGTTGGGCAAGGGCGGCTGCCACGTCGGTGTAGTACCGCGCCCGCCGCTCCACGCTGGGCAGGCTCTGCGGCGGCAACGCACGGGCTGCAGCCAGGGCCGCCGAGGGGTCGCCCGTGGAGAACTCGGCAGAAATGCCGTGCAGTTGGAAGGTCGCTGGGCTGAACCCGCCACCGTGATCGCGCAGCGCGGTAGTGCCGCCGAGCTCCTTCGCGATTGCGGCTGCCTCGTCCGTCAGCTCCCGCATCCCCTCTCGGTCGCCGAGCCTCGCGGCACTGTACGCAGCTGACTGGATCAACAGGCCGCGTTCGGCGGCGCCGCTGCTGGATGCGCGCAGGCCAGGGTCGTCGGCGGCGTTGAGCGCGATCGACAGCACCTGTTCTTCCCAGCCGGCGCGTCGGGCGAGGACTGCGAGATTCCGGGCGGCTTCTGCCACTGTGAGGGGGCGTCCGGCGGCTTCGGCCATCTGGCGTGCGCGGTCGGCTCGTAGGCGCAGGAGAAGTTCAACCCTCATGTGATCCAGCGCTTTTGGCAATTCAACGGTGCGGTTGGCACACTGCTGCCTCTAGCGTTTTCGGGTCAAGACAGCGACTGAGGGGGACGGCCAGAGGTGGCGACGACCGGATTGGCTGCAGCGATCGAGGAACTGCGACAGGAGCTGTACAAGGCCCAGGACCAAGGGGCTCGACAGCAGTTTGCCTTCCAGATCGAGGAAGCTCAGCTGGAGCTGCTCCTAGAGCTGCGCGACGAGGGCAAGGGGGACGGGAAGCTGCAGTTTGGGGTGGCTACCGTAAGCGCGGGCGGGTCTCATTCCTCGGCCCGCACGCATAAGTTGACCTTGAAGTTGCATGTGAAGGATCGAGCAACGGGCGGCACCAACCCCGAGATCAGCCACAACGCATCCGGCGCCTGGGACGACGACGAGGACTGAGTTGGACCCCCGCAGACTGGCAGATATCCGCAGCGGCGATGCGGACCAGCAACACAGCCTGGGCTCCGGCTACCTCATCGCACCAAGGCTAGTACTCACTGCCCGGCATGCTGCCGTGGACAAGAGCACAGGCATTCCGTGGCCCCGGATCGATGTTCGCGTGGGACATCCTGGCCCCGACCACGGGGCCAGGGAGCGGCGCGTGGCGACGGTGTGCTGGATCCACCCCGGTGGTCGCGATGTTGCTCTGCTCCTCCTTGAGACCCCGGTGGAGGTGCCTGGCGCAGTCCGCTGGGGCCGACCTGGTGGAACTGCTCCGCTGCCTTACGGGGCCCTCGGTTTCCCTAGAGCGGTCGTGAAGGCCGATGGCCGACGCAACGTCGAGTACCTGGAGGGGACACTGCCTCCTTTGGCCGGCGGTGCTGCTCCCCATGACCGTTACGTTCTGAACCAGAGCCCTTCCCCGGCCTGGCGTGTGGGCGGCGAGCAAGCATGGGGAGGTGCCTCTGGCAGCGCCGTTTTCTGCCATCAGCATCTCGTCGGCGTTGTCGTACATGACGACGACGCGTACGAGAACCGCCGGCTACACGCCTGCCCCGCTCACGCTTTCATCACAGATCCTGGATTCGTCGCACGCCTGGAACGTTATGGAGACGGTCCACCGGAGCTCGCCGACATCACCCTGCCAGCATTCACTGAGGCTGACGCCGCACCTCACGGGTCAGAGATAGCGGCGGGAAAACGATATGGCTCACGAGGCGAACTGCCTTTGGTGCACGAGGTGACAGATCGTGCACTCTTGGGTATCCACCCGGCAATCCCTCTGCCTGACCACCCTATGCATGGGCTATCCGCAGAGCTCCCGTCGTACGTGACACGCGACATCGACGGAAAGTTGCGCGATACACTGCATTCACATGCTACCGGGAGTGTTTTTGCGGTAATTGTGGGTTCGGCCGCCTCCGGCAAGACGAGGACTGCTTACGAAGCAATCAAGACGGCCGCGCCGACGTGGCGCCTTCTCCTTCCAGCGACGGCCGAAGAGTTGCGGTCTACGCTAGATTCCAATATCCCTTTGGCGCGCACTGTCATCTGGCTTGATGAGCTGCAGAATTACCTGGGACCTGGTGGGCTGGATTTTGTCACAGTCCGACGCTTGCTCATCGATCCAGACAACCCGGTGATTTTGATTGGGACCATTTGGCCAAATTTCTTCAACGAGCAGCGCTCGGGAGGGCAGGGCCTTGTTGCCGGTTGGCAGCCTGGCGAGAGCAGCCGCAATGTCCTTGACTTAGCGAAGCGCTTCGACCTACCGCCGCATATCACACGCACTGAACGTGATCGCGCTAAGTTTCTTGCTGCCACTGACCCCCGAATTGAGGAGGCTTTGACTCAGGAACGGGCAGGAAACCTCACCGAGGTGCTCGCCGCACAACCGGATCTGCTCCGTTACTGGGAAAATCCCGACAATGTATATGGAGCGGCTATCGTCGCGTCTGCGATCGATGCCCGGCGCTGTGGCCATCGCGACCCCATCCCGGCAGTTCTGCTGGAGCAACTGGCCCCTCACTATTTGACTGCTGTACAGCGCGCCAAGGCGGCGCCAGATTGGTTTCCAACGGCCATGGAATGGGCCTGCACCTCTGTTAGGGGAACTACGGCTCCCCTGAACCCATCGGCGAAGCGTATGGGGCACGTTGACGGTTACCATCCTTCCGACCTTCTGCTGCAGCAGGCTTGGGATACGCGCGATGACGCGAGTATCCCGCATGAAGTCTGGCGCCTGCTCGTCGACGAATCCAGTCGAGAACAGTGCAGTCGCATCGGAGTTGCGGCATGGAACGCGTCTCGGATCGATCTGGCCGACAGAGCCTTTCAGCGTGCTGTGGCGACTGAGGAGGATGTGGACGCACTAATCGGCCTTGCCGCCATGCACCACAATGAGGGGAGCCCGGAGGTAGCCCGGGACTGGGCACGGCGTGCGGCTGCGACGAGCCACCGCGCTGGTGTGGCGGTCCTCGGATTCATGTTGGACATGCATGGTCAAGGCGAGGCGGCGCGCGAGGCGTTCCTCCCCGCTGCCGAGGCCGGGGACCAGGACGCGATGCGCGACCTCGGATCGCTCCTAACGCGGCAGGGCGATCTAATTGGTGCGCATTCATGGCTTCGTCGTGCTGTTGAGGCCGGCAGTGTCGAGGCAATGCGGGACCTCAGTGAATTGGAGGATCAGCGGGGCAACAGGCAGGCTGCCCAGTACTGGCTGAACCGGGCAGCTGAGGAAGGCGACGTCAAAGCGATGGCCGCTTTGTCAGATCGCTTGCGTCAAGAGGACCCAGAGGCTTCGGCTTCTTGGTTAGCTCGGGCAGCCGCTGCAGGTCATCCCGATGCCGCGACGGAACTGGGTAGCCACAAGCTCGCCCAAGGCGATCACGAGGCTGCGCAAGAGATTCTCCGAGTGCCTGCACACATGGGCCATTCTTTCGCCATGCTCTTGTTCGGTGTTTCCTATCACAATCAGGAGGACTACGGGACTGCCTTAATCTGGTTTCGCAGGGCTGTTGAAAGTGGGCTGGACGGTGCAATTCCCTTCTACGGCAGACTCCTGGCAGACCTTGGGCACGTTGATGAGGCGCGTATCTGGCTCAAACGGGGAATTGACAAGAAACAACATGCCGCCATGCGCTATACGGCAGAACTTCTTCGCAAGGAAGGCAAGCTTACTGAGGCGACCCGGCTGGACCGGCGCGCCGCCTCCTTGGAGCGTGAGGAGCAGGGAGGCCGAGCTCGCGCGGCGGGTGGCAAGGAAAAGCCAAGGAAGCGCCGCAATCGCAGAACGGGGCCTCAAAACCCTGCCACCAAGAACGATTCCTCGAGTGAACAGCCTCCACTCGGGAACGACTGCGCAAGCGAACAGGGCATCGAGCCGATCAGGCTCTTCCTAGGGCGATCGCCTCGTCAAAGCTGATGACTTCGCGGGCGTCGGGGCGGTCCACGATGGCCGTGAGTCGCGCAGATCGGCGAGCACAATGCTGGCTGCGCCGGAGCTGCTGAGTAACGCGTCGGCGTGCGCTTTCACGATGGGGTCCGCTGTCGACATTCGGGGAGGTGGACAGCCCGGTGCAGATGTGGAGGGTCCAGCGGACACCAACCCCAGGAAGTCCTGCGCAGAAGCTGACGCTGCATCACACTGCTCAGACACGACGCCGACGGCATTCCGAGGGTTCAGGTATCCGACGCTACCGTCACGCGAGGAAGCGTCCTCCGACGATGCCCGGCGCATCCTGCGCCGAGTCCGACCCAGCCACGCGCCCCTGCATGTCACAGATGTGCAGCTGGTCGACGTCACCGCGGACAGCACCACCAAGACGATCACCTGGGAGCGGCTCGCCACCATCCCGCTCGGCGGCGCGTAGCGAGCGGGCCGGCACGCCGAGGGCGTCCCGGCCCGCTTCGCGTGGGTCACTGAGGCGGCAGGTTGCCCTCCCGGATCATCCGGCGCAGGCTCGTCCTGGAAGCCGCGAGGTCGTCCTCCAGCGCCGCAACTTGGAGCTGGAGTGCGGAGGTCTCCGCTCGTGCCTCATCCCGCTCGCCGGTCAGCCGCTGCGCGGCCACGGTCAGCTCGTCGATTCGCGCTACCAGGTCCGCGTTGCCGAGCTGGTCGAGCTGATGGCCGAGGCTGCGCTGCAGTGCCGCCTTGAGCTGGTCGCGTTCCTGACGCAGTGCGCGGGCCTCGGCCCGCGCCAGTTCAAGGTCAGTCTTCAGGCTGATGGCGCTCACGGAGAGACCGGCCGCCCGATCGTGCGCAGGCTTCAGGATCTGCTGCGTGCGGGCCTTGTCGATGTGCTCGCGGACACCGTCCGCGTAGACCAGCCAGTTGGAGACCTTCGCGCGCCGACGGACCTCGGCGAACGTCACGGGCTCCCCGGCGGCCACCATCTGGTCCACCACCGTCAGGGCCCGGGCGCGTTTGCGGGTGCTGTCGAGGCGCCGCGCCTCCACCAGGACGTGCGCCGACTTCCCCCGGCCGCTCATCCACTCGTCTCCTGTCGGTTCACCACGGTCAACGGCAGCAGAGTCCGTCCGTCGCGCGCACCTTACGGAGCACGCGGCTCGCTTCCTGGATCTCGGCCCGGATCTCCTCGGGAAGGTCGCCCATACGTTGGTTCATCCGCTCGATCACGCCCTGGAAGGCGGTGACCTGGTCAGACAGGTTACAGATCACGAAGTCGTCGACTCCCATGGCCTCCGCCATCTCGCGGTCCGCCTTCAGCTCTCGTACGTGATCCTCGATGGCGGGCAGGTACGACGGGTCAGGCCGGTAGAATCCACAGCCTGCGCACTGAAAGCGGATCGGGCACTTCTGCCCGCCGGCCTTCACGTTCGACGGCTCGGTGCAACCGCCGAAGGGAACCGCGACCGACTTCTGCTCG
The DNA here is from genome assembly GCF_042732055.1 of Streptomyces sp. NPDC059816. NCBI lineage: Bacteria > Bacillati > Actinomycetota > Actinomycetes > Kitasatosporales > Streptomycetaceae > Streptomyces > Streptomyces sp. NPDC059816. The sequence goes on from NZ_JBHWIQ010000016.1 coordinate 209,312, forward strand.
TAAGAGACGCCCGAGGGGAACGGCGCCGTGTTGCCGTGGCGGTCAACGGCGTGGAGCCGCAGCGTCTCCACCGCCTGCCGCTTCCGCTTGATCGTGACGCGGTAGTACCCCATCGTGGTGGAGGCATTTCGGTGATCCATCAAAGCCATGAGGACGTCGAGCGGGGTCCCCGCGTCCGCATGCCGCTGCGCGTAAGACGAGCGGAAGGCGTACGCGAAGATCTTCGACCGGTCGAAGGGAAACGGCGAGCCGTCTTCGCCGGGTGCGTCGGAATCGATCTTGTCCAGGCCATCCACCCACGCCCGCAGCACCTGGCCGAACTCGTGGCTGCTCAGGTGCGGTGACTTCGCAACCTCGCCGATCGCCGGGAACAGGTAGCCCTCGGTGTGCTCGGGGAAGGACAGCTCAAGCCGCCGGCGCTTCCACGCCAGGATCGCCTCGGCCGTGACCCTCTCAATCGGCAGGTACCGCTTGAGGCGCTTGCCCTTGAAGTTGTCCCAGATCAGCGTGTACTCGCCGTCCTCATGACGCAGGCAGTCCAGCGCGAGCCCGCAAAACTCGCGCGGACGGCGGCCGGTGTCCCTGCAGACCACGTACGCGGTCTGCATCAGCCAGTGAGTGTCCTCCGCACTCAGCGGCCCGTACACGCGGTCGCGCCCGATCGAGCCGAGCTGTCCGTCGAGCTGCCGGATCACGTATTCCGGGATGGCCTTGCCGGCCTCGTCCTCCTCCTGCTCCTCCATGACCGGGATACGGTGATAGGACTGCACCGCGAACTTCGGCGACAGCTCGGGCAGCAGGCCCTCGCGCCGGGCGAACTCCAGCAGGTCGCCGAACTTCCGCTTGCGCTGTTTGCGGGTCGCATACGCGTACAACGACCCGTCCTGCTGGGTGGCGACCGCGCAGGCATCGACCACAGCGTCCATATCGACCAGCCGCAACGCCGCCGGATCATGTCCGCCGCCAGGGCGCAGTGACGGGGCAGTCGACGCCACGATGCACGCCTTCCGCGTCGCCGCGAACTCCTCCGAGTCCGGCTGCGTCAGACGGGCCCAGCTGATCAACAGGCTCCGCAGCCCGCCCTGTTGAATCTCCGCCAGGGAGGCGGTGCCACTGCGGGTCCGCCATCCCGAGCGCGTCTTGGTCGACGACAGGCCAAGCGTCCGCAGGTCAATCGTGTCCTGCTGAGCCGGGTCGACCCCGCGGAACTCGCTGTACCCGGCGTGCACCCAGCGGATCAGCTCGTGCGCGGTGTAGAGCCGATTCGTGCCACCCGCCGGGAAACGGTCCGGATCGACCGCGGCCAGGCTGCCCTCGTCCATCAGCAGATCAATCGTCTGCCGCACGGTCCCCGGCGCGATCTTTGCGCCGCGTGCCTCTCGCCTCTGCAGTGCGTAAAGGAATTCGAGGCGGGCCAGCGGTGCCAGAGGAGCGAGCGAGAACTGGTGCGGCGCCATCCACGGGGTGTCCCGCTCCGCCCACTCCGCCTCTGCTCGGACCGTTCCGCGCCGGATCGCCTCCCGCCGACGTCCTCCGTGATACCGGCACAACAGGCTCTTCCCCGAGGCCACCTGGTCGTCGCACCCGGTGACCAGGCATCCGGGCCGGGCCGCCATGGGCTCGGCAATCACGGTCGCCCACTGCTCCCGATCCGCGTCTGGACGGTCACGCCGGTGACGAGTCCACTTCTCCCTGTGCGACGCGCACAGCCCCCCGGCTTCGTCCTCACGACCGCAGCGGACACCACGTCGGGATACCGAGCACTGGCGCTCGGTTCCGGTGGCCCGGTCGCGGCCAGCACTGGGAGCGATGACGAGTTGGTCGGCGATCAGCCCCTCGCGCCGCATCCGTGCGGTGCAGCTGGGGCAGGCGCCGCCCTTGGTCAGGGACGGTCGACTGCATTCCGCCACCTTGCACGGGAACACCCAGGTGAGCGGGTTGGTGAAGTCCCCGGTGAACAACAGTGCTTCAGGGTTCCACTCGTTGGGCCGCCAGGCGGCCACGAGATTGTTGACCAGCCAGGTCTCCCACGCGGCCGAGTCGACCGGGACGGGGAGCTCGTGGACGAGCGTGGTCGATGCGAGGCTCATCGGACACCCGCCAGTTCTCGCCGGGCCGCTACGTTCTCGACCGCGGTCCTCATCTCCCCGTCGGTGATGTGGAGGTAGAGAGCGAGGGAGGACGGCGACTGGTGTCCGAGCAGCGCGGAGACGACATCGCGCGGCTCGCCGGAGCGGATCCACTCGGTCGCGGCGCTGTGCCGCAGCATGTGCGGACGGACGACCAGGCCGACCCGGCACGCCAGCCGGTCGAACATGTCCTTCACAGCCGAGTACGTCATGGCACGGCCGATAGACCCACGGAAGAGGCTCACGAAGACCATGTCGCTCGTCCATGCCTCCGGGGAGAGCACCGCGACGTCATCGCGTTCATGGACATAGTCGACGTACAGGCCGACTGCCAGCTCGGTCACCGGAATTGCCCTGGACACCGGCGACTTCGCAAGCGCGCCATTGGTGTTGATCCTGCGACGCACATGAACGTGCGGGCCCGCTATGGAGCAGCCCAGCGTTCGGGAATTGGACAGCAGGTGCATGTCCTCGCGGCGCAGCCCAAGAGCCTCGCCGATGCGCATGCCGGTCACCCAGAGCAGACCGACGAGGAAGCGGTCCCGGGCGCGGGTCGTGCCGAGCACCACTCGGTCGACTTCGTCCGGGGGCAACCACGCAATCCCCTCGTCGGACACCGTGAACTTGAGCTCCGACGCCTGGATCGTGCGGAACTGCCCGTCCTCCCCGGCCTGGTACCCGCGCGGCAGATACACGAGGTGCTTCTCGTTGGACAGCTGCATCCCGACGTCGACGGGGACCCATTCCTGCCGGACACCGAAGCGCAGAAACTCACACGTCGTGGTCACCACGGCGTTCGCCGACCGCTTCTTCCGGAACCGCGGCTCCAGTGGTTCCCTTCGGCCGCGGGCCGGCAGCGGCACATCGACAAGCCAGTGCAGAAAGCCGCTGATCTGGTTCATCGTGGGGTTCTGCCACGCGGTGCCACAGCTGCGGCGTACGAGAGGTAGAGAGCGGTCCTGCCGGTGTAGTTCCGCTCTGTGTTCGAGGACAGCCCGCGGCAGCGAAGTGACGCGGCGAACGTCGTGCCTTCGGGATGCAACTCGTACGTCCCGGTGTCGACGATCACCCAGGCGACCTTGCCTGTAGTGGGAGATACCGCCTTCTCGCTCCGGAACCTCCGCTCTATCTGACCAGACGTAACAGACATGCCTATCAACTGCTGGATACCCTTCAGGATGTACGGCGTTCCCCCTGAGACCAGACGTCCCAGAGAGGAAGATCATCCTGGAGATAACGCTCTTGATGTGAAGCCAGCACTCCTCCACGCAGGTGATCGGAAACTCCCGCAGGACTGCCCGCCCCCGGGCGACGAGCGACCTCCAGCTCGCGGTCCTGCTCGTGTGGGGTGAGATACGCGTGGAGCAGGGTCTGGCCCTCGGGCCACACATCCTGGGCATGCTGGAACACTAACGGCTTCATGACCATGCACCGCAGGTAGCATCTCGACCCCGAACGCGCTTCTAGCGTAGGCGAGTTGGGTACGGTCCGACCGGCAGTACGGGTTGGTCGGGGGCGGAGGCGAATCATGAAGAGTGCGTACGTCGGGCTCACGGCGTTCGAGAGCAGAGCGGGCGAGGCCGCCCGGACGCTGCTGCGCAACCAGGGGTACGACGGCGGGTGGGGCCTCACCCTGACCTCAGTTTCGTCGATCGTCAACACCAGCGAGGTCCTGCCGATTCTGCGGGCCGCCGGCATCGCCGGACAGCCGGTTCGCCAGGGGCTCGACTTCCTCACCAGCGCCATCCCGGAGCACTCGCGGCCACGGCCAAAAGGCGGCCGTGGCGAGCACACCCGGTTCATCGCCTTCGGCCTGGCCGGACTGCTGTCCCACCCTCGTTTCTTCCATCACCACGGCGTCGCGGAGACCGCAGCCTGGTGCGTCGGCTGGCTGGAGGACCATCAGGTCGACCATGGCTGGCCAGAAGTCCTCGGACTCGACGACACCTCGCTACACCAGACCGCCCTGGTGGTGCACCGGCTCGCCGAGCTCAGAGATGCTCTCCATAACTTCGGACCCGGACTCCTCTTACCCGGCGGGGTGGAGACCAGCAGCCTCCTGGAGCGCGTCGAACCGCTGATCGACCACGGAGTGCACGGCCTGCTCTACCACCGGCGCCCCAGCGGGGCATGGGGGTGGCGTACCTACATCGACACCGATCCGAGCCCAAGTAAAACCGCGCTGTGTCTGCTCGCGCTGTCGACCGTCTGCTCGGGAACAGGGCCCGGCGGGGAGCCCGCCTATCGGGACGGCCCGCGGGAGGCGTGCGGGGTGCACGGCCCGGTGCGGCTGAAGCGGCTGTCCGACGTGGTCGTCGAGGCCGGCCAGTGGCTGTTGTACAACCACCACCGGTGGGAGGAGTTCGTCGAGGATGACAAGGACGTGCAGGGCACGGCCTGGGTGCACATGGCGTACGCGCTGTGCACCCAGGCCGCCATCCGGGCCGGTGCCAGCCCGCGCGATCCCTGCCTCGCCAAGGCGTGGAAGTTGATGAACGGTCTGTGGGACCCGGAGGCCGGACTATGGAACGAGCCGGGCGCCTCGGGCAAGCGCGCCACCATTCGGGCCGCGTACTACACGGTGTCGGCCTACGAGGAAGCGATGCAGCGTCTGGCCCGGATGAACCTTGCCGACCCCGCCTCCGAGGAGGCAAGCGAAGCATCGGCCGAGATGGTCATCGTCCATGTCGCCCTTGGTCCTGGCCGGACGGTCCTCCTGGGGGCACGCGACAGCGAAGGGAACGTGGCGTGTGAGCTGTCGGAGCGCCTGTTCGACGTGGTGAAGGTCGTGTACGACGCTCCTGAGGCCGGAATGTCGACCGAGGGGATCGCGGCGAGGCTCTACGTCGCCCCGTCCTCGGTGCCCAAGTACGTTCAGCGCCTCAACCAGGCCGTCTCTGCGGCCTTCGGAGGTGCCCCGGCCCGGCTCCTGCTGGCCAGCACGGTGGACGGGGCCAGCGGTTACCGACTCGCAGGACGGTAGGCCGCCTAAGAAAGTGTTGGGTAACTGATCAGTCGCATCCTGTGATGTGCTGGTGGTGATCTCCATGGTTGACGCTTGCGTGAAGATCACCGTCATGTGTGTC